>CASFOP010000024.1 GCA_949296525.1 uncultured bacterium | reverse complement strand
TCTGTTCTTTTCTGTTATACAAAATTGTTGTAAAAAACAAGAATCATGAAAAACACCTTACAACTGATTAGCATAATCTTCTGGGGAAAACTTCTTCGGATCATACACTTCCTACAAGAATAAGTATATTACAAAAGCAACTGGCTCAAACTGCGTTCCATTCCCATCAATTCCAAAATAACTAACTGTTTGGTCAAGAATCTTGGGGTTTTGAAACTCTTTGTTCGCTTTCATTCGTTCCACAAAGGATGTGTGTTTTTGCCGATAATAGACCATGTCCTCTCTAATGTCTTCCTCAATTTGTGAGAGTGACCGCTGAGCCTGAAAACTCAAATAACCAGCCCAAAACCTACCTGGTCTCCCGACATCGTCATAAAAATTAAAATAGGAGTTAAAAATGATATCAAAAATAGATATTTGTAATATGGCCCTGGCCCAGCTGGGTCAGGAGCCTCTAGCCTCCTTAACACAAGATGATGAAAGGGCCCGCCGCTGTCATTTATTTTATGAACCAGTTAAAAAAGAGGTCCTGCGCACGCATAATTGGGCCTTTGCCAATGCTTTTACTTCCCTTTCTCTTTTGGCCGATGACGGCGCGCCGGACTGGCCGTATATGTATGCCTACCCTCAGGACTGCCTGTTCCTGCGTCGCGTATTCGCCAAGGAACACCGCCAACACGGCGGCGGGGCGGCTTTTAAAGAGGCCTTTAACGCCGATTTGCACGCCCGCGTGATTTTCTGCGGCCTGTCCAAGGCGCAGGCCGAATATACACGGGATATTACCGACGAAGCCCAGTTTGACCCGGCCTTTGTAAAGGCCTTCTCCTTGGCTTTGGCCGCCGATCTGGCCGTTACGCTGACGGGGGACAACACCCTGGCCCAACAGGTGCTGCAAAAGTATACCCTGGCTTTGCAGGAAGCGCGCCGCAGCAATATGAGCGAACGCTTTGACGTACGCGCCGGCCGCAGCGCTTTTGTGGAGGCCCGCTGATATGCCCGTGCACGCCATACAGACCAATTTTTCCGGCGGGGAAATCAGCCCGCATTTGTACAGCCGCGCGGCGGCGGAGGGCGGAAACGCATTTTTAAAAACCGCCTGCAACTTTTTTGTACACCCGCAGGGCGGCGCTTCCAACCGCCCGGGCACGGCATTTGTGCGGGAAGCCAAATACGCCGACAAGGACTGCCGCCTGATCCCGTTTGTGCTCAGTGAAGAAGAAGCCTATGTGCTGGAAATCGGCCACGAATATATCCGCGTGCACGCACAGGCGGGGACGCTGCTGGACGCGGACGGGGACCCCTACGAGCTCACGTCGCCTTACGGGGAAACGGACCTGCCTTCTTTAAGTTATGTGCAGTATGACCAAACGCTTTTTTTGGTTCATCCGGACTACTGTCCCAAAAAGCTGGCCCGCACGGATGACGGTTATTTTTCCCTGCAGGACATGACGATAAAGGACGGGCCGTTTATGGTGGCCAATACCGACGAGAGCAAAAAGGTACGTCTGGTATCCGAAAGCGGCACCGTCGTTTCCGAGGGCGTCAAAGCCGTATTGTCTTTTCTTCCCGTAAGCTATCCCAATTATTTTATCCAGGCGTTTTGGATGGGAGATCGGTTTTATGACCCCAGCGGTTACGGCTTTAACGTGGCCGAAGTGGTGCTGGCATTTAACAATAAATATGCCGCCACGGGATGCGTGGCCTATAACCAGGGGGGCGTGATACGCATAGAATCCCCGCAGGCCACCGGCGGCGATTACAACGGCGCCCAGCTGACTATCCATTACCGGGCGGGGCTGCTTTCTTCCCCGGTGTTGGTTGTTACCCAAAGCATGAGCGGCGGCTGCAACGCCGGAGAAATCATTAGCCAGGGGGAAACCAAATATTATCTGGAAGCCAATACGGATTTATTCCGCCCCGGGCAGGCGGGGGCCCTGTTTGCCCTGCGCCACCGCGTGGAAAGCCCGTATGAAAGCGGCACGCTGGGGTATGAAGATACCTCCAAGGTTATCAAAACAGGTGGGGACTGGAGCTTTCGCACCACGGGCAGCTGGTACGGGGAAATCGTGCTGGAAGCGTCGGAGGATAACTCTGTCTGGGAAAAGGTAAAGCATTTTACCAAAGCGCAGGGGGAGGATAATTTCAGCACGGTGGGCAGTTTGGAACTGTCGGCAAAAATGCATTATTTGCGCCTGCGCTGTTTGGGTATTTCCGGTGAAATGGGCTATGTGCTGCAGGCCGAAGCCTTCAGCCAGGAAGGCATCGTCAAACTGCAAAGTTATGTCAGTGCGACCAAAATGCAGGTCAGCATAGAGCGTCAGGCCGGGGAAGAAAACGAATGGACCGACGACTGGTCCGAAGGTTCTTTCAGCCCCGAAGCGGGTTACCCGCGCTGCGTGTTTTTCTACCAGGACCGCTTGGGTTTTGCCGGCACCAAAAAAGAGCCGCAGACCGTCTGGTTTTCCAAGACGGGCGAACATGAAGATTTCGGTTATCTGCGCACACTGGAAGATTCCGACTCCATCAGCGTCAACCTCTCCGGCAAAAAATTAAACGCCATCAGCTCCGTGGCCGTCGGCTCGCGCCTGCTGTTGTTTACCGCCGGCAGCGAATGGAGCCTGGGCTGCAGCGGTGCGCTGACGCCTTATAACATAGAAATCCACCAGGAAGGCGAACGCGGCGCCAGCGGCGTGCCGCCCATTGTGGTGGGCAACCGCACATTATATGTGCAGTCGCGCGGCAGCGTACTGCGGGATTTCTTTTACCAGTACAGCAGCGCTTCTTATACGGGGCGGGATTTGACCCTGCGCGCGCGGCATTTGTTTTTTAACAAAGAAATCAAGGAAATGGCCTACCAGCAGGAGCCGGACAATTTAATCTGGTGCGTCATGAGCGATGGCGGGCTTTTGTCTTTGACGTACCTGGCCGAAGAAGATTTGTTCGCCTGGACGCGCCACGAAACGCAGGGCCAGTTTTTAAGCGTGTGCAGCATCCCTTCGCGCGGATACGATGAAACCTGGTTTTTGGTCCGGCGCGGGGAGAAATGTTTTGTGGAAAGGCTGCTGCCGCGCCTGCCCAGCAAAGAGCCGGAAGACCAAATCTTTTTGGATTGCAGCGTATCCCAAAAGAGTACGGTTTCTTTTACGGAAGTGGACGGGCTGGCGCATTTAAACGGGCAGAGCGTTTGCGTACTGGCCGACGGGAGCCCGCTGACGGGGCTGACGGTCAGCAACGGCAAAATTACGCTGCCTTCGGCGGCATATACCGCACATGTGGGGCTGGCGTATGAGGCCGTTTTGCAAACCCTGCCGGCCGATTATACGCTTTCCGACGGGACGGTGCAGGACCGCAAACGCCGCCCGGTGCAGGTCATGCTGAAAGTGATGGACAGCCGCGGCGGCAAAATCGGTGCCGGGGAAGGGAAGCTGGATTTATTGGTTAATGACGAGGCGCAGACGTATGGCTCTGCGGCGCCTTTGCAAACGCGTGATTTTATCCGGCAGTTTTCCGCTTCGCACAATTATTTCCCTTCCGTGACTTTTGTGCAAAGTGACCCACTGCCCGTCACCCTGCTGGCCGTCATCCTGCGTATCAGCTAAAAAAACGCGCCCGGCATTACCGGGCGCGTTGAGGGGAAAAAACGTCTTACGGTTGGGCAGGGGCGGGCAGCGGGACCGCCGGGTTTTGAGGAGGCAGCGCCGTTTGGCCTTTAAAACGGAAACTCCGCAAAGTCTTTTCCGCCTGGCCGGGGGTTTCTTCCAACCCTAACAGCGCGTAAAGCGTATTGTCTTCTTTGGCAATGAGCAGCATAAAAGGCAATTCCTGCCCGGGGTGGGAATCGGAAGACAACGTACCCGTGATAATAGCCGCAGTACCGCCCGGCCCTGCATAGGCGGGGGCAACATTTTCTACGGCTACTTCCCCGCTGAACTGCGCTTGCTGGGCCTGTTGTGCCAATTGCCTGGCAGTTTCCAGTGCGCCTGCGGTATTATTCGTATTTTTCGTACGGACCAGCAGATATATGGTAACGTCATTGTCTGCTCCCTGCACAAACATATTCGTATCTGTTCCCACCAGCAGGGAAGGGCCGTTGTCGGGCAAATCTATCCAGTCGCTGAAAACGGTGCCGTCGTAAAGTGTCAGCCCGAAACCGTAGCGCGGATCCGTATATGCCTTTGCGCCGTATACCGGCTCTGTGCGCGCCTGGGCGGCTTCAATAATGGGACTCAGGGGGACAATGTACCTGTTCACCGTGCTAAATGTGGCCCATACCATGCCGACAATAACAAGCAGAGTGGCCGCGCCCGCCAGAATCAGCGGCCAGAAATTGCGCTGTTTTTTAAACAGCATCCAAATCAGTTTAAAGATTAAAAAGAAAATACCGTACAGCACGGCCATGCCAAGCAGGCCGATAATGATTAAAAAGATAATCATATATGCTCCTTAATTTAATAATGAACAACATCTTTTTTAATGATATTAGTTTGGCACCGCTTTGTAAAGCGCATTTGGACGAACTGGCCCCGCATCTGCGCGCGGCGGACCGCGCGGAAATGTGGGCGGCTTACCGTTTGGAGGCGCGGGAGGGGCTGGAGCTGTGCCTGGGGCTCAGCGTGCTGGCGGTGGCTTTTGTGTACCGGGGGAAAGCGGCTGCGGCGGCGGGGGTGGAGACGCAGAGCCTGCTAGGGCGGCGCGGCTGCGTGTGGAGCTGGACGGGAGAGGCTGTGGAGGGCTCTGCCAAATCTTTTTTTCGCGCTTCCCGCGCCGCGCTGGATTATTTTTTAACGCTTTATCCGTTTTTATACGCCGCGTGTGACGTCCGTTACGCCGCTGCGCGGCGTTACCTGCGGCGTTTGGGCGCGCGGGAAGCGGGGCCGGCATTTTATTTGGCGGGGAAGGAAACCCGCTTTGTACCGTATGTTTTTTCACGTCCGGACGGGGCGTAATTTTAGTGTAAAAGGAGAGAAATATGGGAGGAGCCATCGGAGGCGTATTGTTTACCGGAGGAACCATTTTGTCCACGGCGGCCAGCCTGCTGGGCAAAGACGCGGCGGAAGAGGATTATTACCAGTCCATGGCCGCCACGGCCGAAGCGCAGGCGCAGCAGACGCAGGCCAATGCCGCGCGCAACGCGCAGTATATATTTGAGGACGCGGCCTATCAGAACAATGAACTGTTGCACGATTATTCTTCACTGCTGGGCCAGCAGAAAACGGCCCTGGCCGCCGGAGGGCTGACGTCTTCTTCAGCCACGGCGCAGCTGATTTTAAAAAACAGCCGCTTAAACGCGCTGATGGATCAGGAAATGTTAAACGACAACCTGCAGCGCGCCACTTATGAAAACAATACCACAGCCGCTTTGCAGGCCATGCAGCAACGCACGCAGGCCCAACAATACCGCCGCGCCAACCGCCTGCGCCCCAGTCTGTGGTCGCAGATGGGCAATGTGCTGGGCGGGCTGTTCCGCGGCGGCGGTTATTAAGGAGGACACATGAGAGTACCCGTTTACCAACCTTCCGTGGCGTACCGCCGCGCGTATGCCCAAAATGTACAGCTGGCGCGGCCGCTGTTGGCCGCGTCCGGTAAAAAGGAATTCAGCGATTTGCAAAGCGCGGCCGGCGTGATGCAGGGAATTTATGAACTGCCCGGCTTTTTAAACCGTACCGCCGACGCGTATGAGGAAAGCAAAGACCGCTGGAAAGACGCCTGGAGGGAACTGAAGACGCGTTTTGACGAGGGAAACCGCTACGTCTATTTAGAAAAATACCCCGAACGGCACCGACCTGAAGACGGCCTCGCCCCCGCAGACAATGCCGCACCGGACGGGGCACAGGGGCAGGGCTTTTCTTCCCCGCGGCGCGGCGAACAGCTGCGTTTTGCGCGGGAAAAAGCATTTGCTTCCGGCTGGGAAAACGAGCCGGAAAACCCCGTGCGGCGTTTGGACGAATATTTTGTCCGGTCTGCGGCGCAGAGCGGCGGGAGCGAAGGGCTGCTGGCGCAGGATTATGTGGTGCTGCGCCGTGAAGTGTCCGCCTTGCAGGACAAGCGGCGGCAAAACCAGGCGCGGGAAAATTTGCAAGAGGGGGAAAATACCTTTGTGCAAACGGCGGCCTTGGTACGCACGCCGCGTGCGCTGGAAGCCTATATCAACAGCAATTTGTCCGCCGCGCAAAACGAAAGCCGCGCCGCTGGACTGGAAGAAAAGCAAAGCCGTCTGCGCCGGCAGGCGTTGCGTCGGCAGGCCGTGCGCCACAATGTGGAAGCTGCCCTGCAAGCGGGCGAAATGCAGCAGGCCGAAGCGGTATATAAACATTTTGCGCCGCGTTTGGACGCAAGGGAACAAGGGCTTTTACAGCGTAAAATTACCGCACGCAAAGCCGACTTGTTGGCGGAAAAAATCTGGCCGCAGGCGCGGGCGGAATGCACCGCCAAAAACAGTAAGCCCGATGAAGAAAAACTGCGCCGCTTTGCGCGCGGGGCCGCCGAAGGTGAAAACGAAACCTTCGCGTGGGATTTGGAAGGGGCCTTAAAAGCCCGTATGGCCGAAAGCCGCCGTAGTGATTTGCGCCGCCGCGCGCAGGCGTACCGGAGCTTGTCCGCCGCAGACCCGCAAAGCGATGTGACGCCTCTTTTGCAGGAAGCCTGTTTTGACGCGGAAGAATTTGGACGAAACCAGGATATTTTGCGGAGGAGTCAGTCCGCGCCGGATAAGATGTCTTTGCCCGCGGCGTTTAACCGTTTGCAGGAACATATCACAGACGGTACGCTGAAGGAAAATGAGCTGGACGCGGCCTTTGACGCCGGGGAATTGTCCGCCGCGGATTACTGGCGTTTGCAGGCGCGTGCGGCCGCCGCAGAGGCTGACGGGGTCAGCCCGCAGGCCAAAGTATTTTCCCAGGCGCTGGCGCATTTCTGCCGCCGTAACGGATTAAACGAACAGGAAAGCGCACAGGTGCATTATACCGTGTTCAGTGCCGGAGAAAGTATGGAAGAGCAACTGGCCGCGGCGCGGCAGGTTAAACAATTATTTCTTTTACAGGAGAGCAAACAATGACGCTGACATATTCACAGGCCAAAGTCGTTTACCAGGGGGACGGGGAAACGACGCAGTGGGCCATTCCGTTTCCGTATTTGCAAACGGCAGACTTGCAGGTGGTGCGCATTGGCACAGACGGGACGGAAAGCGTGCTGTCGGGCGATTTTACCGTGGATACGGATTTGAACGTCTTGCTTTATCCCATGGAGGGCAGCCAGACCCAGCCGCTGGCCGAAGGGGAAAAACTGCTCCTGCGGCGCCGCACACCGCTGACGCAGCAGGCGGCGTTCGGGGCCCAGCAGTCTTTTGACCCCGCCGTGCTGGAAGCCGGCTATGACAAAGCCATGATGATTGCGCAGGAGCAGGCCGAAGAGCTGACCCGCACGGTGCGTTTTCCGGCGGCGTCATCGACCGTGCAGACGGATGCGGCGCAGTATTTAAAAGGGATTCAACAGGCGCAGGAGAACGCGGACAAAGCAAATACCATCGCACAATCTGCCGTGACGGCCGCCCAAAATGCCCTGCAAACGGCCCAGCAGGCGGTGCAAAACGCAGATGCGGCAGTGGGTACGCATAATCAAAGCACACAAGCGCACGCGGATTTACGTACTGCAATAACGCAGAACGCGCAGGTCAATATGCAGACGGCAACTGCTTTGTCGGGGCACACGGCCCGCACGGACAATCCGCACGCGGTTACCAAGGCACAGGTAGGGCTGGGCAATGCGGACAATACCTCTGACGAAGACAAACCCGTTTCTGCGGCGGCACAAGCTGCGTTGGATTTAAAAGCAAACAGTGCTGATGTGGAAGAAGAAGTGGCCAGCATCCATGCCGAATTGGCGCGCAAACAGGACGAAAATGATTTCCATCCGCAGGATTACGGCTGGCCGGACATACGCCCCGCCGCACGGCCGGACGCCATTGTGCTGCTTTGCGGCGTGAAGGCGGACTATTCGGCCTATGAC
>CASFOP010000023.1 GCA_949296525.1 uncultured bacterium | reverse complement strand
CAAAACCGTGGAGGAATGCAATCCGGTAAAAAGCTGTGATGAAAGCACAAAGCCAGTCAGCAGTGAAAGCTGCAACGGATGCGGAACCCGCACGCGCAGTGTGACGTGTAATACGTCAACGGGACTCTGGGTAACGGGAAGCTGGGGCGAGTGCAGCAAGACGGAAGAGGAATGCAACACGGCCTCTGGCAGTGCCTGTAAAGGGACTCGTCCTTCCGAATTTGAAACCAGTTGCGGCTGCGGTACCATGACTGTCAAATATACATGCAATGAGGAAACCGGACAGTGGCAGACCATTATATCGGAATGTGTATTGCCGGACGGGGCGTGCCAGAACGGGGATACAGAAACCATGAAGGTTCCGTATATTGTTCGAGAAAACGGAGTGCCGGTAACTAAGTATTATACCCAGAAACGCACTTGCAGTAACTGCAGTTGGGGCGAATGGGAAAGGGTTTCGGAGGATTCGGATGAGGAAAACTGCACTTATGGGGTAACCGCCCGCCAGCAAACGGTTTCCGTGCCCGTATCCGGATGCAATACCCCTCAGTGGTCCAGCCTGGCCCATCCGGGAGGTGCGCCCAGATGTTCTTCCACCTCTGCTTCCGCATGTCCTTTTACGCCCTGTACAAACGGTGCTTTATCTGGTACGGCCAAAGCGCTTTTGAAAAACGGCAGTACGGTATCTTTTAGTTCTCTTTCCTGCAGCAATATCGGTGGTCAGAATGTCTGGGGCTATAACGGTTCTGCTGCAGTTAACATAACGGTAGACTTCGTTATTTACCAGTGTCAGCAGAATTGTGAGTCTTCCTCTTGACGGGTTTCTCCGGCAGAAAAACGGCGTGGTGTAAATAAAACACCGCGCCGTTTTTTCCATACGCTCAGACTTAATCCCGCCGCAAGAAAACGGGGTTTCTTTTTTTTGGCCTGCGGCGGGTAAAATCCGCTGAAGACAAGATTTTGAAACAAAACCCCGGCCTAAAGCCGGGGGAATTTTAGGGTTAGGGAAAATTTATTTTTTGCGGTCTTTAAAGTCGCCCGCGTCTATGACGTTGTCCGGAGGCGGGTTTAAAGAAGCACGGTATTTGTTGATATCCTGCTTGATTAAAGCCAGCACCAGCACCATAAACGTGGCGTCGTCTGTAATGCCCAAAAGAGGCATCACATCGGGCAGAATATCCACGGGGCTTATCATGTATACCAGGCACAGCAGTGCCACCAGAAATGTTTTCCACGGGAATGGATAACGCCTGCACAGTACGGCCCAGCACATGGAAAAGAATGTTTTTACGTCGCGCATTTGTTCCCCCTCTTATCCCAGCGGCTGGGCTTTCGGACCGGAAGGAAGGCCGGACAGGGCGTTTAAATCCCCTTTGTCCGGCGCTTTCATGCGAAGTACGGTTTCGGTAATACGCATGGCATAGTCGCCCATGCGTTCAAAACTGTTCAGCACATCGCCGTAAGCCGTAATGGATTCCGGCGTGGCCGGCTGGCCCTGGGAAATGCGCGTGTTGCGCTCATTGCGCATGGCTTTGCGCATGGCGTTGAGTTCGTCTTCGTTTTTTACCGCCGTTTTAAACAGCGAAGCCGTTTCCACCGCCTGCGGATTGGGGAACTGCATCACCGCCAGACGCGTGTTTTTAATAATGCGTTTGGCGTGTCTGGCCATGCTTTCCATATCGCTTAAATCCTGTGCGGTAAAAGCGGGCGGATTGGCTTTATGGAATTTTTCCAGAATTTTTGCCACCTTTTCCCCGCAGTCGCCCATGCTTTCTATGGAATTGGTCAAATCAAACAGGGCCACCGTCTGTGCCACGGCGTGGCTGGAGAGGTTGCCGTGCGTCATTTGGGTAAGGTAAGTGTTGATTTTATGCTCCAAAATATCGGTGGTTTTTTCGGCTTCGCGCGCATCTGAAATCAGGCGTTCAAACAGCTTATCGTCGTCTGTTTTCATGGCGTAGAGCAGCTTGTCGGTCAGCTTTGAAACAAAACCCAGCATGCGGGCCACTTCGTTGCGTGCGGCCAGTACGGCCAGTTCCGGAGTTTGGTTAAAAGGAGCATTGAGGTAGACCAGCTCGGTATCGTGGTGTTTGTCCTCGCGTTTGGTTTTGGGAATAATCAGCAGTGTCAGTGCGGCCAGCTGTTTTAAAAGCGGCAGCATAATCAGGGTATTGAGTACATTAAACGTTGTGTGGAATGCGGAAATATGGTACGGCAGGGTGGCCGTCAGCACACCCGTATCCGTACCGTAAGGGGAGCCCGGCACAATCCAGTCCACCAGCGCGATAAAATGTTTAAAAATCAGGCTGACCCAAATGACGCCGATAAAGTTAAACAGAAAGTGCCCCACGGCGGCGCGTTTGGCGGTTTTGCTGGCACCTATGGCGGCCAGGTTGGCCGTGATGGTGGTGCCGATGTTTTCGCCCAGTACCAGCGCGCAGGCGGTTTCAAAATTGATAATGCCTGCCGCGGCGCAGGTGAGCGTCATGGCCATGACGGCGCTGGAGGACTGTAAAATCATCGTCAGTATGGTGCCCGTGGCAATCAGCAAAACCAGCGTGCCGGCGGTGTCGGGCGTAAATTTGGACAGCCACTCCACGACAAACGGGCTTTGGGCAAAGTCCGCCGGAATGGCGTTTTTCATAATATCCAGCCCCAGGAACAAAAGCCCGAAGCCCAACAGGCCTTCGGCCGCGCGGCGCACGGCCACCCATTTGGAGGGCAGGAACTGGAAGAAAAAGCCTACGGCGATTACCGGCAGGGCAAAAAGCGAAATCTGGATTTTAAACCCGAACACGCTGACAATCCAGGCCGTCATGGTCGTGCCGATGTTGGCGCCGAAAATTACGCCCAAAGACTGGTAGAGGTTCAGCAGTCCCGCGCTGGCAAAGCCCACCACCATAACGGTGGTTGCGCTGGAGGACTGGATAATGGAAGTCACCAGCAGGCCCGAAAACGTGGCCGCAAAGCGGTTTGTCGTGGCAATAGAGAGCATTTGGCGCATTTTGACGCCGGCCATTTTTTGCAGGCCGTCGCTCATTATTTTCATGCCAAAAAGGAAGACTGCCAGTCCTCCCAGTACATTTAGCGTAATCAGCACAGTGTTCATTTATTCTCCTCTGGGGCTTTGTTTTGTACAAAAAAGGAGAGCCGTATAAAAGACCCTCCTTGCCAAATCATTCTTGTTCCGCCGTTTCCCTTTGGGCTTGGTTTATTGTATTGCGATCCAAATATAAAGCCAGCAACGGTATCTGAAACAGCAGGGTGTTTAAGCCCGTGATGGGTATCCAGAGTAAATTGAGAATACCCGCCAGTGTTGCGGAAACCAGTGAAAAAATAAACAGGAGGATTCCCAACACAAGACCTGCCGCCATTGCAACGCCCGTAATAATAAAGCCTAAAATTATCAGCAGGCCGAGAGTATGCCAAAACCGGCCTTTTACCAAGTAAAAAGCATTTCGGAAACAGCTAAAAACAGGCTGTTTAGACAAAATCAGCAGATAAGGAAGCAGACAAAAATATACGCCGGCCAAAATTCCGGCCAGTACAAGAAGCAACAAAATCAAGATATATAAAAATTCCGGCGCACCCAAGACATATACCATGCCTCCCAACACAAGGCCCAATAAGGCTAAAGCGACAAATATCAGCACACTAAACAGGGTTCCCCCAAAAAACAAACGCAAAAAGGGGCTGACCGCCACCTGCAACGCTTGGACAGTCGTCTGCGCGCGTTTACAGACAAATAATATTAATGCGGCCGTGCAATAACTGGTTGTCAAAGCCGTAAAAATCCCTATACCCAGCGCCAGCAGCGGATTCTGTTGCTGGAGTGTTTGCTGTGCCAGCGGATTAACACCAAATGCTATTGCCGATAATAACCATGAAAGAGCTGGTGCTATACAGACCAGCAACATAAAAGGAACAAAACGGTTTTTTATCTCTTTCCAAGAGCGGGCCAACAGTTCTGAGTAAGACAAATTTGTCATAAAAGGCCATCCTCCATTTTGATAGTTTTTGTTCAGCACTTTCTCTGTCTTGCTACATTTCACACCGGCAGATTAAGCAGACCGCTGATGCAACAAAAAGGCTAAAGGTATAAATTCCCCCAATAAATATATCAGCCTGTCCTTTTGCGAAATCACAATGTTTTATCTGATATTTTAATGCTTTTTTCTTCGTCCAGGTCTTTTTTTTGCGCTGCTTCTTCCTGGTGGCGGCGCATTTTTTCTTCATTTTCCGCCAATTCTTTGGCCATGTCTTCATCAAATAAAATAGTAGGCATCCGGTCCTCTTCCTCCTGCAGGGCCTGGGCCAAATGGTCTTGGGCATTATATACCTGTTCCATGTGAGAGGCCATGGCCTCGTCGGTGCTTGTTTGCACGGAGGTCTGTTTAATACTTACGTCCGGCATAACCGTTTGGGAGGCAAAACCTTCCTGGGAGTTTAATTCCCGGCTTTGGACGGGCCGGTCCGCATAATCCAGATTCAAAAACAGCCCCGTCCATATGGCCTGTACAAACAGAAAAAAGTACAAGGATACCAGTCCTAATATAATGCCTCCCAAAATTATATACAGTTTAGGCTGTTGCAAAAGCCAGAGAGGCGCTATCACCTGCAGGGTGGCCAGCCCCTGCGGGGACGCAAAAGAGGCATAAGGTGCGGGCAGCAGGGCCTTGCAAAGCGAAAAAACGGCCAGTATGACAAACAGCCACAGCACCGCCAGGCAAAGTATATTCCACAGCATACGTAAATAATTGCGGGTCACCAAATCCCAGCTATAACGCAGGGCGGAAATGGGGTTCTCATTGCGCAAAACAATAGCCTGGAGCGTAAAGCAAAAAGGGAGGAATAGCAGCCACAGCAGCAGGGCTCCCAGCAGCATCGCCGCGGAGGAATTCAGCAGTCTCAGACCGAACAGCAGCGCGTAAAACACAATTGCCAGCAACAGCGAGCTGATAATGAAGTACACCGCCGGGACAAGGCAGTCGCGGAAACTTTCATAGGCCGAGGTGCCCCGTTTTTCAAAACAGGCTGCCAGAATATACACGGATGCCACTATAAATACCACTTCCAGGAAAGCCGTCAGCAAAGGAATCGGCAGGGTAATGGCGGTCAGCCCGAGCGGGCTGTTAATTAAGGTGGAAACACCAAAACAAATGCCGGCCAGCAGCGCGACAAATACGACCATCAGAATCAGCAGACCCAGTACCGTGCCGAAAGTCTGGTTGGCCACTTTTAATGCATAAAAAATAATTTTAAAAATAGAAACGGGCCCGTTTCGCAGTTCCATATAATCCGTCCTTTTTTTGTTTTTATTATAGCAAAATACAAAGTAAAAAAGCCCTTTCCTGTCAATATTTTGCCAATTGGCGTGCCGCTGCGGCCGCGCTGGCCCAGGCCCAGTGCAGGTTGAATCCGCCCAGCCGGCCCGTTACGTCCAGCGCTTCCCCGATGACAAACAGCCCGGGAAGGCTTTTGCATTCAAGGCTTCCCGCGTGAAACTGCGCGGTGTCCAGTCCGCCCGCTGTTACTTCGGCACGGGTAAAGCCTCCCGTGCCCGGGGGAATGGTTTCAAGGCCGTTTAAGCGCTGTGCCGCAGCGTGCAGTATATCTTTTTTGGCGTCAGCGGCGCGCACGTCCAGTTCCCCCAGCCAGGCTTTGGCTATTTTGGGGCTAATAAAAGGAGCGAGGAGTTTGGAAAACAACTGCGGGCTGTTTTTGTGTTCTTTGAAATAGATTTCCGCGTCCGTGTCCGGCAGTAAATTCAATCGAACTTTTTCCCCTTCCTGCCAGTATAAAGATATTTGCAGTACCGCCGGTCCGCTGATGCCTTCGTGGGTAAATAAAATCATGCCCCGTTCTTTTCTTTTTCCGTCGGATATTTCCGCAGGCAGGCTGTTTCCGGCCAGGGCGCGGCATACCGCGCGCCATGGCGCAGGCAGCGTCAGCGATACCAGCGCGGGCCTGGGCGGCAGGGTTTTCAGGCCCAGTTCTTTGCTCACGCGCCAGGCAAAGCCGTCCGCCCCCAGCGAAGGATATGAATATCCGCCGCTGGCCAGGACTAAGTTTTGGGCATAAAATGACCCCTGGGAAGTTTCCACCCGGAATAGCCCCTGCTCCCGTGTTATATGTAAAACTTCGGTATTAAAGAGAATTTCCGTATGTTGTTCACGGGCGCGGTGCAGCAGCAGGGAGGTGATTTCTTTTGCGTCTCGGGCAAAAAGCTGTCCGTCCTCTTTTTCATAAAACGGGATATGTGCCTGTTCCAGTAAAGCCGTAAAATCCGCCGGCGTGAATGCCGCCAGCGCGGGCTGGCAGAAATGTTTCCCCCCGCAGAGGTAAGCATTGGGGGTCGCCTGTAAATTGGTAAAATTACATTTTCCTCCGCCGGTAATATTGAGCTTGCGTCCGGCTTGGGGGTTATGTTCCAGCAGCAGTTTGGGCGCGCCGTAAGAGCCGGCGCAAAACAGGCCCGATGCCCCTGCTCCTATAATAATACTGTGCCAAACGACCAGGTGATTTTTATTCATAGTTTCCGCCGTTACAGTATAGCAAAAAAGAAAGACTTGTCCGCCGAAAAAAGATATGCTATACTTTACTCATTAAGAATAATTCTTAAAAAGATTTTTTATGTGTATTCATAGTCAAATATCCCGTCAGCCAGAGCTAAAAAACCGCGTGGAAGAGTTTAAAGAACTCTGCCGCCGCCGTAATCTGCGTGTGACGGAACAGCGGCTGGAAATTTTCCGCACGGTAGCGCAGTCCAAAGAACACCCCAGCGCAGAGGCCGTATTTGGGCAGGTGCGCAAAAAAATGCCTAATATTTCGCTGGATACCGTGTACCGTACCCTCTCTTCCATGGAAGAGGCCGGTTTGGTGTCGCGCGTGGGCAACAGCAACAAAGCCCGCTTTGACGCCGATTTAACGCCGCATTCCCATTTTGTCTGCACGGCCTGCGGCGAAGTCTACGACGTGCCTGCCGCCGTGCCGGACGCGGCGCTGGTGCCGGCCAATATTGCTGAATTTGGTGAAGTAAAAAACGTAAATCTCCAATTTCGGGGGATTTGCAACCGCTGCCGTCAGGCAGCGGGCGAAAAGAAGTAAAGAAGCAAGGGGTTTTGCAGGCGGCGCGTCTCCCCGCGCCCGCCGGACGGAACCTAACTTAGAGGAGAAAATATGGAACTGAAAGGATCCCAGACTGAAAAAAACCTGTGGACCGCCTTTGCCGGCGAATCCCAGGCCCGCAACAAATATACCTATTATGCCTCCAAAGCCAAAAAAGAAGGCTTTGTGCAGATTGCCAAGATTTTTGAAGAAACCGCCAACAACGAAAAAGAACACGCCAAACTGTGGTTTAAATACCTGCACGACGGCGATATCCCGGGCACGGCCGCCAATTTATTAGACGCCGCCCAGGGTGAAAATTATGAATGGACCGACATGTATGCCGGCTTTGCCAAAACCGCCAAAGAAGAAGGTTTTGATAAACTGGCCTATCTGTTTGAAGCCGTCGGCAAAATTGAAAAAATGCACGAAGAACGCTACCGCAAACTGCTGCACAACGTGGAAGCGCAGGAAGTGTTCAAAAAAGCCGGCATTGTGATGTGGGAATGCTCCAACTGCGGCCACATTCACATTGGTGAAAAAGCCCCCGAAGTCTGCCCCGTGTGCGCGCACCCGCAGGCTTATTTCATGATCCATCCGGAAAATTATTAATCTGTTGTCGTCACAAAAAACCCCGCTCCAGTGAGCGGGGTTTTTGTATATTTGACGGCGGATATTTTCAAGGGAAGGCAGTAATGCTTGGCTGCTTTAAAGACCTGTTCTTTCTGTCTTTACTCTCTCTTGGCGGACAGTATTCCCCCTGCCAGCGCGCACAGCGCGCCAAACATCATAGCCGCCATATAACCGCGTATAAAGGCGGGCACCGTTTCTAGCCCCTCTGCGGCGGCGTATTTGCGTACCAGCGTAAAAATGGCTACGGACAGTGCAATACCCATAATCATGCCCGCGTTGCGCGCCAGAGCATTGACGCTGGCCACCACGCCCAGTTTTTCTTTGGGGGCCGCACTGACGACGGTGTTGTTATTGGGCACCTGAAACGTGCCGCTTCCCGCGCCCATGACCAGCTGTGCCAGGATGATATAGGAAATGCTCGGACTGGTGCCGATAAAAGCAAACATCAGCGTGGATATAAACAAAAATACAAATCCCACCGTGGTAATAATCCGCGCGGGCCAGCGTGCACACAAGGCGCCGGACACGGCCGAAGCCGCCGCCAGCGTCAGCGGGAAAGGCAGCATCAGCGCACCGATATGGATGGGATCCATGTGCATGATATCGGTCAGATAAAAGGGCAGCAGTACCGAGTTGGTAAATAAAGACATAAAACCCAGCACCGCCACTATAATGCCGTAGGAAATGGCCGGAATGTTAAAAATATCCAGTCCTATAAACGGACTGTGCGATGTCCTCTCCCGTCGCAGGAACAAAATGAAAAAGACAAGGGATAAAGCAAAACAGGTCAAAATTTTGGCAGACCCCCACCCGCTGGCAGACCCTGTGTTCAGGGCATACAAAAAAGCAAAACTTGTCAGGCTGTAGCACAAAGCGCCGTACCAGTCCATTTTGGCTTTTTTAACGGCTTTAAAACGCGGAATAATATAAATTCCCCTCCATACACCAATAATACATATCGGCACCGACACCCAAAACACCGACGGCCACCCCCACAGCTGAATTAAGGCTCCGCCTATGGCCGGCCCGGCCAAACTGCCGCAGGCCACCACCGCACCGATGGCGCCGAAGGCCTTACCGCGGGATTTGCCGTGGAAAATCTGCGCAATTAACGCCTGGGACGTAGCCATCATGGCCGACGAACCTATGCCCTGCACCGCACGGGCCAGCAGCATCATGCCCAGCGACTTGGACACCGCCCCCATCAGTGCCCCTACGCCAAAAACGATAAATCCCCCCAGGTACATCCATTTGCGGCTGTAAAGATCGGATAGTTTGCCGAATACCGGCAGCAGGCACGTCAGCACCAGCAGGTACATGCTGACCACCAGCTGTATATGGTCCAGGTCCACCTGAAATTGCGCCGACATGGTGGGCAGCGCAATATTTACGATACCCGCCGACAGCGTGGACATAAACGTCCCGTTGGCCGTTACGGAAAAAATGGTCCACTTGCGTGAAAGTTTAAATTTGCCTATGTTCATAAATCCAACCGAAAAGCGGCCCGCTTGCGCGGGCCTTTTATATATTATAGCTTTTTAAGCCGGAGAAAATAAAACGGGATTTCTCTTCTCAAACTACGCTGAATCTTTACAAAAAGGCCGCAATAACATATGATTATAAATGGAACGGCCCAAATCGGAAACTGTATGTACACGCCATAAAAGCGTACTGCTTTTCTTGGCGTGTATTTTTATGTAATAGGCCAAAAGACCTATAAAACATATAGGCCTAAAAAATGTTTTTTACAGGGCCCTTTGGCCTATGTACTTTTTCCGGGAGCTGTGTTAGGATATAAATGTAAAGCTGTAATTTTATCCCCAAAATTGTCCGTATTATAGATGAGGTATATATGATAAAAGCAATTTCTTTACTCATTAGTTTCTCCCTGGTTTTAGGCAGCGTATTGCCCTCGTATGGGGAAGGTTTGGCGGGATTGCGTCGGGAGCGTGCGCGGGTAGGGGTATATGAAGCGGCGTCGGACAACA
>CASFOP010000022.1 GCA_949296525.1 uncultured bacterium | reverse complement strand
TTTGGTGGTGGTATTGATAATTGGTATATTGTCGGCTATAGCTTTGCCGGAATATACCAAAGCGGTGGAAAAAAGCCGCTCATCGGAAGCCATGACACTGTTGCGCAGTTTCATTCAAGCTCAAAAAATGTACAAATTGGCCAATACGCGGTATACTTCCGATTTTACGGAATTGGATTTGCAAATGCCCAATATTGGGGAAGATAATAAAAGTTTTTCCACAAAGGATTGGGTATTTATAATGACAATGAATGAAGTATCTCCGACCCGCTTTTCTATCTTTGCCGCACGTGCCAAAGACGGGACCGCTATTACAACCGGGGATTACCACTATGGAATTCTGGTAAGAGTGGAAGACGACGGCAGCGAAACATGGAGATGTCAGCAAAGTTCCGGAAATCCCTATCTGCCCCAAGTATGCAAATCCATTGCCGGTTCAGACGGAGTGATTAAATAATTGGATTCGTGATAAAAACCCCCTGCAAAAACAGGGGGTTTTTGTTGTGTTAAAGCCGCTACTGTTCCTGCGGCAGTTCCACGGGCATTTTCCCTTGGGCTTTTATATTGCCCAGAATAATATCTGCCGCCGTCTGCAAAACGTATTTGTTCAGCCCGTATGTGGCCAGCACGGTGCCCGCCTGCGGGTAGCTCGGGATATCATACGGGCTCATGGTGGAAATAAATATGTTGCGCGGGTATTCTTTCAGCAAGGCATTAATGGTATTTTTTTGGTTGATATTGGTACGGTCGGCCCATTGCAGGCTGGTGATTACCAGCAGGTCCGCCCCTTCGGCACATTCCCGTGCGCGGCGCGCATCGGTGGCGCGCGGGGTCATGGCGGCATTATAACTGCGTATGTGCCAGCCCTTTTCCAAAAACGGTTTGGAAAAACTCATTAACTGGTCGGCAAAGCGGGACGGGGCAAAAAATACCGCACATACGGTAGGAGGAGGATTCCCCGCCTGCCGGCGGAAAGGGATGAGGCCGGGCCGGTCACGCACCAGCGTAACGGCCTCATTGCTGAGTTTTTCCAATTCAGCCTGATAGGCTTTATCTATTGGTGCCGGCGGCACGGGCAGAGATCCGTCCAGCAAGCCCAGCTGCTTTTTGAGTTCGAGCACTCTGCCTGCCGCTTCTTCTATGCGCTGGCGGTTTTCCGAGCCATCTTTCATTTCCCGGTAAATGCGGTTAAACGTAGTTTGCGGTTTAATATAGCGGCCTAAAAGCACCAGGTCGGAGCCGGCTTTTAACGCGCGTACGGCGCAACCCGAAATACTGCAAAATTTGGTGGCGGATTTCATATCCAGGCTGTCAGTAGCTATCAGGCCTTTAAACCCCAGTCGTGTGCGCAGCAAATCCTGCAGGATGGGGCGGGAAAATGTGGCGATATTTTTGTTGTCCAGCGCCGGATAAAGTACATGCCCCGTCATAATCCCCTGCACTCCGTTTTCTATGGCCTGGGCAAAAGGGGCGATATGTGTTTGGCGGAGTTCTTGGTCAGAAGCTTTTACGACGGGAACTTGATAATGGGAATCTGCCGCTGTATCCCCGTGTCCTGGGAAATGTTTGACGATGCTGACAATCCCGGCCGCCTGAAACCCGTTCATCAGGGACAACCCCATTTTGGTTACGTTGGCTGGGTCGGAGCCGAAGGAACGTACGCCGATGATGGGGTTATGGGGATTGGTGTTTACATCCAATACGGGAGAGAAGTTAATGTGTATGCCTGCACGGCGCAGTTCCTGCCCCGCCAGATACGCTATGGAAGCGGCACCTTCCTCGTCGCCCGAAGCGGCCAGCATCATATTGGTAGGCAGGTAATCAAATCCCAGTGTAATGGGGGTGTATACCGTGCCTCCTTCATAGTCAATGGCAATCAGCAGCGGAATTTTATGAGGGCTTTTTTGTGCCCAGGCTTGCAGTTTGTCTATCAGCTGTTTGGTTTCTTTGAGGGAATAGTTGCCCCACTGAATCAGCACGCCGCCTACTTGCCCTTTTTCTATGACGGGGCGGAAGATCTCGGCACTGTCCACGTCGGCAAATACCATCAGCGTCTGCCCCAGCTTTTCTTCCAAAGAAAGTTCCGCTAGTCCCACCCGCGCTGCACACGGCAGTGCGGCTGAAAACAGGGCCAGGGCGAGCAGGAATTTTTTAATCATGTCCTTTTATGTGTAAAATAGGGATTTCTGACGGGGCCAGAAAGCGCAGCGGCACCCCCCAGTAAAACATGCCCGAGGTAACGTAAATTTTGGACTGCGGGCCCGTTTCGTATAGTCCGTATATGTACGGATAAACATGTTTGACAAACAGGTTAAACGGGAATATCTGTCCGTTGTGGGTGTGCCCGCTGAGCATCAGCGGGATATGATGTGCCGCAGCGACATCGGTTAACAGCGGCTGGTGGCTGAGCAATATGCGCGGGCGGTTCGGGTCGGTTTGCGCAAGCAGGTTGTCCAGCCGCTGCGGTGTAATGCTGGCCGTCCGTATATCGTTTACGCCGATAAGCTGCAACCCGTTGGGCAGCGTAAGCATTTCGTTGTTTAAGCGGTGTATGCCGGCCAGACGGAAAAATTCGTCGGAATTGTCGTAACCCACATAGTATTCATGGTTGCCAAATACGCCGAACGAGCCGTATTTGGTCTGAAAATCGGCCAAAGCCTGTGCGTATTTTTTACGGTGCATGCCGTATTCAAATAAATCCCCCAGCACCAGCAGTGCGTCCGGGTGCTGCTCCCGGAGGCGGGAAAGGGCCTTTTCAAAACGTGGCAGGGGTACCCCTTCCCCCAGGTGGCTGTCCGAAATAACGGCCAGCGTCATTTCCGGCGCGCCGGGGATGGTGATGTCAATGTGCTTAATTTCGGGCTGGCGCAGGCCGCCGTATATGGCCGCGGCGGACACAAAGAGGATGCAGGCCAGGCTGACGGGGCCCAGTACGGCCCTGGCCTGAATATGCAGCAGGGAACAAAGCACCTGCAGCAGAGCAAAAAACGCGGCGACAAAAAACAAAATAAACACCAGCCCCGCATAGGCATATGCCAGGTAATAGGCAATGCTTTCCAGCGTGCCGTAATGCGTACGCGTATACATCATGGCCCCGCGCATGAGCGCGGTCAACACTACGGGCATGACGGCGGCGGGGATTTTCCACCCGATGGCAGGAAAGGCCATGTACAGCCACAGGCCGATGACTACCTGCATAAACAGCAAGATCAAACTGGCCACAACGAAAAAACTCATAGCAAACTCCGGAAAAGGAAATAGCCGCCGGCCAAAGCCGGCTAAAAGCGAACGAAAAACACCTTTCCTTTATTTTAAAAAATTTCGCATAATAAGTATAATATATCTATACACAAATTTATTTTTATACGAGGATATATTTACCATGACAGTTAGAGTCAGATTCGCCCCTTCTCCTACGGGATTTTTGCATATTGGGGGCGTACGCACCGCGCTTTTTAACTATCTTTTTGCCAAGAAAAACAAGGGCACTTTTTTGCTGCGCATCGAAGACACTGATGAAGAACGCAGCACCCAGGCGTCCACGGACGCGATTTTTGAAGGCATGCAGTGGATGAAGCTAAACTGGGATGAAGGCCCTATGCCCGATGGCACCAATAAAGGCCCCGACGCGCCGTATTATCAGGCCCAGCGTGCGGATATGGGCATTTATAAAAAATATATTGACCAGCTGATTGCCGAAGGTAAAGCTTACAAGTGCTATTGCACGGAAGAAGAACTGGAAGCCAACCGCCAGAAATGCCTGGCCGAACATCGCCCGCCCAAATACAGCGGCAAATGCCGCGATCTGACCCCCGAGCAGCAAAAAGAACTGGAGGCGCAGGGCCGCAAATACGTCATCCGCTTCCGCATGCCGCAGGAAGGGGACGTGGAATGGGACGATTTAATCCGCGGGCATGTGAAATTCGCCAGCAAAGATTTATATGATTTGGTCATTCAGAAAACCAGCGGATACCCGACATATAATTTTGCCGTGGTGGTGGACGACCACCTCATGCGCATGACCCACGTCATCCGCGGCGATGATCATATTTCCAATACCCCCGCCCAAATACAGATTTACCGCGCGCTGGGCTGGAAAGAGCCGGTGTTTGCCCATCTGTCCATGATTCACGGGCCCGACGGCAAGAAACTTTCCAAACGCCACGGCGCCACTAACGTGGTGGAATTCCGTAATATGGGCTATTTGCCCGAAGCGCTGAAAAATTACCTCGCGCTTTTGGGCTGGGCCACGCCGGATTCCCAACAGTTGTTTGCCGAAGGGGAGCTGGAGGAAAAATTTGACATTGCCGGCTGCCAGCCCAGTCCCGCCGTGATGGATCCGGAAAAACTGAACTGGATGAACGGCGAATACATCCGCCAGACCCCCGTTTCCAAACTGACCGATTATGCCCTGCCCTTTATTGAGAAAGCCGGCATAGACGTCAGCAAAGTTTCCCGCGCGCAGCTGGAAGGCATCGTGGGGCTGGAACAGGAAAAATACAAATTGCTGACGGAAATCCCCGATTTAATCCGCTTTTTCTTTGAAGAACCGGTATTTGAGCAGGAAGCGCTGGACAAAGTTTTTTCCAAGCCGGAAGCCAAGGCCGTGCTGGAAGGCATGATTAAAACCTACGGCGAACTGGCGGATTTTACCGAAGGACCGCTGGAGGCCGCAGCGCGCGGCTTTGCCAAGGCTAACGGTTATAAAGCGGGCCAGGTGTTCCATCCGGTCCGCGTGGCGGTATCGGGCCGCACGCACGGGCCGACACTGTTTAAAATGCTGGAATATATGGGGAAAGATACGGTGGTGCAACGTCTGAAAAATGCACTGCAGTATTGTAAATAAAAACGCATGAAATACTGTCTCTTTGACGGCGGCGATGTGGTAGGTCCCTTTTCGGCGAAAGAGCTTTTGCTCCGGCCGGGATTTGGGGCGCATAGTTTGGTCTGCCCGGAAGAGCACAGTGTGGAAGGGGACTATTGGAAAGAGGCCCATTTTTATGAAGAATTTGGCCTGACGGCCTCTGCCCCCGAGGAACCGCCTTCAGAAGATCTCTCTTCTGCCGTTTCTGCGGATCTTTTGGAAGAAATGGATCATGCCGTCAGGGAGTTGGATTCTGTTCATGTGGAGAAAAAGACTTCCGCATCTGTTTTGCACAGCCCTTCCGCTCCTCAAGCGGGCAAACAAGAGCCCAAACAGGTGCCGCCTCCGCCCATGCCAGATTCTGCTTCTAAAACAGAAATCCCCTCCCCGGAGGGTGCCCCTGCCATGAAAAAAACGCAGGAGCCTGCCCTTGCGCCAAATAACCATATTTCTTCTATTCTGTTCCAAGCTTCCCAAGAGATGAAAACAAAGGAGCGGAAGGAACAAAAAAATTTGGGGGAATTGGAGCTCCCCGCGCATGTTTCGGGGCAGGCAGCAGAAAAAATAAATGTTTCCGCCCAGACAGCAGAGAAGGCTCCTCAGCCTGATCCGGCACCGGCCATGACGGAAGGGCTTCCGGTTTTGGAGCAGGAACCCTCAAAAGAAGTCCCCGGTGCAACGGGGGAGCCGGAGGCTGTTTCCCGTTCCGTAGTCGGTTCGAGCAATCCGATAGAAGAGTATTTTAACACCATTAGGAGTGGAGATTTGGGGCGAATTTTGGGTATTCCCGACCCCAATGAAAACTCAGACCTGAATTTGGCCCGCGCCTTGGAAAGCCAGTTTGAAAAGACGGATCCCGGTACAGGAAAACTGATGGACGGGGACGATCCGTTTGATGACTTTCTGCCCACTGCCAAAACGGAACCGCTGGATGAGTTTTTTCAAACGGACGGGCTTTCCTCTGATAAAAAGACGGAAGAGAACCTGAAGCGTACTTTGCCGGATTTACAGGATGCGGAAGCATTGCCTTTGGCTGGGCAGCCCCGGCCGAATTTTTCCGCAGAGCAAACGGCGCCGGAACCGGAAAAAGACATAGAAGAACTGGTGGTTCCCCCGCAGGAAGATGACCCGGAAGATAAAACCGTGCAAACGATATTGGAAGGCAAGCTGAAAGTGGATACCCTGCGGCAGGAAATTGCGGAGCCTATAAAAGAAGTGCCCGCCCCAACAAATGACACTCCGCATCCCCCGGCTCCGCTAGCCTCTTCCGACCAAGGACAGCGACATTCTGCCGGCCGCATTCGTTTTTTGTTTTTGTTGTTAGGGGTTGTATTGCTGTTGGCCGGGGCAGGGCTGAACTTATCGCGCGGAGAAAATACACCCCTATCCGGAATGGAAGCCAATGTTTCTGACTCTTCCGCTGCAGTGCCTGCCGATGGCACAGTAAATATGGAAGAATCCGTGCCGGATGCCCGTACCGCGGTCAATGCGGCGCCGGTTATGGAAATGGATCCTCTGTTGTTGGCCCAGGAAATTGTGCAAAATTACCAACTGGATAATGGTCGCGGTACCATAGAGCAATATTTAAACCGCCTTTACAGCAAACAGCTGCAGGACGGTTATGCCGCCGCTTGGTCGGCCGAGCCGCTGCACCGGGATTCCTATGTAGTGAAATACCGCCTGGCTAAAACGCGCCAGGAACCCATAGTCTATATTTTCCAGGCGGACACGGCCAAAAAGAAATTGACCGGTGCGCTAAATAATATTACACTGGATTTGGTGGGAAAAATCAGTTAATCAGGAGAGGGTTTAGTTATGATACTCATGGACGATTTGTTCAAACTCATGAAGGCGAAAAACGCCTCCGATATTCACCTGACGGTCGGCGTGTCGCCGGTTTTGCGTGTGCAGGGCAAACTGTATGCCACGCAGTTTGAGACGCTGACGCCGGAATCGGCCCAGGCGCTGATTTATTCCATTATGACTGACGAACAGCGCCAGCAGTTTGAGGATACGCTGGAGCTGGATTTTTCCTTCGGGTTAAAGGGCATGGGCCGTCTGCGTGTAAACGTGTATAAACAAAAAGGCTGCGTAGCCGCAGCTTTACGTTCCATTCCCAACGAATTTAAAACCTTTGAAGAACTTGGCCTGCCCTCCGTGGTGTATAACCTGATGAAACTGAATAAAGGGCTGGTGTTGGTAACCGGGGCGACGGGTTCCGGTAAATCCACCTCACTGGCCAGCATGATTAACTATTTAAACATGCATGAAAGCAATCATATTATTACCGTGGAAGACCCTATTGAGTTCGTGCATCCGCACAAACGCAGCATTGTCAATCAGCGCGAAGTGGGGTCGGACACCAAGTCTTTCCAAGCTGCTTTGAAACACTTCCTGCGTGAAGACCCGGATATCATCCTGGTGGGTGAGTTGCGCGATATTGAAACCATTGAAGCGTGTTTAACGCTGGCGGAAACCGGTCACCTGGTTTTTGCTACGTTGCATACCAATGACGCCATACAGTCCATCAACCGTATTATTGACGTGTTCCCGGCCAATCAGCAGCCGCAGGTGCGCACGCAGCTGTCGTTTGTGCTGGAGGCGGTCCTTTCCCAGCAGCTCTTGCAGGGGGTGGACGGCAAGCGTGTCATGGCGGCCGAAGTGTTGATAGCCAACTCTGCCGTGCGCAATCTGATCCGCGACGGCAAAGCGGAGCAAATTATGAGCACTATGCAGACCAATGTCGGTATGGGTATGGTGACCATGAACCAGACGCTGGGCGATTTGTATATACAAAAGAAAATTACCTTCCAGGAAGCTATCCTGCATTCCAGCGATCCTTCCGGTTTGAAGGGATATTTGCAGCAAAAAACCGGCCAGACGACGTTTAAATAAAGTTCTCGGAAAAACAAAACGGCGGGGCGGCTGACAGTGTGTCTGCCGCCCCGTTTTTGACGTGATGTGCAGGCGTGCAGGGATACTGTTGGGGGCGGGGAATATTCCTGTCAACGGGGATAATCCCGGATGTGTTTTTTGCCGTTTATTTGCCGGGCCTTGACCTGTTTTTTTTTTTGATACCTTTTTGCATGAAGAGTGGAAAAAACGCCGCATTTACGCTAATAGAGCTGTTAGTAGTTGTTTTAATTATCGGTATTTTGGCTGCCGTAGCCCTGCCGCAATATGAGTTTGCCGTGCAAAAAGCCCGCGCCGCCCATGCCGTGGCGTATGTAAAAGCCGTTAAAGATGCCCAGGAAATTTATTATATGGCCAACGGTTCTTATACCCGGGATTTGGAAGCTTTGGGTATACAGGTCAGCTGCCCGAAGGGCTTTCGGTGTGAATTCAACGAACAGCTCGCCGGAGCCTGGGACAACAACCGCAGCTGGCGGATTTCTTACGGATACAGCAACCGCGACGGATACCTTCCGCTGGCGGGTATTTTATATTGTGCCGCTTTTGTGGATGATGAAGCCGGCAACGCCTTTTGCCGCCGTTATACGGGGAAAGACGTTACTTATTATGCCAATGTAAACGGCGGAGTGAATACTTATCAAATTAATTTCTAAACAGGAACGGCTGTTTCCATTTATTGGGCAAATTCATCGTCTGTTTTGGGGGCGGGGCACAAGTGCCCTTCATTGGAAATGCTGGCTTTGTCGCGCAGTTTGCGGTGATAGGTAACGGCGAAACGGTGCACTTCGTCGCGTATTTCCATCAGCAGGTTCAGCGCCGGATCGCCCAGCGGCAGTTTGATGCTTTCTTCCTGTCCGGGCACGTAAATGCCTTCGTGGGTTTCTGCCAGGGAAATCATGGGAATATACAGCCCTGCTTTGTCGCAGGCGTTTAAGGCGGCGGTAATTTGGGCCTTGCCGCCGTCCAGCAGGAACAAATCCGGCTTTTGGGCCGGGTCACGTTTAATTTGGCGCAGGCGGCGGAATACGCTTTCCTGCATCATGGTAAAGTCGCTGCCGCCCTTTTCCGGCAAGGGAGAGCGAATTTTAAAACGGCGGTAATGTTCATGGTTTTTCTCGCCGTTGATATAACACACCATACAGCCCACGGCTTCGCGTCCGAACAGGTGGGAGTTGTCAAACGCTTCAATATGCGCCGGCAGGCGCGTCAGCCCCACAATGTGCGCCAGGCGTTTGAGTTTATCGGAATTGGCAATGGCGTCCGTAATCTTCTCGTCTTTGTACTGGCTGACGATGACGCGCTCGCGCATATGGTCCAGCGCCTGTAGGAAATTGCGGTATACGGCAGCTTTTTCGTATTGCATTTCATCGGAGCACTGTTTCATCAGCGCGGTGATTTTCTGGGTGATCTCCGTAAAATCCCCGTCTAAAAACAGAGCCATGCGCCGCGCGATCTGGCGGTAGTCCTCATAAGAAATTTTGCCCGCGCACGGTGCGGGACACAGGCCGGTGTGAAAATACAGGCAGGAATTTATTTTCCGCGCGTCCAGTGGCTTCTCCTGCGAAAAACTCCACTTGCACGGCCGCAGCGGGGCGTACTTGCTCTTCCATAAAAAACGCATCAGACTGCGCACCATGCTGGATTTGGGATAGGGGCCGAAATATTGGTCTTTGCCCGGCAATTTTTTACGCGCGATGGACAGGCGCGGGAAATCCTCCGACATGGACAGTTTTAAATACGGGTAGCGCTTGCCGTCTTTGCCCAGGGAATTGAAAAAGGGCTGGTATTTTTTGATGAGTTTTTCTTCCAGCACCAGCGCGTCGCGTTCCGAAGCCGTGGTGACGTAGTCTATTTTCCAAATCAGCGGCAGCAGGCTGGGCAGTTTCCAACCGCGGGAATAGAGATTGCTGTCCTGAAAATATTGCTTGACGCGGTCCGCCAGATTTTTGGCTTTTCCAACATAAATAACCGTGCCTTCACGCGAGCGCATAATATATACGCCCGGTTTTTTGGGAAGCAGTTCTATTCTCGGATCCATATAGATATTTTAGCATTTGGGCGCGTCCGGCCCGCTGCTGTATAGGGGAAAAATTTGACCGCGCCTTCCAAATAGGGTAAAATATATACCAAGAGATTTTCTCGCGAGGAAATAATTACATGGCAAAACTGAAAACCGGAAGACACACCGGCGCTTTAAAAGCGCAAAGACAAGCTGAGAAGAGAACTTCCCAGAACAAAGGCCTGATGAAAAAAGTGCGTACGACCACCAAAAAAGTGCTCGCCGCCGTAAAGGCCGAAGCCGCCACCGTGGCGGAAGACTTGAAGGCCGCCGCGTCCAGCATTGACAAGGCCGCCAAAAAGAAAACCATTCACTGGAAAACCGCCGCGCGCAAAAAATCGCGTCTGGCCAAAGCCGTAAATAAAGGCGCCAAAGCCCCTGCCAAAAAGACTGCGGCTAAAGCCAAATAAAATACGGTTTATCCACGATTTAAACCCGCCCGCCAAAGGCGGGTTTTTTATGTGTGGAGATATATTCTTCCCAAGGATGTTAAACGGAGAAAGGGGCGAAATAGAAAGCTTCCCAAGATATGGTTAGCACCTCTTTTCCCGCAGTAATATCATGACACTAAAATAGGTTGTCGGTGACGGCTGGCACCGCATCCTACCGAAGCATTAAAATTAAATTTCAAAAAGCTGCCGTTTGCGGCTTTTGCCATATAGCGGTTTTCTTTTCTATGGAGGCTTTCTGCCACGATAATACTTTTATATATATATTTACTTACCGGTAGGTAGATTTTTTGTTAAAAAAAAGCTATCATATATATATATATATATATGAGAAA
>CASFOP010000021.1 GCA_949296525.1 uncultured bacterium | reverse complement strand
TTCACGCCGTAAGTTGCCCCGCAGAATAATGGCAGTTATTTAAGGGGCAAGTCGGCGTGAAGAGAGCCAAATTTGAAAAATTGTTGGCCCATACTAGGATCGGCAACCGAAGAAGCTGTTACACTTACCCCAGCACTTCCAGCATGGCGGGGATTACTTCATATAAGTCCCCCTCCACCGCATAATGCGCCAGCTTCATAATCGGCGCGTTCGGGTCTTTGTTAATCGCCACAATCACGTCCGCGCCCGAGCAGCCGGCCATATGCTGAATCTGCCCCGAAATGCCGCAGGCAATATACAGCTTGGGCTTTACCGTACGGCCCGTCAGGCCGATTTGGCGGCGGTATTCAATCCAGCCGCTGTCCACCGGCGCGCGCGAAGCGGCCACCGCGCCGCCCAGGCGTTTGGCCAGCTTTTCCAGCAGGGCAAAACCTTCCGGCTTACCCAGGCCGCGGCCGCCGGCCACAATGACGTCCGTTTCGGACAAATCCAGCCCTTCGCCCTCACTTTTGACAAACTGCAAAAATTTGGCCAGCGAGGTAAATTTCCCGCCGTCAAAAGCGAATTCAATCACTTCACCCGTACGGCCCGCTTCTTTGGCGGCCTTGGGGTAGGCCATGGGACGCAGGGAACACATTTCCGGCCGCGTGTGGGCGCAGGTAATGGTGGCCATAAGGTTGCCGCCGAACGTCGGGCGCGTGGCGTGCAGCTGCCCGTCCTCTTTATGAATCACCACTTCGGTGGCGTCGGCCGTCAGGCCCGTCTCCGCCAAAATGGCCGTCTTGGCCGAAAGGGAGCGCCCCATATTCGTGGCAGGCAGCAAAAATTTATTAGGTTTATACTGCGCAATCATGGCAGAGAGCGTCTTGGCATAGACGTCGTCCACATAATTTTCCAGCTGGGGCGCGTCGCACACATAAACGATATCGGCCCCGTGCTCAAACATATCCCGCGCAAAGTTTTTCACGTCTTTGCCGAGCAGCACCGCGCAAAGTTTTTCGCCCAAATCGTCGGCCAGTTTGCGTCCGGCGTTTAACAGTTCGTAGGCCGTGGGGCTGACCTTGCCGCGGGAAACTTCCGCCAAAATCCATACGTTTTTCCAATCTTTCATAAATCGCTCTCTTGTTCAAATACGGCGGCGCCAGGGCGCACGCGCTTAAATATATTTATTTTCCTTTAACAGTTCTACCAGTTTGGCGGCTTTTTCTTTTCCGTTGGCCCCTTCCACCACGACGGCGTTGGCGTCGCGCTTGGGGGCGAAGGATTTAACCACACGGGTCGGGCAGTTTTTAACGCCCAGCTTGCCTTTGTCGGCGCCGATGTCGTCGGCGGTCCATTTAGTCACTTCGGCGCGTTTGGCGGCCATGCGGCCCTTAACGCTGCGTACGCGCGGATTGCTGATTTCTTTAACCACGCTGATGACGCACGGATACGGCAGCTCCAGCACTTCGGTACCGTCCTCGGTCAGGCGTTCCACGGTAATGCTTTTGTCCCCCGCTTTAACCACGCGGCGCACAAAAGCGGCGTTGGGCCAGCCCAGCCAGGCGGAAATCTGCGGGCCGATGTGGCCGGTGTCGCTGTCGTTGGTCTGTTTGCCGCAGATAATCAAATCTATTTTATTTTCGGCGTTTACTTTTTCCGCCCCTTTGGACAGGGCGTAGCTGGTGGCCCAGGTGTCCGAACCGGCAAAGGCCGTGTCGCCCAGCTGATACACTTTGTCGGCCCCGCGGGCGATGCTGTCACGCAGGACGTTTTCCGCCGCCGGAGGGCCCATGGTAATGACCGACACGCTGCCGCCCAGCTGTTCCTTGAGGCAGATGGCCTCTTCCAGCGCGTATTCGTCAAACGGATTCATCGCGCTTTCCACGCCGGAGCGGATCAGGCAGCCGGTGGCGGGGTCTATTTTGACATTGTCGGATTTCGGGGTTTGTTTAACACAGGCTAAAATGTGCATGCTACTCTCCTTTGGCGGCGTATTCTTTGATTAAAGCCGCGATGATTTCGTTTTTCTGGATATGGACGGTGCCTTCGTAAATTTGGGTAATTTTGGCGTCGCGCATGTATTTCTCCAGCGGAAAATCGCGCATATACGCCACGCCGCCGCAGAGGGTCACGCATTCGTCGGCCACTTCCATGGCGGTGTTGGCACAGAACAGTTTGGCCATGGCGCTGTATTTGGTCCAGCGGCCGCCTTTGATTTTTTTCAGTTCGTCATGCACCGTGGTGCCGTTTTCCAGCGCGGCTTTGACGGCGGGCAGGAACTCTTCGTCCATTTTGTGCGTCAGGGTGTACACCAGCGCGCGGCCGGCCTCGGTTTTGGCGGCCAGCTCGGCCACTTTATGGGCCAAAGCCTGAAAGGTAATAATGGGCTGCCCAAACTGCTTGCGCGTGCGCAGGTAGGGGATGGTTTCGTCCAGCGCGCCCTGGGCAATGCCCACGGCCTGCGCCGCCACACCCGGGCGGGAATAGTCCAGCGTTTCCTGCACATACAGCAGGCCGCGTCCTTCGCCGCCCAACAGGTTTTCTTTGGGCACGCGCACATTGTCAAAAATCAGCTCATAAGTCGGATTGGTACGTATGCCCATTTTTTCTTCTTTCTTGCCGAAGGTAAACCCGGGAGTGCCTTTTTCTATGACCAGCATGGAAATGCCGCGGGCGCCGCGGGCGGGGTTGGTGCTGAGTACCACCGTATAAAAATCGGCTTCTTTGCCGGTGGAAATAAAATGCTTGGTGCCGTTGACTATGTAATAATCTCCGTCTTTAATGGCGGTGGTTTTTAAAGCGGTGGCGTCGGAGCCGGCTTCGGGCTCGGTCAGCGCAAAGGCCCACAGTTTTTTGCCGCTGGCCAAATCATAACACCAGCGTTCCCGCTGCTGCGGCGTGGCGGCCAAAAACATCGGTATCGCCCCCAGCGCAGACGTGCCCGGGGTCAGGGCCAGGCCCGCGCAAACGCGTGAGAGTTCTTCAAAAGCCATGGCCAGGCAGGTAATCCCCCCGCCCAGACCGCCGTATTTTTCCGGCAGCCACAGGCCGAACATGCCGCTTTTGCGGAATTCTTCATACATCTCTTTGGAAAACTGTTCCTTGGCGTCCATTTCCGCGCGAAGGGGTTTAAGTTTCTTTTGCGCCAGCTCACGCGTAGCGTTTAGGGTTTCCTGCTCCATTTCATTAATAGCGTAATCCATTATTTCTTCTCTCCGGTGGAATGAAATTTGCGCCGCGCGGAGCGTTTTTTGCCCCCGCGGAAATGAAAAGGTTTTTTGCCTGCGGCGCGTTTGGGTGGCACCAGGGAGCGGTACAGCTGCTCCTGGCGGCGTATCATAACGGGGACGGTAAACTCCCCGAAGTCGCGCCTGGCGATATTTTCTTTAAAACGTTCGCGCAGGCCGTTGTTACGCAACAGGGCTTTGATTTTTTCAGCCAGGGCGGCTATGTCATTGACTTTAACCAAAAAGCCCGTGCGGTTGTCCGAAATGACTTCGCTGATGCCGTCCACATCATAGCATACGGCGGGCACGCGGTGCGCCTGCGCTTCCAAAAGCGACATCGGCACCCCCTCACGCAAAGATGTACTGACGTATACGTCGGCAATCGCCAGCAGCTCGTCGCTGTCTCCGCGCCAGCCCGGGAACAGGATCTTTTTTTCTATACCCAGGTGGCCGGCCAGGCTGACGGCTGCGGCTTTAAGCGGACCGTCTCCGGTATAAATAAAGTAAACGTTTTTAATTTGCCCTAATACCTTATAAGCCGCCAACACAAAATGGATGGGGTTTTTCAGCGGTTTAAAGTTAGCAATGGCCAGCACGACGCGCGCCGTGGACGGGATTTTCAGGGAAGCCTTCTTGCCCGAAACGGCAAAGTTGTGCGGCAATTTACGCTCAAAGTCTATGCCGGCGCGGATAATCTCGCTGCGCACGCCCGCGCCTATGCCCAAGGAGGCCGCCTCGGCAGCGTTTTTCTTGGACACAAATACCAACACATCCGTCAACGAAGCGCAGAACTTTTCGGTTTTGACGAAAAAGTCAAAATGTTTTTCCCCGTGCTCTTTGGCAAAGCCGAGCCCGTGGAAGGTATGCACTACCTTGGCTTTGCGCCAGAAAACACGCGCAGCCAAGCGGCCGAGAATACCGGCCTTGGGAGCGTTGGTATGCACGATATCGGGGCGGATTTTGCGCATGAGCAGGCCCATTTGCAGTATGGCCAGCGCGTCATGGAAAAAATATTTGGCACGCACGTCATGTTTTAACGCGGGAATAAAATGCAGGTTTTTCAGTTCGCGTTTGGCTTTTCCGTCCAAACGTCCGCCTTTGCCCGCAGCCAGGTAACATTCAAATTCGCGCTTGTCCAAGCGTTTTATCGTAGTCAACACGCTGTTTTGCGCGCCTCCCTGGTCCAGGGCGGTAATGAGATACAAAATTTTTGTCTTTACCATTAGTGCAACTCTCCGGTTTGGGTATCAAGGATGCGGGCATTGGGGAAATAATATTTGATAATGCCCTGATAATCGCTGCCGTCTTTAGCCAGTCCCGCCGCGCCGGACACGCACAGCCCTACGCCCGTGCCGGTGTCATAACCGCGCAGCAGCACGCGCTCTATATTTTTGCCTTTGTACATGGGCACAAAGTCAAAGAACGTGGAGCGCAGCGTACCCGCGCTTAACAGGTAATCCACTTCCTGCGGGGTGGCGGCGATATAGCTGCCTTTGCTGCCTTCAAAGCGCATAGTCAATATACGGCCCTGCGGGGACAGCTTTTGCGGCACCAGCGCGCGCAGTTTGCCGATTTCCGAGCGCGCATTGACACGCGCGGCAATTTCCTCTCCGTCATAGAGATAAATCCACTTTACGGCCGACCATTGCGTCGGGTTTTCCGGCGCGGAATACAAATCCGCCGGCGGATTGGAGATCATATATTTGGCCAGGTTGGCGGGCGAATAGGTATAGTTGGGGCGGCTTTCCGTATTGGCGGTGGTATCGTACGATACGGTGCCGCAGGAAGCGTAATACCCTAAATTTGTGCCCGACAGCTCCAGCCCGCGCGAAGAAACCGCCGCGTCCAACATGGCCTGTACGGTCAGATTCATACCTTTAAACTTAAAATATACGTCATTATCCGTGATATGGTACGGCTTATCCGCGTTTTGCTGGGCCGCTTCTTTCAGCGCGGCGCGGAACACCACCGCCAACGCCTGCAGGGCCGGCTCCTGGCGTATGTCACGCGCCTGCGTGGCCAACAGGCCGGGGATTAAATCCTCCAGGTTTACTTCATTAACCAGCAACATGCCCTCTTCGGACGGGATCACCGTCAAAGCCCCTTTGAGTTCTTTGTCGCTGAAATCCGCCGCGAACAGGTCTTTGGCGGAAACATCTTTGACCAGCAGGGTTTTTTCTTCTTTGTCCGTAGTAATGACAAAGGGCCGGCGGGCGGAAAACTCCACATGGCCGCGCGTGTCTTTAAAATCCACGCCTTTCGTCTGTGGATTAAACTCCAGCACACGCGTTACATAAGACGGGGATTTAAGTACTTCGCCCAGGCGCTCGTCATGCACGCTCATCACGCCGGAAGGCTTGACGGACACGCTTTGCAAGACCACGGGCTGCTGCCATCGGTCGGCATACAGAGCCATTTTGATTTTTTGCGAAGGAGTAGAGGGCATATCCTGCACAATTGGATCATCCAATCGCAAAAAGAACAGATAGTCCTCCGGCTTAGCTTTTAAATCTTTAGCGTATTCTTCCACTTTTTTATACACGTCCTCATTTGTCGGGTCCTGGCTGTAAAGCGTGGAATAATACTGGAAAGAGGCGGTTTTGTTTTCTTTGTCTTTTTCGGACAGTTTGGCCAGCAGCTGCATGGCGGGGTAGTTGTGCCCGTCGTGATTTAAAGCCTGCTGCAAGAACACCGGCGCGAGTTTGCGCGAGTCTTTGCGCTCGGAGGCGATGCGCCCCATCATATAGGCCGAAAAAGAAATCAGATACGGATTGGACGTGTAAATATACTGAAAATCAGAGGCGGCCAGTTCGTCCTCCCCTTCAAAATAATAGGCCAGCGCGGTGCCGAGTTTGGCCGAAGAGGCATATTCAAAATCCGCCGTCAGATACAGCATATTGGCAAAAGACTGCCGCGCTTTTTTATATTTCCCGGCGGCAAATAACGTCCAGCCGCGCGTCAGTTCAACAAAGGGGTCTTCGGGGGCCAGGGAGGCGGCCTTGTCTATATATGCCAGGGCCTGCTTGACCAACCCGCGCTGCAAAGAAAGGATGGAGAGCTCCAAATTGGCGCGCGCTGCCACAGAGGAATCTTCGGAATTTTCAAAAGCTTTATAAGAAAAATAACATTCATCCGGCTCCCCGGCGGCACACTTTTCGGCCACGGCGGCCAACTCCGCCGGCTGGCTGTAGTCCATAACGGTGGTATGCAAAATACGCTCGCTAAGCTGGAGATTCAAACGGGTAACCACCGAACTTTTTGTGACGGTGCCGGAAGGATTCTGCGCATCAGCCGGGGCGGACTCTTCATATGTGGCACTGCCCACCACTTCCGCAGCGGGAGCCTGCGCGTCCGGGCCGGGCTGTGCCGGCTCAGGAGACTGCTGCGCCGGCAAAGCGGCTGCCCCAGACAGGGCCAAAAATATAAAAAACAGTCGGAGCTTTCTCATATACAAATTATAACAAATTGAAAGGAGGAACCGAAAAGCCCTAAAATGCCTTCCCCAGCCACAGTGCCGCCTGCCAAGCCGTATGGGAAGCATAATGGAACAGAAAATCATGTTCCGTCTTTGGAGTATACAACAGCCTGGCAGAAAGCCCCCCCGCTCCAGCCGCGTCCTAAAGAAAAAGTGCTTCCCATGCCCATAAATGCGGTCGGTGAAACCAGCTCTTCTGCGGGAAAGGCCCTTTCTAATTTCCACCGCGTACGCAAATACCCAACTCCCCCTTCCATCCAAAGCACGGGTGATGTGTCCGGAGTCAGCTCCCAGCGAGCCGTCAGATATAATGCTTCCTGGCGCATATACTGCGTAAAAGGAATTTGTGAAGCGCTTTGAGGCAAATACTGCCCTTCCATCCCCAGAGCCAGGCACTCCATCAAGCGCCAACGCAGGCCGGCGGCCATACCGTAAAAGGCGGAAGAGAGCGTATTGCCTTCATCGTCTTTAAGAGGCTGGAGGGAAATCACCGGCCCCGCATAAAACTCCAGCCGCCGGGGAGCCGGCCCTTTGGCCGGTTCGGGAACGGAAAGGGAAGGGCGACGTACGGAATAAATTTGCGCAAAGGCCGCCCCCGGCAGATATGGCACACACAAACAGGCAGCGGCCCCCAACATACCGGCCTTTATATACCACCGAATATCCATGATTTAAAATTTTAGTAAAGTGGAAAATACGGGCCCATATGCCCTTTCATATATAAACAGAAAAATAAATGGTTAGCTTTTTATTCGGAGAGGGTTTGAGAAGATAACATTAATTCATTATACCCGCCGGCTGCTCCCGCCGCCAAGCATCGCCCGGCCCGCCGGGCCGCAATCCCTTCAAACGGCATTAAAAAACGCCCCGGCAAACGGGGCGTTTTTCAGTCATTATATTAAAACACTATTTTCCCGCGGCGGCCTGGGCGGCGGCCACGGATTGATTGCTGGCTACGTCCGCTTCCGCCTGGCGGGCCTGGGCAGATGCTTGTGCCGCCATACGGGACTCCTGATCCTTATTAAACAATGCTTTTACTTGGCTGGAAGGCATTTCCAACAGCTTCACCACTTCCGCGCGGCGATATTTTTTAGCCACGTCCAAAGCAGTCTGGCCGGAAGTGGTCTTTAAAGTTTTATCGGCATCATTAGCCAGCAAAATCTTGACGATGGGGGTATAGCCCTTCAGGGCTGCCCAGTACAGCGCCGTCTCCCCTTTTTTATTTTGCATATTTATATCGGCGCGGTATTGCAGTGTCAATGGAGCCAATAGCGCCAGCACCGTTTCCGGATGATTGTAACGCGCGGCGTAAAGCATAGCTGTATTGCCATTGTTATTGGCGGCATTTACATCCGCCCGATAAGCCAGCAGGACACGCACACTCTGCGTATCGCCCAAAGAAGCGGAAATAATCAGCGGCGTGTTCCCGGCGGCGTTTTTTACATTGGGGCTGACTCCGCCTTTAAGCATGGCCAGCACACCGACGTAATTTTTTTGCGCGCTGGAACGCAACAAGGTATCGGCATCCAAGCCGGCACGCACGCCGTTAGTCAAAAACAAATCAACCAGATAGCCGTTTTGTTTTTCCACGGCCAGGCCCATGGGCGTCTGACGATAGTTGTTTGGCAAATTTAAATCCGCATTGGCATAAATTAACAGCTGGGTAATCTCATCATATCCACCATACACACTGCGCAATACCGCCGTATCACGCGTATAAGCGTTTTGGCGGTTTACATCCGCCCCCAGGGCCAAAAGTTTTTCAACGGCTTCAACATTGCCCATGGTAGCAGCCGCCAGCAGAAGCGTATCCCCCTGGCTGTTAATAATGTTGGGATCTTTGACTTTGCTGTCCAATATATCAAAAAAGGCCTGCGTATTTCCTTTTTGCAAAGCGGCGGTGGCCTCCTGGGCAATATCCTGCGGGGTTTGCGCGGCAATAACGGTTTTGATACCGGCCGAAGAGCGTGAGCGACCAAAAGAAGTATTCCCTTTTACGGTATAGGCAAGCAAAACGGCCAAAGGCACCAGCGCTACCAGCCCCACCAACACCCAGGGACGCCGCTTGGCCGTATCAATGGCCACACGGACTTGTTTGGAAGGAGTAAGCGATATTTTAGTGGTATTCTTTTTAAACGGCACTTTTAGCCTCCGGCGGATGGTTATTTCCCCGGTTCAGGCGGGCATATGCATCGCGGGCGGCCTCTTGTTCGGCTTGCTTTTTATTGCGCCCTTTACCCAGCCCCAGCCGCCTCCCGTCCAACAGGACCTCCACGGTAAAAACCTTATTGTGTTCAGGCCCCACGGTTTGCAGCACTTCATACTGCGGCATACTGCGGCTGCGTTTTTGGATAAATTCCTGCAGCTGGCTTTTATAGTCACCGCTGTCCTGCTGCAGAGGCTGCGTCTGCACCCAAGGCAGGACTACCTTTTCAGCGGCGGGATAACCGCCGTCCAAATACACGGCGCCGATGACGGCTTCCATGGCGTTGGACAAAATACTGTCCCGCTGGCGGCCGCCCGTGGCCAATTCACCGTGTCCAAGACGCAAAAAACGCCCCAAATCCAACTCTTTGGCCCACAGGTACAAATTGTGCCTGGATACCAGATTGGATTTTATTTTAGAAAGCACTCCCTCTTCGCTATGCGGGCATTGACGGTAAATATAATCGGCCACAAAGGCGCCCAAAATACTGTCGCCCAAAAACTCCAACCGTTCATTATGATGAACAGACCGATGCTCCCCCGCAAAAGACTTATGAGTGAGTGCTTCCTGTAAAATCGCCTCGTTTTGGAAACAATAACCTATTAGGTTTTCCAACTCCGTAGGCACGTTTGCTTTATTTTTTGGCATGGGCTTCAATATAGCTGATGGCTTCGCCCACGGTTTTAATTTTTTCAGCCTGATCATCCGGGATTTCAATATTAAATTCTTCTTCCAACCCCATGATCAGTTCCACGGTATCCAAAGAGTCGGCACCCAAGTCATTGACAAACTGGGCTTCGGGTTTTACCTGGTCAGGTTCCACGCTCAATTTTTCTACGATGATGTTTGTTACTCTTTCTTTCACGTTTTCTACAGACATGTTGTCCTCCGGATTTACTTTTTAAATATAAAGTCCGCCGTTTACGGCCAGCACGTGGCCCGTAATATAGGCCGCGTCCCGGCTGGCCAAAAACATCACTGCTTTGGCGATGTCCTGCGGTTCTGCAAATCTTTTCAATGCAATGGCCTCAAAGGCCTTTTCCTTCATTTCTTCGCTCATGGCGTCGGTCATGGCCGTACGCACAAACCCGGGCGCCACCGCGTTGACACGCACGCCGCGCGAGCCAAACTCCTTGGCCAGCGACTTGGTCAGCCCGATAATACCCGCTTTGCTGGCGGCGTAATTGGCCTGACCGGCGTTGCCCATTTCCCCGATGACGGAAGAAATGTTGACGATATTGCCGCTTCTTTGCTTAAACATCACTTTTAAAGCGGCTTTGGACATCAAAAACGTCCCCGTCAAATTCACATTTATAACGGCGTCCCAGTCTTCGGGGCGCATGCGCACCACCAGGCCGTCTTTGGTAATGCCGGCGTTGTTAACCAGCACATCCAGCCCGCCCAGTTCTTTAACGACGGCAGAAACAAAAGCGTCACAGTCTTCGGGCTTGGAAATATCGGTTCTGACGGCACAGACTTGACCGCCGAAGGAAGCCAAATGCTCTTTGGCTTTTTGCAGGGCGTCCTCATGCGTGCCGCATATGGCTACGTCGGCCCCGGCTTGGGCAAAGGCTTCGGCAATGGCCAGGCCTATGCCGCGCGTCGCACCCGTAACGGCTACTTTCTGGCCTTTAAAATCAGTCATGGTTTCCCCCCTCTTTGGCGTATTCGTCTTCTATACGCTGAAAGGTATCCTTCAGGGCGGCTATTTTTTGGCCCACATCCCCTATAAAATCTTTTTGTACCAATTTTTTAGCTGTTTTTAAAGCGTTAAAAATAGCTATCTCATTGGACTTGCCGTGCGAAATAATAGCCACACCGTTCACGCCCAGCAACGGAGCGCCGCCATAATTGTCGGGGTTGGTGTGGTCTTTGACCGCCTTAAACGCGCGTTTGGACAAAAGCGCTCCGCACACAGCCAGCGGGCGCTTTTTGATTTCGCGCTTAATCATATTCAAAAGGGTTTTGGCCAAGCCTTCCGCCATTTTTAATACGATATTGCCCACAAAACCATCGCAGACGATAACGTCCGTTTCGCCAGTGTTTACGTCGCGGCCTTCCACGGTGCCTTTAAAATTGACGCCGATTTCGCGCATATGCGGCACGGTGCATTTGACCAGGTGGTTGCCTTTGGTTTCTTCTTCCCCGATGGACAAAACGCCTACGGACGGGTCTTTGACGTCAAAAACCTTTTCCATATAAGCGGCCCCCATCACGGCAAACTGCAACAGGTGAATGGGTTTGCAGTCGGCATTGGCACCGCCGTCCAACAGCAGGCTCACGCCCTGATAAGTGGGCATCGGGGTAGCGATGGCTGGACGGAGCACGCCTTTGATGCGGCCCATGCCAAACAGCGCTGCCACCATGGCGGCCCCGCTGTGTCCGGCGGAAACAAAAGCATCGGCCTGCCTTTTGTGCACCAATTCGGCACAAACGACAATGCTGGCCGTTTTTTTGGAGCGCACTTCCCGCGCGGGGTCGGCCCCCATGTCTATGACATCGGGGGCGTTCACCACGGAGATATTTTTGGGCAGATCTTTATAGCCCAGGGCTGACAGCTCGCGGCGGATGACGGTTTGGTCTCCGACCAAAATAATTTCCGCGCCCAACCGTTTGGCCGCCTCTACGGCGCCACGCACGTTTGGTCCGGCTCCGAAATCCCCGCCTAAAGCATCCAGGGCTATTTTAATCATGGCAAGATTTTATTTGGCTTCTTCTTTCTTGGCCGCCTTCGGGGCGACGACAACACGGTCTTTGTAAAACCCGCAGGAAGGGCAGACATTGTGGGGCAGGCGCATCGCCTTGCAGTTGGGGCATTCCACCAGCTGCGCCACTTCAATCACCGAGTTGTGAGAGCGTCTCATGTCTCTTCTGGAACGGGTATGTTTTTTCTTCGGATTAGGCATTGTATTTACTCCTGTGCATTTGACACGTCAAATGAATTTACTTAAATTTTCCTTTCAGCGCCGCAAACGGCGACAGAACAGGCGGCTTGCAGGTGCAGGGACCTTCATTTAAATCCTTGCCGCACTGGGGGCAAAGGCCCTTGCAGTCGCTCTTGCATAAAAACTGAATATCCTCGGTCAATGCAAGCGTTTGCCGCACAAGTAACATTATATCAATTATTTCGCTTTGTACGCTATAACTCTCCAAAAAAGATTCGTCAAAATCCTGCACGGTTTCTTTGAGGCAGCGGTCGCACCGTACGGTGCGTTTGCCCCATACCCGCCCGCGGGCCATAATTTCTTTGCCCGCCGGGCAAAATTCCAGCTCCGTACGCACCTCGGTAATTTTATTGGGCGGCGTGAAAATATCTTCAAAATATTTGGGCGCCAGTTTGGCCGAGCACTTCAGCCCCCCGTTGCGTAAAATATCCTGGGTGCGGAAGCGGAGATCTTCTGGCACTTCGTAATTTTGATAAAAATCATTCTCTGACATATATTTATTGTAGCAAATTCCTTTTTTTAGTCGCATTAGTGGCGGCAAGCGTAGGAGCATACGGGGCAAGCGGGATGAAAATCGTGACGACATTCCCGGAGCCGTATGGTTCG
>CASFOP010000020.1 GCA_949296525.1 uncultured bacterium | reverse complement strand
TGTTCTCGGAGAACTTCACAAAAGCCGTTGAGTCTGACCGGACCCTGAAGCCGTATGCCCAGGAAATTGCCAATGCGGTCGCCGAACAGAACAAACTGAAAAATCCACAAGAGGCTCCGGAACAAATCCAGGCGGGTTGGAAGCGTTTCTTCCCACAAGGGGTTTTTGATGCCAAAGCGTTTGAAGATGTCTTGTTTTCGCAGTTAATGGGCAGGAGCGGCGTGTTAAGCACTAACGGGTTGGGCAAATGGGCGGATAAAATAAATACCCGCCGTTTGGTAAAAAAGATTTCTGGTGCAGTAAAAAAATCCCACAGCGCTGCTCTTTCCGAATCTAATCATACGGGAAAACCTTTTGCAGATCTATTTGCTAAGAATATATCTGCCGAGCTGGCAGTACACCTCGCCGCAGACAATGAAGGCGTATATTTCACAGTAATGCGCACACTGGGGTTCCCTCTGTCATTCGCCGACACAGAAGCCTCGCCGAATCCGCTGTCTTCGGAAGAGTTATTTGATTTTGGGACAAGAGACAAACGTCCCGTTGGAGGTTTTCGCCTTACTTATGTGGATCCGGTCACTAACAGTGAAGAAGTGCTGCCAGTGTCTCTGTCTATTGATTCCCGTATTAAAACAGACGGCTATAACCGTATTACCTTTAATGAAAATTTTCATGCCCAGCTGCGTAACGGCACCCAGGAACCCCATACCATGTCTCATTTCTTTATGAAATTTACGGGGTCTCCGGAACAGTGGCAGCAGTTTGTGGATTTAACGATACAGGCCAATTTGCCTGAACCGTTAAAAATTAAACTGCAGCGTTTTCCTAATCGTGCCGCCAAGACGGTTACGGTCCCTTTATATACGGCTGACGGCCGCGAAAAACTGCCCGTGGAAGTAGAACTGGAAAAGAAGTTATTGCCGGGAGAAGCGCGCCTGGTGCAACGAAAAGACGGCAAAATTGCTGTCCTGCGGCCTTTTGCTGAACAGTCCGTTCCGTTAACAGGTGTTTATATCCGTCTGCCTAAGCATCAGATTAACAATTTGGTCCAAATTTTAAAAGGCAGTCCGGTTATATTTCCGGTAGAAGTGTTGCCCACCAAAGACAAAGCGTCTATTTTATATCGAAACCAGCAAATTTACAACAATTCGCTGGGTAAAACGATGGGGCCGATTATCCATCAGGATTTAGGCATCAGCTCCGCTTCGGCTACCAGTTTAATGATGGTTATCAATTATGTAATTCCGGGGCTCGCCTCTTTCTTAAATCCGCTGTTGCGCCGGATGGGAGAAAAACGGCTAAGCGTGATAGCCGGATTTGTAACCAGTTTGGCTAACTTCCTACCGCCGCTGGTCGGGTTTTACGGAATGGCCCATAATCATGCAGCCGGCACGGTGGCCGCAGCAGTGATTATTTCCGCTTTTGTGCTGCGCTCGGCGGCCAGCGTGCTGCAGCAGGTTACGTCCAATATGCTAATGGCGGCCAATAACGGCAAAATTAGGAAAGCAGCCAAAAAGCTTTCCATCCAACACAAAGCCGCTGCTTCTGCAGAAGCGGAACAGAAAACCAGCTGGAGCGATGTAAAAGCCCGTATGAAAGAAGTGTGGGCTCATTCTTCTTCTAATGAGGACATTCGTAACCTGTTGATGTATAACCTGAGCTTTGTTTATAAAAACATGGGTACATTGCTGTTCCTGGCACTGCCGTGGTTGATTAATAAGGCGGTATATCTTGTCAGTGGTTATGACGCTCAATTTGTGTACTCCATCAGTTTCCCAATATTTGGTCTGTATGCTCTGTTTGTAACGTTGCAGACGCTGCATGCCAATTTGCGTGACGCATATAGCGTGCCTACCGTGGCTGAAGCTCAAAAAGCTGCCCACAACACAGTTACGGAAATTGCCGAAGCTGTGCGCAACGCCCTCCAGGATCCGCAAACGACGCAGCAGGAACTGGCGGACTTTTTGGAAATCAGCGGCAAAAAGCTGCAAGAAAGCGCCAATACGGTTATGGAAGCTTACCGAAAAGAAGGAGTCCAAAAAACAGAACTTTCTTCTTTCCGTACACAAACGTTGGCAAGTTTGGAATCTGCTTTGATCAAGGAATTTGGCCGGTTGTTACCCGCAGAACAAAACGCGCTTGTGGCAAAAGATTTTTCGGATACTCTGCACCGCTTGGAAAAAAACCCGGTGACGCCCTGGCAGGTGTTCCTGCATGCGCCGTCCGTAGCTCTGATTACCATGGGAATGACCCTGGCTACGGTGCATGAGTTTACCATTTCCAGTGCTTTTGCTATGAATTTAAACCAATTGATCCCGAACGGGGATACGGCCAACCTGCTGGTGGCGGTGGCTTTGTATGTTCCTCTTATTTTGGGTCGTTTGGGCGGGAACTTGGTCGCTTCCCGTATCAGTTCTGGCACCATGTATATCCTGTGCAACACCCTTTCCGGCCTGGGTACATTGATTATGCTCAGCTCTGCCGGGAACGCGGGGCTCTCTATTCTGGGGGCAGCCATTACCAGTCTGGGGGTGGGAAATTACTTCTCGCAAATGTACGATTATGTGACCAAGAAAAACCCCAAACTCCAGCGTGAAATTTCTGTCATCTTAGCCATCACCATGGCTTTGGCTGGGGCGTTAACGATGCCCGCTTCTCACTTAAATGAATGGTTTAACGGTACCAATTTGGATTTGCTGTATGCAACGGCGATGTTGGTAGGCAGCTGGATGTTAACCACAGGCATGATGGCTAATTCCACATTATTGAAATTCGGGAAAAATCTGTGGAAGCAATTTAAAAGTTATTTCCATAAAGACAAAAAAGACGACGGCAGCACGCCGGCAGGTTCCGCGTCGTCCGGCGCGGACATGAATGACCCATTGCTTAATTAATGGCTGCCGCCTCCCGGCATACAATAAAAAACCGAGTCTTTTTGGGCCATTTCCGAAATAAAAGAACGCGGAGAAAAGACCGCCCCGGCTAAGGCCGGGGCGCATGCTGCATATGGTCCGCAAGCAGGCTTTGGCAGCTTGGAGCGTTTTTTGTTTTTGCCGTTTATTTGCCGAGCCTTGACTCGTTTTTTTTTTTTTGATACACTTTTCGCATGAAAAGTAAGAAAAACGCCGCATTTACGCTAATAGAGCTATTAGTCGTCGTTTTAATTATCGGTGTATTGGCTGCCATAGCCGTGCCCCAATATCAAACGGCTGTAGTAAAAGCGCGTGCCATGGCCTTGCTTCCTTTGCTGCGCAGTATCAGCGATGCACAGCAGCGTTATTATATGGCCAACGGGCATTATAGTGCCTCTTTTTCGGACCTGGACATTGGGATGCCTGCCGGGGGCGTGCTTTCCGAAGGGGGAGAGGTTGCCGAAACATTAGACTATAAAGATTTTGCCTGTTACCTGCGGGAAAGTACGTCTGATTTATATTCGGCGTACTGCTCTTCCAAAGTTTCCGGCAGCCCGGCTATGGAGAAGTATTATAAATACCCTTATTTTATCTGCTGGGCCCCCAAAACGGAAACAAGCACCTCGGACAAAATAAAAAATGCTGTTTGCAAATCCATAACCGGCCAGACAGAACCGGATTCGCATAATGACAATTCGGTGGGATATAGGCTTTATTAAATGAAAAGAGGGGTGCCCCTCAATGTGCCGGATCTTAAAAACCTCGTTTTTCGGACGGGGTTTTTTGCATAAAAGATTATTTATTGAGCAGGCGGCGCAAAAGGATGTCGCTGTAAGGCTGGGGGATGTTCATGCCCGGCGAAGCCGTTCGCCCGGCCTGCGGCCCGTGGTAATCCGAGCCGCCCGTAGCGAACAAATCATATTTGCGCGCGATTTTCAACAGTTCCTGTTTGAGCGTATAGCTGTGTGCCGGATAGAATACTTCCACCCCGTCCAATCCCGCTTCCACCCAGGTGGGAAAGTTCCACACATCCTGTACCAGCCCCGGGTGAGCCATTACGGCCAAACCTCCGGCTTTTTTAATTTCCCGTATGGCTTCCACAACCGTTACTCCGGCCGAGGGGACATACCCTGCTTTGCCCGGGATGAGATATTGGCGGAAGCCTTCCTGGCGGGAGGGAACGATTTTTTTCTTTTTTAATGCATCGGCCACATGTGCACGGGAAACGGTATTCCCCGCCAGGGAAAACACATCTTCTTCCGTGATATCTACCCCGCTGTCTGCCAACTGTTTGATGATTTTTTTAATGCGCAGTACGCGGTTTTCGCGGTTTTGTTTTAAAAAGGACTGAAACCCCGCATTGTTTATATCTACGTTATAGCCTAAAAAATGCAGATGGTCGTGTTCGCGGGTGCTGATTTCCACGGCGCTTACCCAGTCCATGCCGCGTTTTTCACTTTCGGCTTTGGCGCGCAGCACCCCTTCGGTCGTGTCATGGTCGGCCAGCGCAAAAATTTTTACGCCGGCTTTCCATGCCCCGTATGCCACCTCCTCGGGAGAGGAGGTGCCGTCGGAATAAAACGAATGGGTGTGCAGATCCGCCTTGAACATGTTACACGCGTTCCACGGCGGTTACGCCCGGGACGGCTTCTTTAATTTTGCGCTCCACAACGGCTTTAAGCGTCATTTGCGCCGCAGGGCATCCTCCGCAGCGTCCGCGCAGACCTACGGTAACAATACCCGTTTTTTCATCTACGCCGATGAGCTGGATGTCGCCTCCGTCCGACTGCAGGATGGGGCGGATTTGGTCAATGACGGCTTCCACTTGTTCTTTCATATTGCTCTCCAAAAGGAAGATTTTTTATATTATAACTCTTTTTACAGGCCGCCTGCCTGCCGGGGGCTTGCAAAAACGGGCCGCATATTTGCTATACTCTTTAAAGAGAAGCAGGTATTTATTTTTAAGGAGACTTTTATTATGAGAAAAATGATCATTTTTGCCTTGCTTGCCTGTTTTGTGTCTGTCCCGGCTTTTGCGCAGAAATATGCCAGTGTCAACACGACCAAGGCCAATGTCCGCACCTGCGCCGGAACGAAGTGTGCCGTAAAATTTTATGTTTGGAAATATACCCCGGTGCTGATGTTGCGCACCTCTCCGGATAAAGAATGGGTGGAAATCAAAGACTTTGAAGGCTTTACGGGTTGGATTTCCGCTTCCCTGCTCAGCCCCAATGGGGGTATGTCTGCAGAAGTGGATTTGAATGTGCGCAGCGGGCCGGGCGTGAGCAACAGCATTGTTTGCACGGTGGAGAAAGGCTATCCTTTTAAATATATTTCCAAGAAAGGCTCTTGGATAGAAGTGGAAGATGACCCGGAGGATCCCAGCCAGGGCGTTTGCCGCGGATGGGTATACAACCAGAACCTGTGGGGCTTCTTTAAACAATAAACCGCAGTTTGCGCCCTGTGTGCGCAAAAAGATATAATAAACTTATGAAAAAACTTTTAACAGCAGTAGCTTTGGCCAGTATGGCCGTATGTGTCCTTTGTGCGGCGCGTAAGGTAAATGAAGGGCGTTTTAATGTGACCGGTACGGTAACCGTGCCCGAACGCTTGGCCAAAGTGGCGGAAGCGGATAATAACTCCTGCGCTATTATCGTTAAAAATGCGGCGGATGTGCCGGTGGCTATTAAACGCATTGTCAACCCCAAATTTCCCTTGGCTTTTACGCTGGGAGAAGAAGATTTGCTGGCGCTTGATGTGGAAGGGGATTTGAAACTGGAAGTGCAAATCAACAACCACGGTAAGCTGGGCATTGTTAAAGAAGGCGATATTTTTGGTTCCGCCGATACGCTTATTAAGCCAAATGCCAAAGACGTTTTGGTGCAGGCGGATAAAATGACCGGGATGCCCAAGCTGGCGCGCAATGTGCGGGGTAATTTTTTCCGTACGGCTGCCCGTTAGAATGGCACGGATGATTTAAAGCCCGCCCTGTGAGGCGGGTTTTTTATTGTTGTCTTACAGAATAAATACCCCGTGCATAATCCCGAAGGGGAATGGAAATCCCGCCGCAGGAAAGAGGGGGTTTCTTTTTGTCTGTCAGCGGTGTGGCCCAATCAAGGGAAACTGATATTTTGAAACAAAAAAACCGGCCATAATCTCGGGGGAACCCCCTTCTGTTAAAGCCCGCTGCCAGCCCCGCGCAAAGGCGTGTCAAAATATTCAGAAAAACACCGGCCGGCGGCTTTGCAGGGAGGCCCCGGGGCAGTCTGCCGCGTATGTTTTTAGTTGCAGTTAAATGGTGAGTCGTTGTTATTTATTTGTTGAAAACGGGTTTGCTTGACCCGTTTTTTTTTTTTGATACCATTTTTATATGAAAAGCGATAAAAATGCCGCATTTACGCTAATAGAGCTGTTAGTTGTCGTTTTAATCATCGGCATATTGGTTGCCATAGCCGTGCCACAATATGAAAAAGCGGTGGCCCGGGCGCGTGCAGCGGAGGCCGTGACATGGCTGCGTGCGGCCGTGGAAGCGCAGGATCGGTACTTTATGGCCAACGGGACATTTACCGATGACATTACCCGGCTGGACATAGAGCTGCCCGAGATGAAATATTATAATTTGGCCGGCTGTACTGCCCAGTGCGGCAACTGCCGCATAAATGCCAAAACGGCATATCAGGATGCGCTTCCGTCTTTTGAATTTTTCCCCTCTATTGCCTGCCCGGGCAATGCCGTCTATGCCACATATGCAGGTATACATTGGTGCCGCACGCAGGATAAATTCCCTACGGCCTTGGAAGTATGCAAAGGCCTGGGCACCTATTCTCTGTCCATTGACGACCATCGTTATTATCAAATGAATTAGCCGGCGCTTTCTTTTTCCCGTTTGCCAAATTTACTAAAATATACATATGCCCCAGTATTTGGCCGATATTAAAGAAAAAGAATTTTTTGTGCAGGACGAAGAAGCGCGCCACCTGACGCTGGTGGCCCGCCATAAAGAAGGCGATGTCGTTACCGTTTTTGACGGCAAAGGCAAACAATATAAAGCGCGCATAGAACGCGTGCAAAAAAATTTTGTGCGCGGCGTCCTGCTGAAGGCCTTGCCTCCGCGCAAATCCGCGCTGTCTTTGGAGCTTTGTTTCGCGCCGACGTCTCGCAACACCCTGGAAGATGTGCTGGATAAATGCACACAGCTGGGCGCGGATTCTTTTTTACCCATACGCACGGCGCGCAGCGAATACGATTTGTTCAAAAAATGGGATCAAAAAGCAGACCGCTGGCAGCAAATTATTCTCTCTGCCTGCAAACAGTGCGACCGCGCCGATGTGCCCATACTCAAAGAACCTGCGGATTTTGTTTCCGCCGCCGCGCAGCGGGATATTCCGTCCCTGCTGGCCTATGAGGCCGAAGAAACCCGTACGCTGGCCTGGGGGCTGGAAAAACTGGGCCGCCCTTCTGCCCTGCGCGTTTATATCGGCCCCGCCGGAGGCTGGGCCGATGAGGAAGTAGTTGTTGCCGCCCAATACGGCATTTTGCCCGTTACGCTGGGGCCGCACATTTTGCGCGCCGAAACGGCCTGTATAGCGGCCGCGGCCAAACTGTTATGAAATTTTTTCTAAAAACATTCGGCTGCCGCGTCAATCAGGTGGAAAGCCAGGCCATTTTGGAGCAGTTCGCGGCCCGCGGCTGGGAACATGCTGCTTCTTTTGAGGAGGCGGACCTTTGTCTGCTCAATACCTGCACCGTCACCCACCAGGCCGATAAGGACGTGGAAAAACTCATTCGCCAAATTTCCCGCCGCAATCCTTCCGCGCGGTTGGTATTGACCGGCTGTTACGCCGCGGCGCATGCGGAGCATATTCGGCAGTTTTTCCCAAAGGCGGAAATAATCGGCAAGTATGACTTGGGGAAGAAACTTTTCGGACAGGAAGATATTTGCTGGACAGTGTCCGGCCACGAAGGGCACAGCCGCGCGTTTATTAAAATACAGGACGGGTGCGACTGCTTTTGTTCTTATTGCATTGTGCCTTTTGCGCGCACCGTCAAACGCTCCAAACCCGTGCCGGACGTGCTGAAAGAAATCGCCGCGCTGGCGCAAAAAGGATTTGGCGAAATTGTACTGACGGGCATTAATATCGGCAACTATTCCTGCCCGCAAAGCGGCAAGGATTTGGCTGCCCTGTGCGCGGATATTGCCGCGCTGGAGGGCCGCTTCCGCATTCGTTTTTCTTCCATAGAACTGCAAACCGTGACGGACGGCGTTATAGATGCCATGGCCTCCCGTCCGGACCGCTTTTGCAATTACCTGCATTTGCCGCTGCAAAACGGCTGTGACGGCGTACTTAAAGCGATGAACCGCCATTATAACACGGAACAGTATGCCGCCAAAGTGGCCGCGTTGCGCGCGCGTGTGGCGGGTGTTTCCGTATTTGCGGACGTGATAGCCGGTTTTCCCACGGAAACGGAAGAAGATTTTGAAGCGTCTTACCGTTTTATTGAAAGCCAAAAACTCTGCGGGCTGCATGTATTTAGCTATTCCCCGCGCCCGCTGACCAAAGCCGCCGCCTTGCCGCAGCTGTCTCCCGGAGTGATAAAACGCCGCGCCGAACGCCTGCGGGAATTGGACAAAAGACTGCGCGCGGATTTTGCCTCTTCATTGGCAGGCACGGAACAGGAAGTGTTTGTGGAGGAGCATGGCAAACACGGGGTCAGCGGCGTAACGTCCAACTTTCAGCATGTCATCATAGAAAACGCCCCCGCGGATTTGCATGGCCTGGTGCGCGTGCGGATTACCCGTGCCGAAGGCCCTGCCTGCTATGCGCAGATGCAGTAGGTTTTGGGCTCCAAAAATTGCTAGTATATAAGCAATGCTTGGGCCTAGAGCAGGTATATTGTGCCGGTTTGCCCGCGCGGACGGGTATAATTTGGTATAATATATACACAAATAATTTGTTTTAGACAAGTTAGATTCTTTTTAGGCAAGAGTTAAACAAAATGGTAGCCCAAAAAAATCTTTGCGTGCTCATCCTGGCCGCCGGTAAAGGCACCCGGATGAAATCTTCCCTTCCCAAACCGCTGCACCGTGTGTGCGGCCTGCCCATGATTGCGCACAGCCTGCGCGCCGCCCAAAGTTTAAACCCGGGTGCTATTTGCGTGATAGTTGGCCATGAAGCGCAACGCGTCATGGATGAAATCAAAGCCAATTTGTCTTCCTGGGGAGTAAGTGCCCCCATTGTGTTTGCCGAGCAGAAAGAACTCAACGGTTCCGCCGGGGCCGTCCGCGCGGCGTTGCCCTTGCTGAATAAATTTCAGGCCATTATGGTTTTAAACGGCGACGCTCCGATGATCCGTCCCGAAACCCTGCAGCAAATGTATGATGCATTTGACGTCAACGAAGCCGGCGCACTGGTATTGGGCGTTACAGTGCCGGAGCCCAAAGGTTACGGGCGCATTATCCGTGCGGCTGATGGCAGCTTTGACCGGATTGTGGAAGAAGCAGACGCAGATGACCGCACGCGGAAAATAGATGAAGTCAATGGCGGCATGTATGTGTTTAATTCCCAGGCGCTTGTTTCCGCTCTTTCTTTGTTAAAGCCCCAAGGGCCGAAGCAGGAATATTATTTAACAGATACGCTGGCCCACATTAAAGATTTCCAGGATACGGTTTTGGTGTTTAACTTGCCCGATTACCGGCAGGCATTAGGCGTAAACTGCCAAATGGATTTGGCGCAGGCCGAAGATATTATGCGCGCCCGTATATCGCGCAGGTTAATGGATAACGGCGTGCGCCTGGTGCGTCCCTATGAAGTATATATAGATGAGGATGTGCAAATTGGTGCTGACACGACGGTTTGCCCGGGCTGTTACCTCAAAGGGAAAACCCAAATCGGCGAAAACTGCCGCCTGGACGGCAGCGTGTTTATTACCGATTCTGTCATTGGGAACAATGTGTTCCTGAAATTGGGCACTTATATAGAAGAAGGCTGCGTCATAGAGGACGGCTGTGAGGTTGGCCCGTATGCGCATTTGCGCCCGGGCACCGTGCTCAAAAAGGGCGCCAAAGTAGGCAATTTTTGTGAAATTAAGAAATCCGTCATTGGCGAAGGGTCCAAAGTCAACCATTTGACCTATATCGGCGATACGGACATGGGACAAGGGGTTAATATCGGCGCGGGCACCATTACCTGCAATTATGACGGGCAGAAAAAGCACCGCACCGTGATTGGGGATCACTGCTTTGTGGGCTCCAATGTCAATTTTGTAGCACCCGTAGAAATTAAGCCGTACAGCAAAATCGGCGCGGGATCCACGATTACCAAAGACGTCCCGGAGGACGCCTTGGCCGTCGCGCGTGCGCGCCAGGTCGTACTGGAAAACAAAGGTGTGAAAAAAAATGACTAAAACCGTAAACGGAGATTTGCGCATTTTCTCCGGCAATTCCAACCTGGCCCTGGCGCAGAAAATAGCGGGGCACCTGAATATGGATCTGGGCAAAATCCGCGTGGAGCGGTTTGCCGACGGGGAAATTGACGTGCAAATCCTGGAATCCGTCCGCGCCCATGACTGTTACATCGTGCAGAGCACCTGCCCCCCCGTCAATGAAAACCTGATGGAACTGCTGATTATGGTGGACGCGTTTAAACGCGCCAGCGCCGGACGCATTACCGTGGTGATTCCGTATTTCGGTTATGCGCGCGCCGACCGCAAAGCCGCCGCCCGCGTGCCCATTACGGCCAAGCTGGCCAGCAATTTGATTACCGAAGCGGGCGCCGACCGTATTATGACGGTGGACCTGCATGCGGGGCAGATACAGGGGTTTTTTGATATTCCCGTGGATCACCTGCGCGCCCGCAGCGTGTTTTTGGATTATTTTAAAGATTTTGACCGTAAAGACCTGGTCGTCATTTCGCCGGATGTGGGCGGCGTGGAACGCGCCCGCAAATTTGCCGCGCGTATGGACGCAGGCCTGGTCATTATAGATAAGCGCCGCCCCAAACCCAATGAGGCGGTGGTGTACAACGTCATCGGCGATGTAAAAGACAAAGTGGCCATTATTTTTGACGATATCGTGGATACGGCGGGCACGCTGACCACGGTGGCCGCCAAAATCAAAGAGCATGGCGCGCGGGAAATATACGCCGCGTGCTCGCACGGGCTTTTGTCGCGCAACGCCGTGGACAAAATTAATAAATCATCTATCAAAAAACTAATCATCACCGACACCCTGCCCATACGGGATTTGGGGCCGAAAACGGAAGTGTTGTCTGTGTCTTACATTTTGGCTGATGCCATTAAGCGCAACCATGACGGCCGCTCCATCAGCGATATGTTTAATTAGTTTTTTATAAATCAAGGAGTGAATGTAATATGCAAGAACTGAACATCGCCGCCACCGTAAGAACCGGTGAAGGCGTCAAAGGAACCCTGAGCAAAATCCGGGCCGAAAAGAAGGTGCCGGCTGTTATCTACGGCGGACACAAAGAGCCCGTGAGCATCACCATCAGCCTAAAAGATTTGGATAAAATCATCAAGGCCGGTAAAAATACCGTTGTGGAAATCAATCTGCCCGAAGGCAAAGAACAGGCACTGGTAAAAGAAATCCAGTACCATGTGGTAACGGATCTGCCCATCCATGCCGACTTTCAGCGCGTGTCGCTCAAAGACAAGATGGACGTGGTCGTGCCGGTGAAGCTGGTCGGCCAGTCGCCGGATGAAAAAGCCTACGGCGCCATGGTGGAACACATTCTGCGCGAAATTGAAGTGCGCGCCCTGGTCAGCAAAATCCCGCATGAAATTGAAGTGGACATGACCCCGATGACCATCAACACCGGCATCGTGGCCGGCGACATCAAGCTGCCCGAAGGCGTGGAACTGCTGACCGATCCGCAGGCCCCCGTCGTGCACCTGACCATCCTGAAGGAAGAAGAAACCCCGGCCCCGGCCGCCGCAACGCCCGCCGAACCGGAAAGCTCTTCCACCAAGGGCAAGAAAGACGAAGACGGCAATCTGACCAAGAACGCCGCCCCCGCGGACAAGAAATAACGCGGCAGGAAATACTTTGCAGCGCATTCTTATTGCCGGACTGGGAAATCCGGGCGCACAGTATCAGCAAACGCGGCATAATGCCGGGTTTATGGTGGTGGACGCTTTCGCCAAGCAGCACGGCGCGGATTTCCGGCCCTGGCAGAAGCTGGGGGAATACGCCAAAGTATCCGTCGGCGGCAAGGAAGTTTTCCTGGCCAAGCCGATGACTTATATGAATCTGTCGGGCCAAATGGTATGCCATTTGGCCCGCTTTTTCAAAATCCCAACAGACTGTCAGCTTATCTGCTTTGACGACATGTCTTTGCCTTTGGGCGATATTCGCCTGCGCCCTTCCGGCTCTGCCGGCGGACAAAAAGGCATGAAAAATATTATTGAACTGTCCGGCACCGATAAAATTGCGCGTCTGCGCGTGGGCATCGGGCCCAGGCCGGATCGTTTTGACGCGGCGGATTTTGTGCTTTCCCGTTTTTCCAAAACGGAGCTCCCCGCGCTGGAAAGCGCGCTGGACAAGGCCGTGCAAGCATTGGAAACATATTTGACCGACGGCCTGGAAAAGGCCATGAACCGGTTTAATTAAGGCCAGCCGGGAAAGCTGCTTTCCTGCCTATCCAAGATGTGGAACCGGGCTGCAAAAAATATTTCTGTTTCCTGACAAAACCTTACCTGCAAAAAATAAACCCCCGCGTATCATTTCGGGGGTTTAGCTCATGTATGTCATTTTCATGACTTCTGTTCCTCTTTCCCGCCGGGGCTCTGTATCCGGGTCTTCACGCAATCGGGTAACACGCCGTGCCACCAGCAACTGCAACCAAGGACTTCAGGCTGTCCTGCGGTACTTTGTACTGTTAGTATATGCGCTTTGCAGGAAAAATCAAGGGGTAAAAAGGGCCTAGGCGTTTTGGGCCCCGTCCCCGGGGGGTGCGGAAGGGAATTTATGCTTCAGCCAGGTGTTAAATGCCGCATTGCTGCCCCACAGGGGAGGCGTAAGCAAAATGGTGGCATAAATGCGCGACCGGGGGATTTTTACTTTGTGTCCGGGGTCCAACAGGTTCTGCTCTCTTTCCAGCTTGTTTAATGTGTCCGCCGCCCATAATACCGGCCAGGCGACGGCCGCCCGGTGCCTGAGCTGGCCTTTGGGCAGGGCGGAAAAATAGGAAAAGGCGGAGCGGAGTTTATCCCGTCCCCACGCAATCCATTTTTGTTTTACGGGTTCAAAACGCACGCTGTTGCTTTGTTCCAGCAAGTCTTTTGGATGCAAATGATATTTTTGCAAATCTTCTTCGGGGAAATAACAGCGCCCTATGCGCAGGTCGCGGGGCAAGTCCCGCAGGATATTGACAATTTGCAGGGCCTCGCCGATATTCCTGCCCCAGGAAAAAAATAATTCTTTCTCCGCCGGCAGGGACACATGGGAGGCAATCAGCCTGCTCCAAAAAACCCCGGGCTCCCCGCCCATCAGACGGCAGTAAGTATATAATTGTTCCGCCGAGGCAAAAGCCCGTACTTCACGGGCATTTTCCGGCGGGAAAGCGTGCAAATCCATTTTCATCCCCTCACAGACAAACGCCACTACGTCCAGGATCATTTGCCGATGTGCGGGGGGAAGGTCTTGAAAAGCCGCCTGGCAGGCAGGCAGGTTTTGCAGTAACTTTTCTTCGTATATATTAGGAGAAGAACCGGAAATTTCCCGCAGGAGCTGCTGTTGCTTTCCCGGTTCGGGACGCAAAACCAGCGAAGGGAAAATTTCAATCCATTTTAGCCGCTTGTCCGGGGCCAGCAGGGAGGTGTCTGCAATGCTGTCCGCGTAGCGGCAAAGCAAATAAGCCACGGAAAATGTGTCCCGGACGGCCAACGGTAATAAACGTGCACTGAGATACAGGGAGCGGGAAGTCTGCTTTAACAATTCATTTAAATCCGTCATAATATTACACATAGTATAAATTTTCTTGACACAAAAAACAAATTTGTTGTATATTTTCAATATGCAAAGAATAAACGTATCCAAACGCAATCTATTTATTATGCACATTTCCTTTATCCTAATTATGTGGGTAAAGGGTGTTTGCGTTTGTGAGCGTGCGGTAAGTTA
>CASFOP010000019.1:14275-21789 GCA_949296525.1 uncultured bacterium | reverse complement strand
CAAAACCGTGGAGGAATGCAATCCGGTAAAAAGCTGTGATGAAAGCACAAAGCCAGTCAGCAGTGAAAGCTGCAACGGATGCGGAACCCGCACGCGCAGCGTGACGTGCAATACGAGCACAGGAAACTGGGTTACGGGGAACTGGGGAGAGTGCAGCAAAACCGAAGAGGAATGCAACTGTAAAGAAATATACGGACCCGAATCATCGGTTACAGGAACTATGGCGACGGATACATGCGACGGAAATAAAATAGCCAAATATACATGTAAAAATGGTTATAAAGGGACTTGCCAAGACGTATTTAAGATGAAGCTTTCTCTTACCAACACATCCGCATTGGTTTCTCCGGAGGCTGAAGACGCATTCTTGCTGGCGGCTGGAACTAATTGTGCCCTCAGCGGTATGGTACAATGCAGCGGTTACTGCTGTCCAAGAGGTACTGTTTGCGGTCTAAATGGGGGTTGCGATAAAGGTCATACGCCCGGAGGTGGTTATGAGCCCGTTGATCCGGTGGTACCTATTGAGCCAGATCCAGAACCTGTGGGGCCGGTGCTGGAGATGTATTATGTGCGTTCAGTTACGTGCTGCGGAAACTGATTGGAAATGAAGTAAACAATACGTTTGGAGTCTTCAAAAGCCAACCAACAGGGCGTCCCGACGGGACGCCCTTTATTGTGCCGGTTTGTGGGGCAATGGACGTTTTGTCGATTTTACGGCAGAGGCGGCTTTGTACGCGCCCGCGTACGGAAAATATCCTTCCGTTTCCGCCTGAAAATGCTACAATAAGACTAACTGTGCAATATCCGGGGTCTTATGGCAAAAAAACTTTCTTTTTCTTATTCCAAAATGGGCATGTACCGTGAATGCCCGCAGAAATACAAATTTCGTTACGTGCATATGCTGCCGGAGCAGCCCAAATATTATTTTGCTTTCGGCTCGGCTTTGCATGAAGTGATGGAATATATTTACAATCCGGCCAATCCGGCCTTTCCCACCCTGCAGGAAGCCCTGTCTTTTTTTAAAACCCATTGGGACAGCACCTCCTTTGACCAAAAAGGCTACGCCTCCATGGAAAAAGAGGCCCAAGGCTTTGAAGAAGGCAAACGCATTATTACGGCCTATTACGGCAAACACGGCAATACATTAAAACACCCGCTTTCCGTGGAACTGAAAAGCACGCTGGATACGGACGGGCTGAGCTTAATCAGCATTTTGGACCGCATTGACTATTTGGGGGACGGCCGCGTGCAGATTTTGGACTATAAAACCGGCAAGACCGTACACCGGGAGCCGGACCAGTTGCTGATGTATCAGAAAGTGGCCGAAAACAGCCCCGCCGTGTTGCAGCTGGTACAGCGGGCCGATCCGGCCGTAAAACAGGTGCGCGTGGAACGGCTGTGCTTTTATCATTTGCCTTCTTTGCAGGAACTGACTTTTGAGCCGGGCACCGATAAAGAAATGTATGAATTTTGGCAAAAAGTGCTCGGCGTAGCCGACGATATCCGCGCCGGCAAATTTACCCCTGCCCCGGAAGAAAACAAATGCCGCTGGTGCGACTATCACAATATCTGCCCGGTGTTTACAGGCAAGGAATACGACGGGCCGAGCGGCTGGGGAGCCAAAATCCCCGACGTTCCCCCCCCGGCGCACAACCCTTTTGCCGCCTCCGCTGCACCCAGTGTATTGTTCCAAACCGCCGCGGCCCCCGCACCTGCCGCCGCGCCCAAGACGGACGGGGAAATCCTGTCTGAAAAAATAGACCGCCTGGGAGAGGCCATCGGGGAAGAGAAACGCCTGCGCGGCGAAATTGCCGCCCTGATGAACAAACTGGGCTATAAGCGGCATTTCGGCACAAAATTCCGGGCCGAGCTGGAGCAAAAAGATAAAGTGGTTTTTGATGATAAACAAAACACCCTGGAGCTTTTGCGTTCTTTGAACCTGCTTAACAAAACACTGGTGCCCACGCAAAGCAGTATTGCCGCTTTGCTGTCCGACCCGGCCGTACCCGAAGAAGCCAAAGCACGCCTGCGTGCGCTGGCCCGCAGCGAACAGGACACCGACATACAAATATCCGAGGCCCAATAATGTGGATTAAAAAAATCAAAAGAAGCGATTTCCGTGTCAAACTTTCCGTCGGGATTGTGCTGTTTGCGCTCCTGATGTTTTCGGCGTTTAGGCTGGCGCTGTTCCTGACCCACCGGGCCACGTTTGACGCCCTGACCGGGGCCCAGATAGCCAGCGCGTTTTTAAACGGCCTGCGTTTTGACCTGGCCGTTATCGCGCTTTTTATCGGGCCGGTTATTTTGCTGTTCAACCTGCCCGTTAATTCCGTGCGCTATGTCAAAGCCTGCGTGCTGTTCATGGCGCTTGAACTGATGGTAATGGCGGGGTTCCTGACGGCGGATTTGATTTATTTCCCGTATGTCAAGCGCCATATTGCCGAAGAAATTTTGCAGGTGTCGGCAGACTGGGGCTATGTAATTTCCTACATGTTTACGCAGGCCCTGCTGCCGCTGTTGCTGCTGCTGGTGCTGTTTGCAGCGGTGGCCGTGCTGGTGCACAAGCTGTTTAAATACCGCTATGAATTTGACCCGTATTATCTGAAAGGCGAATTGATTAAGCTGTTGGTTTGTGTGTTGTTCATTGTGCTGGGCATACGCGGGCATTTGGGGCTTGGTAAACCTATCGGCATTGCCGACGTGTACCAGTGGGCCTCTTCTCCCGCCGCCGCCGCGCTGACCTTAAACGGCGTATTTACCGCGTATCAGGTAGGCCGCAAAGGGGCGGTGGATATCCAAAGCCAATATCCGGCGGATTTGGCCATTGCCAATACCCGCAAACTGCTGATTGCACCCGATGAAGTCGTGCCGGATGAAAAATACCCGCTGATGCGCCGGCCTGCCGCGCCGCGCCAACCCCGGGATATCAATTTTTATATTGTCCTGCTGGAAGGATGGCATCCGTATTATGTGGATGCCCTCTCCGGCAACCATTTCGGCGTAACGCCCGTGTTTGACGAAATCGTCAAAAACGGCGTGAACTTTACCAATGCATACGCCGTTGGGTTGCGCAGTATATTCGGCTTTGCGGGCGTACTGGCCGGCGTGCCCCTGGTGCCGGGCCTGCCGATGTTTGGCTACGGGCTGGAGCTAACCAGCTTTTTCCGCTTCCCCGGTGCGCTGGCGGATGCCGGATGGAACACTTTCTTTGCCCAAACCTCCAGCCGGGACAGTTACCGCCTTTGTGCGCTGGCTTCTTATCTGGGGGCCCAGGGAAGCTACGGCAATGAGGATATGAAAGAGCTGCTTCCCTATATAGATAAGGCTCCTTTTGGCTATGATTATGACGGGCTGATGTTCGGGGCGGAACAGGCGGAAAAACGCACCGCACGCAATTTTATGGGCCTGGTGTTTACGGGTATTACGCATGCTCCGTTTGCGCGTACCCTGCCGCAGTTTGACAAATACCAGGGGACTACCTGGGACGACGGCTTTAAAAATACGCTGTATTTTGCGGACTGGTCCATTGGGGAACTCTTAAAACGCGCCAAAGAAGAAGGATGGTTTGACAATACGGTTTTTGTGTTCGTGGCGGATCATACCTCCGGCGGGCCGGACTCGGATTCTTTGTATAACAAATTCCGCATTCCGCTGGTGTTTTATGCACCGAAAATTTTAAAGCCCCGCACGGTGGATTATGTGGTGTCGCAGATGGACATCGTCCCTACGCTGTACAATATGGCGGGGCTGGATGTACCTTATACCGCCCTGGGGCGCGATATGTTGGACGACCGCGATGCCGACAGCCGTGTGGCGCTGGTATCCGAAGGCGTCAATATCGGCCTGATTACCAAGGACGGAGCCATACGCCATACGCGCAAAGAAATTCTGTCCGAAGAAAAACTTTCGGATAATTTTGATGTGCAGAAGGCCGAAGACATCCTGCTGTCTTTGGACAAAGCGGCATATACGCTGCTGAAAAACAATACGTGGTATAGCGATGAACCGTAAATTTATTGTGGCCCTGGATCAGGGCAGTTCCGCTTCGCGCGCGCTGGCCGTGGATGAAAAAGGCCGCGTGGCGCTGCGTGTAATGAGTGCGGTGGAAACCCTGCGCCCGGCGGAGGGTCTGGCCGAGTTTGACGCCTGGGAGCTCCTGAAAGGGCAACTGGACAGCCTTTTTGGCGTGCTTTCGCAAATAGGGTTGGAAAAGGTCTCCTGCATTGCGGTGGCTTCCCAGCGTTCCACGGTGGTATTTTGGGACCGTTTAACCGGCCGTCCCGTAGCCCCGGCTTTAAGCTGGCAGGACGGCCGTGCCTTTGAACAGGCGCAGCAGGCGGATTTGACGCAGGATGCCGTGCATGAATTGACCGGCCTGTATAAAACCCCCTATTATTCCGCTCCCAAAATAGCCTGGACCGTGCGCCATGTGCCTGCCGCGGCGCAGGCCGCAGCCGACGGGCGTTTATGTGTCGGCCCCGTGGCCTCTTATATTATTTGGCACCTGACAGGCGGCAAAACTTTCGCCTGCGACCCGACCCAGGCCCAGCGTATGTTGCTTTTGAATATTACTACGCTCAATTGGGACAGCCGCTTGCTGGAGACTTTTGGCATAGAACGGCAATGGCTGCCCCAAATAAAGCGTACGGCGGATGATTACGGGATTTTTGAACATGAAGGCGCCCGTATCCCCGTTTCGGTATGCGTCGGGGATCAGCAGGCCGCTTTATGTGCGCTGCGTATTGTGCCGGGCGGGTCTTGCATTAATTACGGCACGGGGGCATTTTTCATGCGCAATACCGGTGGGCAAAAGCATTTGCTGCCTGGGCTTCTGACTTCGGTGGGGGCTTCTGTCTCCGGGAATGCCTGCGATTATTTGTTGGAAGGCCCCGTCAATGCCTGCGGCACGGCTTTTGCCTGGCTGAGCAAAATCGGCTTTTCTTTTTCAACCGATGAGCTGGACGCCCTGTGTGAGGAATCCCGTGAAGCCGTGTGGTTCCTGCCGGCCCTGGGCGGGCTGGGGGCCCCGTATTGGGACTTTGCGGCCACCCCGGTTTTGGCGGGCTTTTCCCCCCAAACTACCAAGGCCGATGTGGCCGCCGGAGCGGTCAGGGCCATAGCCTGTTTGCTGGCGGACATTGTTTTTTATGCGGAACGTTTTGGCATTAAAAGCGGTGAAATTAAAGTAACCGGGGGCCTTTCCAAGAGCCGGTCGCTTCTGCGCACCCAGGCCAATATCCTTCAGACGCGCCTGCTGCCATGTGCAGAGGCCGAAAGCACTGCCGTTGGGGCGGCCCTGTTGGCGGCCCCGCTGGCGGGTATAGATTCGGCCCGTTGGGAAACCCTGCGCCTGCTGTCGCCTATTTCCCCCAAATGGGAACCGGAACAGTCGGAAAAGTGCTACCAGGCCTGGCATGGGTTTTTAAATTGGTGTAAAATGCGCCAATAATGTGCTCTTTTGGCCAATAAAATGAACCCCCGGATGGAGCCCGGGGGTTTTTTATGGGAATTAAATTTTATTGGGCTTCTGCTTGTCCGGCCGGCGTCAGCAACAGCTCTTCCAACGAAGAACCAGGCAAATATTGCCGGGCCAGCGCGGAAGCGTCCAGACCCTGCTTATTGGTGACGGACGGGTCTGCATGGCTTTGCAGCAGCAGGACGGCAGCCTGTTCGTTTAAATGGCTTATGGCATGCATCAGGGCGGTGTTCCCCTCCATATCTTGCTTATTTAAATCGGCTCCGTTGTAGATAAGCCATTGCAGCGTACCCGTACCTTTTTCGGCGGCATACATGAGTGCCGTTTTTCCCTGCATATCGGCGGAGTCGGCTGAAAAACCGTTGCGTGCCAGAAGTTCCATGGCGGGGATATCCTGCCCTTCTACCGCCGCCAAGAACAAGTTTTCCCCGTGTACATCCAGAATATCCGGGTTGGCTCCTTTATCCATCAGGAAATTGATAATACTTACTTGTCCGTGTTCAGCCGCATAAAACAAAGGCGTGCGTCCTTCTTTGTCTTTTAAATTCAGGTCAGCCCCCCCTTCGGCCAACAGCTGGACGGACTTGTTTTGTCCGGCTGCTGCGGCCGCGCTTAAAGCGCCCAGGCCCGTGGCCGGGTTTTGATAATTTATGTTCGCTCCGTATTTGAGCAGCGTGCGTATATTATTTTTGCTGCCGGCTTGAGCCGCATAAATAAGCGGCGTATTGCCCATATTGTCCGGAACATTTAAGGCTTGGGTGTTTGATTTTAACAGTGCTTCCGTCAGCCGGCGGTCGTCGCGGGTCATGGCATGCATTAACGCCGTTTTGCCCAAATCGTCCCGCAGCGTGGTTTCTGCGCCGTTTTTGATCAGGTATTCTACCACTTCACGCTGTCCGGCTGCTGCGGCGGCCATCAAGGGCGTAATGCTGTAACTGGAGTTTAAATTGACATTTGCGGCGCCTTCTTCTATCAAGAGTTTGACTATATCCAGCCGTCCGTTCTCTGCCGCAATGGTCAGCGGGGTAAAGCCCGCATAATTACGTTCATCGGTGTCCACATTAGCATAAATCAGTGTGCGTACCCGGTCTGCATCGCCCTGTTTAACGGCGCGTACCAAAGATGTGTCATAGACGATTTTTGTTTTGGCCGGTTCCCGGGGGCCCAAAACCTCCCCCTGGTATGTTTGCTGTTCCTTTCCGAATACTTTACCCCGGTATATTTCTCCCCGGATTTTTTGCCCTTCAATGGCGGGCACCCTTTCCCCCAGCACATTGCCGCGGTAAATATTTTTGGCAGGGGAGGTGCTGAATTCCGTCCCGCTATAGGAAGGCGTTTGGGCGCCCAGCACAGTACCCCGGTAGATGTCCCCCGGGACATTGGAGCGTGCCGATTCGGCTTCAATCAATTCCTGTTTCGTTTTTTGAGGATTTCCCGCTGAATCTACGGCTCCTATCCCTTCAATATAAACGGGCTTGCCGTCGACAAAGATTACATCCGGGGTTTGGGCCGCCATAAAAGGCGTACAGCTTAAAGAAAGAAATAAGGTCAAATAAAATTTATTCATGTTTTCCTCCAATGTTTATATTATAGCAAGAGAAAAGGATATTTGGTATTTTATTGCAAACCTAAATAGATAATCTAAAAAAGCTATATACAAATAAATAAAAAAATTTGTCGTTTTAAGAAGTAAAACACTTGCTTTTTGGTTTCCAGCATTGTATTATAAAAGTATAGATTTCTCCCCCAGAACCTTTCGATTTACCCCCCGAATGGTTCTGAAAAGAGCAGGGCACATCCCCCTGCTCTTTTTTGTGCCGCCAAATCCCGTTACCGGGAATCTTCCAAATACAGCAAAAACCCCCGCTTACGCAGGGGTTGATATCTAAAGCAAGTTGTCAGAGTTACAGAATAAACATACTTTCAGAGCAGGCAAAATTTCATCTTGCATTCTGCCCTTGCGCGTTTGCTTTACAGGGCAATCGCGCTGACGGGGCAGCTAAGACTTCATCTTGCATTCTGCCCTTGCGCGTTTGCT
>CASFOP010000019.1:0-14251 GCA_949296525.1 uncultured bacterium | reverse complement strand
TGCTTTACAGGGCAATCGCGCTGACGGGGCAGCTAAGACTTCATCTTGCATTCTGCCCTTGCGCGTTTGCTTTACAGGGCAATCGCGCTGACGGGGCAGGTGCCGGCGCAAGCGCCGCACTCAATGCATTTGGCGGCGTCAATGGCGCGTTTGCCGTTCTGTTCGGAAATGGCGCCGACCGGGCAGGCCGATTCACAGGCGCCGCAGTTAATGCAGACTTCGGGGTTTACTTTGTAAGCCATAAATTTCTCCTGAATGATAAATATTGGGACTTATTTATTATATCAAAAATCATTCCCCCGGCACTACGCCCGGATGGATTATATCCCGGAGGTTCCGTGAATCCGAACCCCATATTAAGTTGTCCGTTTTTTTGTATTCATATGCCGGCGGAGCCTCTGTTGACAAAGAAAAACGGAAATTTATATTCTATATATGAACATATGTTCATATAATTACAAAAACTTTTCCCCTCTTGTATAAACGGGGACGGCTGTGCTAAAATATAAAAGTAAGGATGAACTAACTTTTATGGAAAAAGAAAATTTTCATACGCTTTTTGATTTAAAACCCGGATCTACCACCGAGATTAAAGATATACAGGCCGATCCTGCGCAGGCCTCCAAACTGGCCGCCATGGGCTTGGCCAAAGGCCAGCACGTTACCCGCAAAGCCGGACGTAATCCGCTGGTCATATCCGTTTGCGGAAGTGAAGTGGCTGTTGGAGCTAAAATCGCCAAACAAATTATTGTCGGCCCCTGCGTGCACACGGAAAACAATTCGTTCCGTCCAAATACTTTTTTGATGGCGGGCAACCCCAACGTAGGCAAAAGCTTGTTGTTTTCGCGTCTGACGGGCATCGGTATCTTGTCTTCTAATTTCCCGGGCACGACGGTTGGCTTAAATTACGGCACGACGGTGTTTAACGGGGAAAATTACAATATTATTGATATCCCGGGCCTGTACCGCCTGGAAGAAAAATGGCTGATTGAAGGCAAAAAGCGGGACCTGTTTAAAGAGCTGAAATACGATTTCATCGTCTGCGTGGCCGACGCTTCGCATTTGGAGCGCAATTTGTATTTTACGCTGGAACTGATGAGCCTGGGCAAACCCGTTATCCTGCTGCTTAATAAATTTGACGAGGCCCTGCGCAAAGGTATTTCCATAGATGTGCGCGGCCTGTCCAAACAGCTGGGCATCCCCGTGATAGCCGTTGTGGCTACCACCGGGGAAGGGCTGCGGCGTTTGGAAGTGACGGTGGACAAACTGGTTAAAAATGACGGCAAACAGGAGCGCACGCTGGCCATTCCCGCCGCGCCGGAAGAAAAGTGGCGCTTAATTGGCGAAATCGTCGGCCGCGTGCAGAAAATCAAACACAAACACGCCTCGTTTGCCGAAAAACTGCAGGGCTGGGCTACAAACCCGGTCAGCGGTTTGTTTATTGCCCTGGGCGTACTGCTGGTGTCTTTATATCTTATTGTGACGCTGGGCGAATTGATTATCGGCCTGCTGGAGCCGCTGTATGAAAATTACTATTTCCCCTTCCTGCAAAAAATATTTGCTTTCCTGGAAGGGACGCCCTGGTACTGGTTCCTGCTGGGCGACGGCGGCGAACAGTATTTCGGCGTTTTGTCCGACGGCTTAAAAATCGCACTGGTGGACGTCATGCCCTATGTGCTGGTGTTTTATTCGCTGCTGGGTTTTTTGGGCGAACTGGGCTATCTGCCGCGTCTGGCGGTGCTGCTGGACCGCCTGCTGCACCGCATTGGTCTGCACGGATACGGGGCTATTCCCATCATGCTGGGCTTTGGCTGCAAAGTGCCCGCCGTTATGGGCGTGCGCGTACTGGAAACCCGCCGCGAACGCATTATCGCCCTGGCGTTGATTTTGGTGCTGGCGCCGTGCATTTCCCAGACGGCTATGATTTTGTCCATGCTGTCGCCGTACGGGATAAAATATTTGCTGATTGTGTTCGGCGTGCTGTTTATTAACGGCATTTTGGCCGGAACGATTTTAAATAAACTGCTCAAAGGTGAAACGCCGGAAATGTTTATGGAAATCCCGTCCTGGAGCATCCCGCAGCTGCGCCCGCTGGCGCGCAAAATCTGGCTGCGCATGAAAGAATATTTTTCCGATGCGCTGCCGCTGATTTTGGCCGGTGTGCTGTTTGTGGATTTAATGCAGTTTTCCGGCCTGACGGACTGGCTGGCCAAAATTTTCCGCTATCCGGTGGAATATTTGCTGAATCTGCCCGTGGAAGCTACGCCGGTGCTGTTTTTGGGCTTTCTGCGTAAGGACGTATCTATTGCGCTTTTGGAGCCGTTTAGCCTGCCGCCGGATCAATTGGCCGTGGCCTGTGTGTTTATGGCGATGTATCTGCCCTGCGTGGCAACGTTCTTCGTCATGCTGCGCGAGAACGGTTTAAAAGACACCCTGCGTATTGTGGCGCTGACTTTCGGGCTGGCGTTACTTAGTGCGACGGTGCTGAGGTTTATTATTTAACGGCTTCTTGCGGTTGTTTGGATTTACGCACAAGCCCCAAAACATTATGTTTTGGGGTTTGTTGCCGTACTGGCAAACAATTTTCCAAATTTCCTCCCTTTTGCCGTCTTTTGCCGCTTGTATAGCTGGTGCTATGCCGCGCGGCAACTATATCCGGCAAAATCATCTTAAATTTGGCAGATCCTGCCGCCCCCGGGCCGGATGTTTCAGCGGTGGGAAACAGCCGGGAACAGACGGCTTCTTTCTGGTCATTAAACAGCAAACAAAAATCCCTTCCTTCCGGAAGGGATTTTGACAGAGATGAAATTTAATTGTTGCTGCCCATGCGGCCGATGTCCACCGGCACGGGTACTTCACCCAGCGGAGTGTCAAAAGTAGCCGTTCCCGTCAGATGATAGTCCACCGTGGCGCTTCCCATGCTGACCAGCCCCAATAATTTGCTGCTGAATGTGTTCATGGGGACGGTTAAATACACTTTTTGATTTTTGACGGAAGCAGGCTCCACCAGTACGTTTTCAAAACTTACGTCCGCTACTTCCACCTCGTTCATGTACATTTTGCCTTCAAATTTTTTTATGGCGGCGGGTTCGCGGCGGTTTAAATTGGTAATAGCCATATAGACGATAAAAGAAAGGGAGTCTACGTTATAATCGGAAACTTCCACGCTGCGCAGTGCATATGTGCAGTCGGCGAAGTTTTCGGCTTTTTGCACGCTGGAGCATGCGGTAAAGAGCAGGGCCGTGCAGAGCAATAAAAAGAGTTTTTTCACTTCAGCCTCCTAAAAAAGATATAAATTATTGTATAACATTTTTTCCCCCGCCCGCCGGAGAATTTCATCCGGAGCCCGCAGCCACCCATTTGCTATAATAAAAAAAACACCTGCAGGAGAAAGCCATGAACGATTTACAACGAAAGATTTATGACCGCCTGGCCCGTTATGTGGCCGTGGAAACCACCAGCAATTCCCAAAGCAGCACAATTCCCACTACCCCCACACAGTTGCCTTTTGGAAAAATGCTGGCTGAGGAACTGAAAAAAATCGGAGTATCCAATATCGAAATAGACAAAAACGGTTTTGTGTTCGGAGAAATACCGGCCAATGTATCCGGTGCGCCGGCGGTGGGCTTTTTGGCGCACATGGACACGGTGGAAGACTACTGCGGCAAAAACGTCCGCGCCGTATTGCACAGCAACTATCAGGGCGGAGATTTGGCCATTAATGCCGAAAAAGGCATGCGTCTGACGGAAGAAAACGCACCTGATTTGCATAAATGCATCGGCCATGATATTGTTACTTCCGACGGGAACACCCTGCTCGGTGCCGATGACAAAGCCGGCATTGCCCTGATTATGACGCTGGCTGAACACTTGATTTCCCACCCCGAAATCAAGCACGGGCCGGTGAAAATTTCCTTTACCATTGACGAAGAAACAGGTACGGGTATCGGTTATTTTGATTTAAAACGTTTCGGTGCGGACTTTGCCTATACCATAGACGGCAGCGTGTTGGGCGATATTGACTGCGGCAACTTTAACGCCGACACCGTGGAAATCAAAATTATTGGGCGTAACTGCCACCCGGGCGCCGCGAAAGGTTTTATGGCTAATCCCGTGCGCATTGCGGCTGACATTGTTTCTTCCTGGCCGGAGGATAAACTGCCCGAAACCACGGAAGGGGAAGAGGGCTTTATCCTGTTTAAAGATATAGAAGGCAATTTGGAGCACGCCACGCTGGGCGGTATTGTGCGCCACCATGATTTGGCGCAGTTTGAACAGTTTAAAAAAGACCTGGCCGCGCTGGTGGAAGAAAAACGTGCCAAATACCCTGCCTCCAAAATCACGCTCACTTATCACGAGCAATACCGTAATATGCGCCAGGTACTGGAAGAGAGACCGCAAGCCATGCAGGTATTGGAGCAGGCTTTAAAAGACGAAAAGATTGACTACCGCCTGACGCAGGCACGCGGCGGAACGGACGGGGCGCGCCTGTCGCTTAAAGGGCTGCCCACTCCCAATATTTTTGCGGCGTATGAAAACCCGCACGGGCCGTATGAATGGATGAGCCTGGGCTGGGCCGAAAAAGCATTTAACGTCATGCTGCGCATTGTGGAGAACGCCGCCAAATAAAAATATGCCTCTTAAAAAGCCGCCCCGGACGGGGCGGCTTTTTTGTGTCATAAAAAATTAGGAGGGACAGGGGATTTTTATGCAAAACTATTTTTTATGTCCGCCGTATCCCGTGCCGATACGTCGGCCGATGCTGTGCAGCTTTTTATCCAGTTCTTCCCGCAGGTTTGGCGTGTCCGGCGCGGCAGCGGCTTTGCCCGGATAAAGCGCGTAGTTTTTGCGCTCCTCCCTTTCCGTGATATTGGGCATAATCACGTTGGCGCCGCTTTGCAGGGCTTTTAAACGGCCGTCTGGTTCCAGGGTCTCCATGGCGGTGGTAGCGGGTATATTGATATCCGGCAGCAGCAGGCGCGTAAGCGCCATTACTTTTAAGGCCGGAGTCAACTGCGGTGCGGGGGCATTCTTAAGCGGGGTGTCCGGATTAGGAATAAACGGTCCCAGCCCAATCATATCCGCGCCGAGCCGCTGAAAAAATAAAATGTCTTTGGCCAGTGAGTGCAAACTCTGCCCGGGCAGGCCCACCAATACGCCGGTGCCGGTTTCATATCCCAGGTGTTTTAAATCCCGCAAACAGCGCAGGCGGTTGTCAAAACTCATTCCCGGATTGTATTTTTCATATAAAGCGCGGTCCGTGGTTTCTATACGCAGCAGGTAGCGCTCTGCTCCCGCCTCTTTAAAGGCCGCATAGTCCTCATAGGGGCGTTCGCCGATGCTCAAAGTAATGGCCATATCCAAAGATTTAATTTGCCGCAGCAGGGGCGTCAGCACGTCTGCGGTAAAATAAGCGTCTTCCCCCCCCTGTAAAACAACGGTTTTATAGCCTTCCCGCGCGGCTTTTTCTGCCAGTGCGAGGATTTGCCGCGGCGTCATGCGGTAACGCGTTACGCGGCTGTTTGGCGCGCGCAAACCGCAGTATAAACAGCCGTTTCGGCAAATATTGGTAAATTCTATCAATGCGCGCAAATGCACTTCGTCGCCTACATATTTTTTACGCACGCGGTCCGCCGCGGCAAATAAGGCCGCGTTCGCAGCGGCATCCTGCAGAACCCGCAGGATTTCTTCTTCAGTTAAGCAGTGGGTTTGTTCCGCCCGGTGAATCAGTGCAAGCGTGTCCATGAGTATAGTCTATAAAAAAACCCCCGTCGTCTGACAGGGGGTTTGAAAGATTGGCTTTTTTACTGTGCGGCCTGCGGGGTAACGGAGTCCAGCAGGTTTTTAGAGTCCGAAATCGTAGGATCCAGGGCCTGAGTGACCGTATTATAATTAAAACGGTAAGAAATCCTGAATCCCTGCGGGCTTTCGGGCGGCACCCTGGCCAGAATGGAATAATTATTGGGCTCTACGGCGGTGGTAATGCTCCATTCAATCTGGTTTTGGGCGGCCGGATGGCGGGAATTGACCAACTGCTGCAAGGTCTGCCCGTTGGCCAGGCGCACATTCTGGGCATTGGTCAATATCTGTGCCAATGGATTGACGTTTTGCCCGGTCGGCTGATAAGCCTGCTGGGCGGACGGATAACCGGGCTGCATGCTTGCGGCCGGCTGTTGCTGCATCATATCGGCCGGCATTTGCCCGTCTGCGGGAGAGTTCCCCTGCGGCATGGCTGCATTCTGCTGATTTTGCAATTCCGTCCCATCCGTGCCAAGCATTTCGTTGAATGCTTCATTTTGCTGTGGCTGAACCTGGGCAGCTTCTGCAGGCTTTTTTAATACATTAAACTGTTCCGGTAAGATTTCCAAAAATGCCAGCATAATGTAAATCAGGGCCAAAAGAAGCACGGCCCCTAATACCGCCAAAACGGTTTTAGTCAGCTTATTACCGCCTGTTTTTCCGTCTGCAGGCTTCATGTCGTGCTGGGTATTGAAATCCAAATCCGAGTCCGACAGATCCAGACGTTCAGAATCCCCCGGCTCATTGACCATCGGCACGGTTTTGATATCCATGGTAGCGCCGCGTTTGGTCTTAATGGTATTCTCCAAAATGACCTTGGACATGGTTAAATCCGCCTGGTTGGGCTGGGAAGCCGCCGGGACAATTTCTTCCACATTTCCCGTGAGGGTCTGGGGAACGGGCATAACGCCGTTGTTCTCCGCAGACACTTGGGCTGCCTCGGCTGAACCCGGTACGGCCCCGTTGGCTTTAGCCTCTGCACCGGCTGCCGTCGCCGGCGGGATAAAATCAGATATCAGGTAGGTGGAGCCTTCTTTTAATTCCACCTCCGTCATATCTCCGGGATTATAAAAACCTTCCCCCTTAGGCAAAGAATCGGGCTGGGGCTGGGCCGGGGCATCCTCTGCAGTGGGGATGGCTGCCGGCTGTTCCGGGGCCGGAGCCTGAAGGGCCGGCTCCTCTGCAGGAGCAGCGGGTTCCGTATTTTTAGACTCTTCCGGGAAAGGAAAATCCTGTGCCACTGGCGCACGTTCCGTAAAAGCCTCATCCAAATCCGCCTGGGAAATTAACGAATCTTCATCCGTTTCCTGTGCTTCAATTTTTTTGCCGGGAACCAGTTCTTTAATGGTTTCAGGTTCCTGGGATTTCTCCTTCGGCTGGTCATCCGGGTTCATAGGCGTCAATTCACTGGAAGGAGCCTGTTCCGGCTGGAAAGCGGGCACAGGGGCGGGTTGTTCGTCTTTTTGGTCTGTCGGTTCTTCGGAAACCAGATTTAATTGGGGCTGGCCGGCTAAATCCAGGGATTCTTTTTCACCCGTGGGCTCCTTGGCCGGAGTTTGCTCTTCTGCAGGAACGGAAGGAAGCTGGATGCCTTCAGGTTCCGGTTGTAAAGCGGCATCTTGAGATGCTGCTTCTGCGTTTTGTACAGCCTCATCTACCGGCGTCAACTCTGCCGGCTGGGGTTGTGCACTTTCTTCAATGACTTTGGAAATAAGATCGTTCTGGGCAGACGGGGCCGTAATTTCATTAATAATTTCTTCGCGTTTTTCTTCCGTAACGGTGGGTGTTTCCGTTGGTTGGGAGGCTGTTTCCTGGGTAGCGGCGCCGTCCGTTTCCGCCGGTTTGGCCTCTGCCTGTTGCGCAGGGGCTTCTTCCTGGGGTTTTATGGGAGAGAGCAAATCCTGAAAAGTGGGTTCCTTTTCTTCTTCGGGCTGTACGGCGGAGGCATTGTAAAGAGAATCCAGAGCCGAGCGCAAAACCACTTCTTCGCCGCTTTTGGCCGCCAGGCTTTCCGTTTTTTCTGCTCCAATTTGGATTTCATCAAGGAAATCCAGGGGTTTGTCCGTTTTTTCCGTGCTGGGTGCCGTTTCCGCTTTCTGCGGGGCGGGTTCTTCCACGCTTTGTTGGAGGGGCGCAACCTGAGGGCGCGGCGCGGCAACAGCTGCTTCCAGCGCGTTGTCCAGTTTTTGTTTTAATTCTTCTATTTGTTTGGTCAGGTTGTCTATTTTATCGGCCAGCATTTGGGTGGCGGTTACGTCGGCTGCGGAGGATGACTGGGCGGCATTTTGCTCAGCCGCATTGTGAATATAATTGAGTTCTTCCTGCGTCAGCGGGGCACGCGTCATGGTTTTTGCAGCTTCATCAAATTCAAAAAGATCAGAGGCTTTGACCCATTCCTGTCCGCCTCCCTCTTCTATTTCTTCGGAGCAAATCAGTGTGTCCGGAGTAAAACCGTCGATGGAGGCCAGTTTGTCTTCCTCATAAGGCCCGTCCACCCTGTCATTAATGTAAACCCAGTATCTCATGTGTTTTTTCACCCTAGCATTAAAAAATAAACCGTCACGATACAAGCATAGCAAATTATCAGCCTTTTGGATAGTCTTTTCTGTATGGCTTGTATTGGGATTAAGCTTTTTTTCCGGTCACTTGGGCTTTTTTATATGTTTCCAATAGCTTTTCCAAGTCCGTGCCCTGTTTTTTGCGGGAATGTATGCTGGCTAATATGTCTTTGACCATTTCAGGGGAAGCCCCTTCTTCCAGCATATCCAGTGCAAAAGAGGAAATCCTGCTTTCGGATGTCCCGTTCAGTTCGTCCACCAGCACCGAGAGGGCAAATTCATGCTTTGCCCGGTCAGACTTCCAAAAGGTGTAAGGGGACAGTGCTTTTTCAAAAAAAGCAGTAAGTTTTTCTACCGGCTGTGTCCCCAAATAATTTGTCAACGCTCCGGAAGCCAGCCCTTGGGTCAGCGTATTGGCTTTAATGTCACGCAAATAAGAAGCCTGCTTTTGGGCTTCCTGTTCGCTTAAGCTTCCCAACATTACTTTACAGGCCAGTTCTTTGTTCTCCATCACGTCCTGGCAATGCGGCAACCGCGCCAGCAGCTGCGTCATTTCCCGGTCCAGCTGCCCAAAAGTTTTCCGTCCGCCAAAACGTTGGGCCAAATCATATTCATATCCGCCGTACATTTCTTTGGCGGCCAAAGCGTTGCGCAGCAAAATGCGTTCGCGGCGCAAGGATGCTTTTTCCCGGGCTTTTTCAAATGCCGGTTCCGTCCCATCCAACAACACCTGGACGGCCAGGCCCAGGTTTTCTTCTTTTTGGTTCACATGCGGCAGGCGCGAGAGTACAGCTTCAAATGTGTCCTGTATATCCTGTGGGGTTTTCACCTTAAGGTATCGGCAGGCGATGATCATGAGGTCTTCTTCCAGAATTTGCCCTTTTAACAGTTTGTCCGTCAGGGCAATATCCCGTGCATCTTTTTGTGTAATTTGACACAGCATGGCCTTGGCGGCCAGGGAGGCGCACAACGGCGCTCTGTCATTAATCTTCCTCAAATCCTGGAATAATGCCTCAAAGTCCGGTTTAAAATTTTCTGCCCCGGGCGCATCGTAGGCGTTGAGCAAATCCGCCGTCAGGCGCAGTGGCAAAACATATTGGTCGGCCGCGGCATAAATGTCTTTTCGGTTTTGGGCGCGCATTTGGGCATTGTGCTGTAAATCCTGCTGTGCCTGTAAGATTAAGCGGTCCAAGGCATATTGGGCCTTGTCGGCATCCTGCATATCCTGTTTGTCACGTACATCCTTTAAAGCCCTGGCAAATTCCACGTCAAAAAAACGCCGGGATCCAAACGATGCGTAATAATTCAGCAATAAATCCGTTACTTCCGCCGGTGTGTCCAGCGCGGCAGTTAATTCTGTTATGGAAAGGGCGTTGTTATATACGCGCAGCTGGCGCAGGGCCGCCGGGAGGGTGATCTCGTCCAATAATATTTTGGCCGCGATGGTATCCGTTTGTGCATTGGCATCGCCCAGCTTGGCGCAAATGTCGGCAATATCCTGTTGCAAAGACGGTACGGATTTTTTGCTTTCCAGGGTATAGACCAGCTTGGCGGCATAATCATCGTCAATGTTGGGCAACATCTGGTAAATGGCACCCAGCATCCCGCTGCGCTTGTTTGCTTTTTCAGTCATAACTTTAACAGGATTTCAGAAATACTTCCATATGCTGGCGGAATTTCTCGCTCCAGTCTGCGTCTTTGATAAATTCCAAATTGGCTTTAATATTTTCCACACAGCAACGCACCGCTCCTTTTAACAGATGTTGCCCACAGTAAATGTCCGACATAATGACTGGCGAAATATCGTCTTTGATTAGATCAATTTCGCGCAGGCACTGTATGGCTGTGGTGGCGGTATCGGCCGGTACGCGCGCGGCGTAAATCAAAGCGTCCTGCATGGCTTTTTCGCGGTCGGAATCTTCTTTGGGCAGCTTTTTGGCCACGATAAACGCGCTGTAAGCCGCGCCATCCTCCTGGATTAAATTGCTTAACTGGGTTTTCAGCGCGCCGAGCTTGCGTATATGCGGTTGCAGTTTGTCTTTGATTTCCTGTGCGGTGGCTTTGCGCTTGACGGTAGTCTGCGCCGCCATCAGCGCCAGGGAGCAACCCATGGCCGCCGCCATGGCAGCTGCCGCACCGCCGCCCGGGGTCGGGTCGGCCGATGCCAAAGCCTGATTGAATTTTTCCGCCGCTTTAAACCATTCCATACGGTGTGCTCCTACATAATGGTGCCCGAAGGCAAATCCGAATATTTTTTAATGCGCAGCATTTTCAGCCGGTCCTCGTCTATGCCGGTGCGGCTGAAAAATACGTGCTCAATGGCGCTGGCCGGAGAAATATAAATGCCGCGCTTGACGCCTTTGGGGTCGGTTTGCAGGCCGAGCCAGACGTAAAAAGTAACCATGTCGTTAAAATTTTTCAGTTCCAGTTCCGCCGCTGCGCGCTGCAGCAGGTGCGCGTCTCCCAGGCCGGAAAGTATGGCTGCGGAGTGAAAACCGCAGTTCTTGGCGGCCAGTACGTCGCGGTGGGTGTCCCCCACCACATACACCTGATCGGGCGTAAATTTGGTTTTATATTTTTTTTCGGCGCGTTTGACGGCGGCTTTGAGCATATCCTCGCGTTTGTGTCCGTCCTCACCGTAGCCGCCGCAGGCAAAATATTTCAGCAGGCCCGAAGGCTCCAGCTTGATTTTGGCCCCCTGCTCAATATTGCCCGTGCCCAGCGCCAGGACGACGTCTTTTTCTTTGGAAAGTTTTTCCAACAGTTTTTTTACCCCCGCCACCAGCTTGTAGGTTTTCTTTTTGGCGGCGTTTTTCACTTCCGCGGGAAGCAGGCTTAAATAAGCGTCATGGATTTTTTTGACTTCGGCTTTGGTGGCTTTTTTGCCGGTCACCATTTCATAAACGATGGAAAAATTATCCGTATCCGTGCGGCCGGATATCAAGCCGTGTTCAAATTTGGGTTCTTTGCCGTAGAGTTTTTTGACGGCTTTGGTGAGCGCGGTGCGCCCGGCCCCGCCGGCGTACACCAGGGTGCCGTCCAAATCAAAAAGTACCAACTTTTTCATTTCTTCGCTTCTCCTTGTTTGCTGACGATGCCCGTCACAATATAAGCCCCGCTTAAGGCCAGTATCAGGCCGAGCACTTTGAAAACGGTAATTTTATCCAGCCCCAAAAGTACCGACATAATAAACGTCATCACGGGATAGGACAGGATAATGGCGGTCGCTTTGCCCAAGTCCATATGGCGTATGGCGTAATACCAAAACGTATTGCCTAAAAAATAATTAATTACTGCACTGAAGGCCAGCGTCCACCACAGCGCGGGCGCGGGGCGGAACATCAGCCCCTGCGTGCACGCTACATATATTATAAGCAAAAACAGCGCCGGAAGGGCAAACAATGCGCGGGCGGCCGCAATTTGCGCCGGATCCATATCCGGCGGCAGTTTTTTGGCAAAGATGTGGCTGAGCTGAAACATCCACAGACAGCCCACAATCATCAAATCCCCTTTCAGCTGTACCGAAAATCCCGTCTGCCACAAAAGCAGCGTTACGCCCGCCACCACCAGCAGGGAGCCGCCTATTTGTTTGAGCGTCGGGGTTTCTTTTAAAATGATCCAGGCCAGCAGAATGGAATAGACGATTTCAAACTGGTTTAAAATGGCCGCATTGGTCGGCGTGGTGTAATTTAAAGCAATCATAAACACCGTCATGGGCAGAGCTGTGCCTAATGTGCCCAAGCCCAAGTATTGCCAAAACAGCTTTTTGTCAAACAGCAATTTCCAACCGCCGGTTTTGTTCAGATGCGGCGTAAAACAGAGTAATGCTCCTGCACAGCTTAAAAATAAAAACAGGGCCGAGGTAACATACGGCGTGGCGTATTTGCCGGCAATCAGATTGGCCGCTGTGACAAACCAGGCTATCCATATAGCGGCGACGGGAGAGAATGTTTTCATGCGTACTCCTGTTGTTTTTTAACGATTAAACTGACCCAGTATGCCCCCGCCAGCGTCAGCCCCAGGCCGACCAGTTGGTACAGGTGCAGGGGTTCCAGCCCCAGTATCAGCGATAATAGAAACGACAAAACGGGATAAGAGAGGTAAATGGCCGTTACTTTGCCCAAATCCAGCGCGCGTATGGCCTGATACCACAAAATCATGGCCCAGCCGTATTTAAAAATACCGGTGTATAAAAGCACCCAGGCGGCCTGCAAATTGGGTTTTAGCGTCAGCCCGCCCTGATAGGCCAGCACGGCCAGAATAACGGCCAGCGCGGGCAGGGCATAGACGTTGCGCGCAGCGGCAATCAGGCGGTGGTCCAGCTGTTTGGGCAACTTTTTGGCCACGCAGGAAGCGGCCTGCAGCATCCACGTGCACCCCACCACCATCAGGTCGCCCGTCCAGCGCGGGGTGTATTGTTCTTTTAACAAAATGAGAATGACCCCAGCCAAAATCAGCGCACTGCCCAGAAGTTGCTGTTTGGTGGGGATTTCGCGCAGGAACACGGCGGCTATCAGCAGGGAATACAAAAGCTCCGACTGCTGCAAAATGGCCGCATTGCCCGGCGTAGTGTAATGCAGGGCCCACAGCAAAATGGAGAAGGGCAGGGCCGTGCCGAACGTGCCGATGAATAAAAATTTCCAGCGGGTTTCTTTGGCAAACAGTGCCCCCCATTGGCGCGTGCGGGTCAGCCACGGCGCAAAAAACGCCGCCGCCACGATGGTGCCCAGAAACACCAAAAGCACGGGGCTGATGACGCCTACGGCGTAACGCCCCGCTATGGGTGAAAAACCGACAATCGCCCAGCACAGCCACACGGCCAAAAGCGGATTCATGCCTGCTCCGAAGGTAAAAAGATATATAAAATTATACAAAATTAAGAAAGATTACCGACGGGAAAAAGGCCGAATGGATTTTGCGCATATAAAAAACCGGACTTTTCGTCCGGTTTTTAAAGTTATGCGCGAGGGGGGACTCGAACCCCCAAGCCGTGAGGCATGCGCCCCTCAAACGCACGCGTATACCAATTCCGCCACCCGCGCCAAATTTGTATAAAAGGGAAACTGCTTTGATATATCTATTTTAGCAAAAATAGTAGCTGTATGCAAAAAGGGCTTGGAAAAACAATAGAAAAAAGGTATTTTCCCCCCTCTTTGCACGTTAGGACTAAAAAACCCGCGCTTTGGGCGCGGGTTTTGAGGTATAGGAAAAACTAATTGGCCGTATCCGACGGAGTTTCTGCCGCAGGGACGGCAGGAGCCGCGGCGGCAGGGATTTGCACCGTATCCAATACGGAAGCAGACGTGCGCTTATTATACGCTACCGTCAATAAAATAGAAGTCAGGAACAATATAACAGCCAAAGCGGCAGTCAGTTTGTTTACGGCGTTGAAAGCGGTGGGGCTGGCAAAAATATTATCCGCACCCGACGCGCCGAAGATACCGGCGGCGGAACCTTTGCCGCTTTGCAGCAAAACCAAAATAATTAAAAGAATACAAACAAAATAGTGGACAATCAGCAAAAGGGTCAACATGTTTTTAATCTCCTGTAAAAGTAACGTAGTTATTATACAATTTTTAACGAGGTAAAACAAAAACAAATTTTTGCATTTTATCTGACGGTGTCTTCAAATAGAGAAATTGGTAACTTATATGGCTGAAAGGGGATTTTTTGGAAAAGCGGATTTAATTTAGGCCCTTTGCCGCAATTTACCAAAAAATCGTAAAATTTGCGGCCATATGAAGGATTGAGGGTGTTTTGATATTTTGCAGCTCTTGGAATTTACTTCCTGGCATAAATAGACCGGGCCCCAAACAACAGGGCCCGGTTTGTGGTTCAGAATTTACAGTTGGCAGGAATAATTGCCTTATTTGGCCAAAGCAGCCAAACCCGGC
>CASFOP010000018.1 GCA_949296525.1 uncultured bacterium | reverse complement strand
GCTGCTGTCTGACAAATAGTCCTTACCAAATACACAGCGGTTTTCCTGCTCCGTCCGCACCGCCGTCAGGATATTTTCCGCCTCCGTCGTCTTGCGCGTCTCCAATACGCGCGAAAACCGCGGCACAGACACCGCCGCCAAGACACCCAGCACGATGACTACCACCAACAGCTCCGTCAACGTGAAGGCTTTGTTCGTTTTATTCATTTGATGCATAAGACTCCTTGCAACGTCCTGTATAATAAACAAAAAGCCCCCGGATAAGCCCGGGGAGAGACGGAAGAGTACGGGAGGTACCCCCTCCGCCCTTTTAGAAAAAATCTATCAAAAAAAAAAAACTAAATCAAGCAAAATACGTTTTAAACGGCCAGCAGCAAAAATCTCTTCAAAATTTTAGACAAAAATGCCCTTTTTTAACTGCCATAAAATGAAGAGAAAGTGTTATAATTTAAGTATGAAAAAACTACTAAAAATCATTCTGGTATTGGCGGTTTTAGCCGTCATACTGCTGATCGCGGCGGTAATTACGCTGCGCATCATGTTCCCGCCGGAGAAGCTGAAAGCCATGGCGCAGCAGTACGCCCAGCAGACTCTTAACCGCGAGGTTACATTCAGCGACGTATCGCTGAACCTCATCGGCGTAACGCTGGACGATTTTGCCGTATCCGAACCAACGACATTTGACAACGGCACCTTCGTCAAGGCCGATAAAGCGGTGGTCAAAATCGCTTTGAAACCCCTTTTCAAAAAACGCATAGAAATCAGCACCGTGGGGCTGGAAGGGCTGGACGTTAATGTCAGCAAAAACAAAGACGGACAGTTTAACTTTGCTGACCTCATTCCCGCCTCGTCCGAAGAAACTACGACGCAGACGGAAGAAACTTCTTCTTCCGCGTCCGGTTTCTCTCTGATGGCGCAGCGCATTTACGCCACGGACTGCAATTTCTACTACAAAGACGCGCAAAGCGGTATGGACGCGTCCTTAACCAATGTTAACCTGGAAATTACGGGCTTTAATTTGGACAAAGCCTTTGATGTGGCGCTGTCCTTCACCACCGATTACCAGGACGCCGCAGGCCTGGCCGTTACCGTGCCTTTTGACATGCAACTGCAGGCCAACCTGGCGGGCATGAACCTGGAAAAAGCGCAGGCCGTACTCAAAAGCCTGACGATGAATTATAAAAACATCATTTTCTCCGTCAGCGGCAGCGCGAAAAACTTCAACGCTCCCGTTGTGGATTTGACGGGCAAAGTATCCGGCGTGTCCAATACGGCCCTGGCAGACATTCTGCCGGACCTGCCCGCCTTTGTACTGCCCGACATTAATTTTGCCGCCTCGGCCGAAGCCAATATAGAAACGTCTTCCGCCGTTATTAAGCAGGCTCGCCTGTCCCTGTCCGATTCCGCCGTTACGGTAGCCGGCAATGCGGGCTGGGGGGGAGCGGCCCCGACGTATACGATGTCTGCCGACATTAATGTCAACCTGCAGCAGGTGGCTCAAATGGCCGAAATGCTCTCCGGTTATTCCATCGGCGGCAGCATTACCGGCAGCCTTCAGGCTACGGATAAAAACGACGGGCAGGACGTCAGCGGCACCATCAATCTGAACAAGCTGACCCTGCAGTATGACCCGCTGACCATGTCCAACCTAACGGGCAGCATCGTCATTAAATCCTTGGCGGACATTTCCTGCAATTCCCTGACGGGCTTGCTCAACAACGAAAAATTTACCACGTCTTTTGCATATAAGGATTTGGGCGGCGTGCTGGATTTGGTGTTTAACTTTGACCTGGACAAACTGACGCTGGACCGCTTCCCGACAGTGGGCTCTTCTGCCGAAACAGACGCGGCGGCGCAGAGCAGCACCTCCCTGGCTTCGTCCGGCCCCGAGACGCTTTTTAACGTCAAGGCAAACCTGTCGGTGGGAGAAATTACGGTGCCTTTCTTCACCACCCAGGGCGTAAGCCTAAACGCCAACCTGACCAAAGCCAGCGCTACGATGAAAAACGCTTCCGGCTCCGTGTCTTTTAACCTCAAAGAAGGCGCTATTACGGATCTGGATCAGTTCGTACGCGGCAACCGCATTGTAAAAATCATTATGCTGCCGCTGACGCTGATTAAAAACGTGGGCGATAAGCTGGGCGTAGAGATATTCCCCGCGCAAAATAATGAAGACAAAGGCAAAATCAAATTCTCTTCCGGCTCGGGTACGTATAACTTTGTCAACGGCCTGATGACGGTAAAAGAAACGCATTTTGATTCCGCTGTCAGCAATGTGCAAGCTTCGGGCAATATTAATTTTAAATCCGAAGCGCTGGATATGCGCGTTTCGGCCACTCTGCTCAGCTCCAGCACGCCGATTGTATTTAAAATTGGCGGCACCATGACGGAGCCTTCCGGCAAACTGGACGTAGCCGGCACAGCCACTTCGCTGGTGAAAGGCTTTTTAAGCGGTCAAATGTCTTCTGATGCCCAAAGCACAAAAGAAGCCGCCCAGGCTGCGGCAGAACAAGCGAAAGCTAAAGCTGAAGAGACCAAGGCCGCCGCAGAACAGGCAGCCGCCAATGCAAAACAGGCCGTAGAAGAAAAAACGACGGAAGTTAAAGAAAAAGTTAATGCCGCGGCGGATGCTTTAAAAGGAATAGGGTCCCTGTTTAAGAAATAACATAGAAGTTTGTCTTTCGTCCCCGGCTGACAAGCCGGGGACTTTTTAGTGGGGGAAAGGGAGATAAGAAAAAACGCCATAGAATAACCAATACCGCGTCAGACAGATTTTTTTGTCATAAAAATCATCCGCAAATATATACTTCCGGCCTTTTCATAAACTTTGGAAATTTAAATACAACTAAAGCAGTCCAAAAAAGATAAAAGGGTGCGCTCTAAAGTCATAAAACCTTGAGAAAATCTGGCATAAAAAGAATACACAAAAAAGCATTAAGCAGAAATTTTGAACAGGATATGCGGTAAGGAAAATATTCCGAAATACGGGTAAAGTCTCTGTAAGAATAAAACCCCCGGGGCCTAGGCCCGGGGGCGTTCGTTTCAAAATATCAAGCTTCGTTTGAGTTTGCCCGCCGCTGACGGACAAAAAGAAAACGTCATTTTCCTGCAACGGGATTTTTATTCATCCCCATGTACACTCAGGGTACCCGTAAGATTTCAATAAATATCCCCCGGGGCTCCCGGGGGAAAGAAAAAATAAACAGACTTAATTCTTTTTAAACAGAGAACTACTTTCTTTAGATAAAGAAGTGGTAAAATTTTTATCACTTATCTGCTGAAAACGGGAAGAATCAAAATAAACCCCGTTATACTCAACTAATTTATCCAATACTTTGCTAGCGGCCGAACTGCCCAGACTGGTCAGAAAATAGGCATTCGGCTGGCAGACGCTCTCATCTTCTACGGCACAGGTAATCTTCTTCCAGGACAAGGGGCTGCTGCTACCCACACTGGCGCCGCTCTCGGAGGCAGTATGCTTTAAATTTGCCGTCCCCGGGATATACATCTTATTAAAACTGGCCGTGCGCGTTTGCAAAGTATTTACGTCGTACGTAAACGTCGCATCGCCGGAGGAAGACGCACCGTCATCTACCAAAACACGGGGAGAAGCTACATAGTTGGCATCTAAACTTCCTCCCGTAAAATCTGCGTTTAAAGCAATGGAAAGCCGCCGCGCGCCAACATTATCCAAGTTGCCGCCCAAAGCAGCCTCGCTGTTTACTATCAGCTTATTCATTACCACAGGGAAGCCGCTCTCCGTACTGGAAACAGTAATTTTCCCGGACGCAGCAGTCGTGTTGCAGAAATTCAAATGGAAAATTTCCGTCGGGTTTTCCTGATCCAGCATTTCCACGCTGGCAAAGCTGCCCACCGGTTGGGAAAGCAGCGTAACAAACCGCATATTTTCGGCGGCCGCCATGCCCGCACACAACATCAATACACTGCAAAAAAACAATTTTTTCATATTGGTCACCTCACCGGGAACCCCCGTTTATCTCACTATACATTAAGCTTAAGTGTTAAGTCAATAATTTTCAAGGGTTTTTTTATAATTTTTCACATTCCTGCAGCCAGGCCGCAGCAGCAGCGTCTGACGGCATACGCCAATCTCCGCGCGGGGAAAGGCTGACCGCGCCCACCTTCGGCCCGTCAGGCAGACAGGAACGCTTAAACTGCTGGGCAAAGAAACGGCGCAAAAACACCTTCAGCCATTTTTTAACTTCCGCGGCAGGATATTTACTTTTAAAAGCCTGCGCGGCCAGCCAGTAAATCTTTTTGGGCGGAAACCCGAAACGCAAAAAATAATACAAAAAGAAATCATGCAGTTCATACGGTCCGACCAAATTTTCGGTTTTTTGCGAAATATTTTTTCCGGACGGGGGCAGAAGCTCCGGGCTGACGGGCGTGGCCAGTATGTCCCGCAGCACGGCGGCCAGTTTTTTATCCTGCGCCGTCTGCGCCGCGTAAGACGTTAAATGCCGCACCAAAGTTTTGGGCACGCCGGCATTGACGCCGTACATACTCATATGGTCGCCGTTATAAGTAGCCCAGCCCAGCGCCAGCTCCGACAGATCCCCCGTGCCGATAACCAGCCCGCCGTTTTGGTTGGCCAGGTCCATCAACACCTGCGTGCGCTCCCGCGCCTGGGCATTTTCATAGGTTACGTCACGGCTGGAAAGGGGGTGCGCGATGTCTTTTAAATGTTGGGTAACGGCCGCTTTTATATCCACTTCACGCGCGGTCACTTTCAGCGCTTTCATCAAAGACAGCGCATTCTGATAGGTGCGGTCCGTCGTGCCGAAGCAGGGCATGGTTACACCTAAAATTCCTTTGCGCGGCAACCCCAGCATATCAAAAGCCCGCGCCGTTACCAGCAAGGCCAGCGTGCTGTCCAACCCGCCGGAAACACCGACAACGGCGGTTTTGGTCCCCGTGTGCGCCAGACGCCGCGCCAGGCCGTGAGCTTGCATGGACAGGATTTCTTCACAGCGCGCGGACATAGCTTCTTCCGCCGGCACAAACGGCAAAGGATTGATCATTCGGGACAAAGAAACGGGGCGGCCTGAGGGCAAAGAAAACGCTATCACGCGTACTTCTTCCGGCCCCGCATCATCGGAAAAGGTATCACGCAGCAGGCGTTCGGCCTGCAAACGCTGCACGTCTATTTCACTATATATTAATTGGGAGCGGGTTTGAAAGCGGGCCGCTTCGCTTAATAATACGCCGTTTTCGGCAATAAAACCGTTTCCGGCAAACACCAAATCCGTGGACGATTCGCCAAACCCCGCCGAAGCATACACATAGCCGGCGCAGCAGCGCGCCGACTGCTGGCAAATTAAAGACTTCAAATAAGTGTATTTGCCGGCGGCTTCGGGACTGGCGGAAAGATTTAAAATAAGGTTCGCCCCCGCCAAAGCCTGCCGGGAGGAGGGGGGAACGGGCACCCATAAATCTTCACAAATTTCCACGCCCACCACGGCATCCCCGCACGCAAAAAGCAAATCCGTCCCAAACGGCACTGGCTGCCCCGCCAGCCATATGCCATCCGCGGGGGCCTGCGCACCGGAGCGGAACCAGCGCTTTTCATAAAATTCGGCATAATTGGGAAGAAATGTTTTGGGCACAGCGCCTAAAATTTGGCCTTTTTGAAACACAACAGCACAGTTGTACAGCGCATTTTCCACACGCACCGGTAAACCGACGGCGCAAAGCAGGGGCAATTTGGCTGTCGCGGCTACCAGTTCGGCCAACGCTTCTTCGGCTTTGTCCAACAGCAAACGCTGTCTGAACAAGTCAGCGCAGGTGTATCCCGTTATCCCCAATTCGGGAAACACAACAATTTCCGCCTGTTCTTCGGCTGCACGGAAGAGCAACTCCTGCATTTGGCGGGAGTTGAAGCCACAGTCACCCGGGCGTACCTCCGGCACGGCGGCGGCCACTTTTACAAATCCGTAGTTCATGGTTATATTATAGAAAAAATAAAACGGCAAACGGCACCATAAATTTCCCCTTACACACATAAAAACCAGGCACAGGTTTTTACTCCTGCGCCTGATTATAAATCCGTGTTTTAATTACTCCGCCAACGCGGCGGCCATTTTGGCAAACAGTTCTTTAATTTCTTTGATTTTTTCCACGGGCAGGCGTATGCCTTTTTTGGTCCAGCCTTTATACGCGTCGTCTTCCTGCCACTGGCGGAAGTCCAGCCCGCGCGTGCCTTTAAAACTGCTGACCCGCACGATGACCGACATACCGGGCCGCTTGGCAAATTTGCCCAGTTCCTGGTCTTCCAGTTTGGCCGGATCATCGGGCAAGGCGGCCAAAAGCGGCGCCACCGCTTTTACGATTTCCGGCGTCATGGTAATACCGGCGCGCGTGGCACCCGTATATTCTCCCGCCGTCAGGTACTTGCGTATGGAAGCGTAGCGGTAACCGCGGTAGGCATCTATGGAAAAACGGATTTCACTGCTTTCATCCAACGTCAGCGCACCGATAAAATGCAATACTGAAAAACTGCTCTCCGGCATAAAATATAACCCTCCTGCCATATAAAAGCTTTCCGTGTAGCAACTTACAAAATATGCTATGATAAGGGAGCCCGCATATATTTTAACGGTTTACAGGCGGCAAAAGCAAGCAGTTTTTGTATAATAAAAATAACATCTTTTTTACAGGGGTAAATCCATGATGCTGGACGCTCAGTCGCTGGTAGGCAAAGAAATTTCCGGTTGTGAGATTCTGACCAAAGTGGCCGAAGGGGGCATGGGCGCCGTATTTAAAGCGCGTCATAAAGCACTTAACCGTATTGTCTGCGTAAAAATTTTAAGTCCGTCCTTAGCCAATGATAAAAAAGCTGTTACCCTTTTCCTGACTGAGGCACGCGCCATTGCGGAGCTGGATCACCCCAACATCGTCAACGTCTATAACGTTGGGAAAGAGCAGGGATATTATTTTATTGTGATGTCTTTTGTTGAAGGGCAAACCCTTTCAGCCATGCTGAAAAAAGAACGCGTGTTGCCTATCAGCCGCGTATTGGACTTGTTTGACGGGGTACTCAAAGGGCTTTCCGTCGCCCATGAAAAAGGCATCATCCATCGGGACATTAAACCTTCCAATATTTTAATTACCCCGGAAGGACATCCCAAAATTGTGGATTTCGGCATTGCCAAAAAAGTGGATAAAGAAAAGGGTTCCACCAAAACCACTGAGCTGGCCGGCACTGCTTATTTTATCGCTCCGGAGCAGGCCCTGGGCAAAGATATAGACACCCGTTCCGACCTTTATTCCGTCGGAGCGAGTATGTATTATGTGCTGACGGGCCATTTCCCCTACAACGGCAAAAATACCATTGAAATCATCCAAAAACATATTAACGAGCCCGTTCCGGACCCTTCCAAACTCCGGCCGGACCTGCCGGGCTGGCTTTCTTTGGCCATACAGAAACTCATGGCCAAAAACCCCGATGACCGTTTTCAGACAGCCAAAGAAGTATATACGTATTTCAACAAGATGCGCGCCGAGGAGCAGCTGCGCGTACGCACTTCCGGCCATGCGGACATCAGTTTGGGGATGGAAGCCCCGCTGCGTATCGTTAACAAAGATGAACGCACTACCGATTCCATTCGTAAAATGCGCGCTGAAGACGCATACCGCGCTTTTTCCACGCGCCACAGCAAACCGGCTGCACCGACGGCAAACGCGCAAATCCCCCAAATGGATGTGTTAAAGGATGTGCCGGACGAACCGGCAAATGCAAAACCCAAAAAAGCACAGCCAATGACGCACATGGATACCCTTAACGCCAGTGAACAAAATCAGGCAGTACCAGTTTTTGCAAAGTCTGTAAAAGCGCCTCTGTTAAATCCCTTGTATGTCAAGCGGTACCTGAAAACTGTCCTGCAAGTATGTATTTTCCTGCCGTTGTTTGTGTTGTTTGCCGGGGTCTGTGCTTATATCTTCTTTTCCCTGGGATCTGTTTGCTCAGCTTATATAAGTGAGTCATCCGGAGTTATTGCCAATTTGCTTGCACCGTTGTCTGCCGGACATATGGAAGACAATCTGTTCCTGTACGGGATACTTGCCCTGGCGGCCTTGGGAGGAATATTTATAGCTCCTTCTTTTAAAATTTATTCCAGAACCACTGTGTTATTATTGGCTTTGGCCATAGTATCATACCTGGCGGGGCTGTTTACGCCGGAAACAGGTTTTTTGAATACGGCTTATATTGGCACATATCTGTTTTCCCCGGAATACTATTTATGTTATCTGATATTGGCCCTGGCCTGGGCCATATCCATTTGCTGGAAAATAAGCCGCAGCTGGCCCGAAAAAATCTTAGGCATATCATTAATTATATTATCCTGTCTGCTGGCCTATTGTGCGGCCGATTTGACCATAGAACCGGATTTGATGCACAGTACATTATCCCGGTTCTTGCTTATCGGAGCCGGCTTTTGCGCTTTGATATCGGTCGTCAGCCTGATGAGCAAAGAAGAACATACGCTTTTGCTGCCCGTAGCCTGCCTGCTTATAGCCGCCATCGGTTTTTGGTGTTATAATGTATCCGGGTTGGCCTACCGCATGCAAACTACATTTACTACGCTGACGGAAATTATCCCCATGCCGGAGCCGGATGCCGAACAACAACAAAAGCAAGAAGAGCAGAACCGTTTATTGGGAATCCCGACCACCCAGCTGTACAGTGCCTTTGCCAAAACCAAACTGGTCAATTACCTGTCTGAGGAAGAACGTTATGCATACTTGGAAAATGCCATTTCCCGTTATGCAGGCTCCTTGCTGCCGGAAGAATTCCGACCAATGTTTATCGAATTTCTGAGCACCTACTACATGCACGGCCCCAGCAAAGTATCCTTGAAAATATGGGATTATGCAGTCGGGTATCCATTGGATAATTTTAACCGCAATGCAAAAACCAACCATGCATATTCATTTTTAATGTTGGTGCTGCTGGCCATGATAGGCCTGGTCTGTTTAGACAGTATCCTGTTTAAAGAGGACTTATGAGCATCTTTGACATTGAATTTGCGGCCGTAACAGATATCGGCAAAATCCGCGAAAAAAATGAAGATAATGTATTAATTTCCTCCGAATTGGGGCTGGGCGTGGTGGCCGACGGCATGGGCGGGCACAGCGCGGGCGAAATAGCCAGCAGCATTGCCGTTTCCGTACTGGCGGAAAGCATACGCAAAATCAATACCGGCCTTTTGGAAATCCCGGATACGTTCCTGCCCAAGCTGACGCTGACCGAGCGTAAACTGCTCATGGCGGCCAATTTGGCCAATGCGGTGATTTATTCCACGGCACAGTCTTCCGATGTTTACAAAATGATGGGCACCACGCTAACGGGTATTCTGTTTGACCAGAACCTGGCCATTGCCGTCCATGTGGGTGATTCGCGCATTTATTTGTACCGGGACGGGAAAATCATGCAAATCACCACGGATCATTCCCTGGCTATGGAGCATGTCCGCCGAGGGCTTTTATCCAAGGCGGATGCGGACAAAAGCAAAATACAAAATGTGCTGACCCGCGCCATGGGCATTAAGAAAAACATAGAATTTGATTTATTAAAATTCCCGGTAAAGGCCGGCGATGTATTGGTGCTCTGTTCCGACGGGTTGTATAAAGGCCTTACCGAACAGCAAATAGCTGACATCCTGGCCCATGACAAAGATATGCCCATCGTCAAGCTTTGCAAGCAGCTGGTGCGCACCTCCAACGATAAAGACGGGCAGGACAATATTTCCGCCGTAGTTATCAAAATTTTACAGCCCAAAAAACCCACCTTTGGGCAACGGGTACGCAGTTTATTTTCCAAATTTGCTTAACAACTGGGGGGAAAAAGATGTTGTTTTTTGCATTATTTTCTCCCTGTTTTCCACGATAATGCCAACGGGCGGCCTCTTCCTAGTACAAAATTCTTTTTTAGCAATCTTGTCAAACTATTGACAATTATCTTTTTTTATGCTAAATTAGCATTAATCCCGCAGGAGTGCTAATTTATTGCCGCTGCGGAACGAATTACAAAATCTTATAAGGAGTGGGTGAATATGAGCGAAGTGAAAATCAAGCCGCTGGGCGACAGACTGATTGTCAAGCCCATTGAGCGCGAAACCATGAAAGGCGGGATTATCATTCCCGACACCGCCAAAGAAAAACCCATGGAGGGGGAAGTGCTGGCTGCCGGCCCGGGTAAACTCGACGACAAAGGCAACCGCATGCCCATGGACGTTAAAAAAGGCGATAAAGTGCTGTACGGCAAATATTCCGGTACGGAAATCAAACTGGACGATGAAACGTACCTGATCATCCACCAGGACGAAATTCTGGGTATTTTAGGGTAATAGAGAGGAGATGAGTTTTTATGGCTAAACAAATTATTTTCGGCGACGAATCCCGCGCCAAAATGAAAGCGGGCATTGAAAAAGTGGCCAATGCCGTCAAAGTAACCCTGGGCCCCAAAGGCCGCAGCGTGGTGCTGGAGAAAAAATTCGGCTCCCCGCTGATTATTGACGACGGCGTGACCATCGCCAAAGACATTGAGCTGGAAGACAAATTTGAAAATATGGGCGCGCAGCTCATCCGCGAAGTGGCCGCCAAAACCAACGACGTAGCCGGCGACGGCACCACCACCGCCACGGTGCTGGCTGACGCCCTGCTGCGCGAAGGCATCAAAAACATCACCGCCGGAGCCAACCCGACTCTGGTAAAAAAAGGCATTGAAACGGCCGTGGAAACGGTAAAAGCTGAACTGGCCAAAATGCAGAAACCCGTCAAAACCAAAGAAGAAAAAGCGCAAATCGCCACCATTTCTTCCAACGACCGCGTTATCGGCGAGCTGATTGCCGAAGCCATGGAAAAAGTGGGCCACGAAGGCGTCATCACCGTGGAAGAAGGCAAAAGCGCCGAAACCAAACTGGACGTGGTGGAAGGCATGCAGTTTGACCGCGGCTACATTTCCCCGTATTTTGTCACCGATCCGGAAAGAATGGAATGCGTGCTGGAAAACGCCTACATCATTATTACCGACAAGAAAATTTCTTCCATGAACGACCTGCTGCCGATTTTGGAAAAAATCGTACAGAGCGGCCGCCCGTTTGTGATTATTGCCGAAGATGTGGACGGCGAAGCGCTGGCTACCCTGGTGGTCAACAAACTGCGCGGTACGCTTAAAGGCTGCGCGGTCAAAGCCCCGGGCTTTGGTGACAGACGCAAAGAAATGCTGCAGGACATCGCCACGCTGACCGGCGGCGAAGTCATCAGCGAAGAACGCGGCATGAAACTGGACAAAGCTGAAATTACCATGCTCGGCCAGGCCGACCGCATTGTGGTGGACAAAGAAAACACCACCATCGTCAGCGGCAAAGGCGACAAAACGGCCATTGCCCAGCGCGCCGACCAAATCCGCAAACAGATTGAAAACTCCACCAGCGACTACGACAAAGAGAAACTCCAGGAACGCCTGGCCAAGCTCTCCGGCGGCGTAGCCGTCATCAGCGTAGGCGCGGCGACCGAAACCGAAATGAAGGCCAAAAAAGCCAAAGTGGAAGACGCCAAAAACGCCACCAAAGCCGGTGTGGAAGAAGGCCTCGTCCCCGGAGGCGGCGTAGCTTTGGCCCGCTGCCAGAAAGCCCTGGACGGCATTAAAGCCGACAATGAAGACATCAAAACCGGTATCTCCATTGTACGCAAAGCCTTAACCGCCCCGCTGCGCCAAATCGCGGTCAACGCAGGTTTGGACGGTGCGGTCGTGGTGGACAAAGTACTGTCCATGAAAGGCCAGTCCGACGGTTTTGACGCCGAAACCGGCGAGTACGGAGACCTGATTAAGGCCGGCGTGGTGGACCCGGCCAAAGTGGTCCGCACCGCACTGGAGAACGCCGCTTCCATCGCCGCTACGGTCCTGCTGACCGAAGCGCTGGTGGCCGACGCTCCGGAAAAAGAGCATTCCCACAACCCCGCCGGCATGCCCGGTATGGGGGGAATGGGCGGCATGATGTAATTTAACCGCCGTTACTAAAGCCGGCCCCTGACGGGGCCGGCTTTTTGTGACATGAGACCTCCTCCATGCACCGGGATATTCTGCTCCCGGGCCCTCCCCCGGTATAGGTCTTTTTTTCCTCACAGATAGGCCTTTTGTCCCTTGTCATGGCAGGGCGAGTAATTATATTATGAATATAAACCTAGCAAACAGGAGAAATTATGTACCGTCAATTTTTAGCCGTACTGGCATTATCCGTCTTTCTCTGCCCGGCCTTGAATGCCGCAGATAAAACACAGCAGCTGGAACGGGCGCTGGAGCTGGCCGCGTCAAAAGCAGCCGCCTCCAATAAAGATGTCATGAACGACAATATCCTGCTGACCGTGGATTTTAAAGAAAGAGGCAGCAGGGAGGGATCTGATGTGGCATTAACGATCCCGTTAAATCCGGATGAGTATAAAAAATATGATGAGCAATATAAAAACAGCGGAAAGATTTACATCGACGGATATTTATACTATCCCTTGTTCACTTATGAGGCTACGGAAGAAGAACGCCGCTCGGAAGAGTACAAATATCAGGTTTTCCCAGGTAGCAACTACAATAATACCGAAAATGGAAAATATTATATTGAAAGTGAAGACTTGCTGAAAGGCCGCCGCCCCGTTTACGGGCAATTATGGTCAAACGGCCTCTTGGTAAGCCCGGCCGCCATGGGGACCATCGGCTGCAAAGCCTACGCACTGGGCCCGCAGTGGGTAATTACTTCGGGAACCTGCCCCATTGACACCTATGATTCTTCCCTTCTGGTAGTAGGCGGTATTACCTATGAAGAGCGCACGGATCGCAAGATTTTAGACATTTCCCTGAATGGTATGGCTATTAACAGCCCCTTCTACAAACAACAGGGAAATATCACCCTGTTCTATGTGCCGCAGGATAAAAACCCGGCCATGAGTACATTCCTCGGCAAGCAAAAAACCTTAAAAATCATGGCCTTCTCCAAACCCCAGAATATTTTTGCCCTGAATGCTTTTGGCAAGTTCTTCGTCCATACTTCGCGCGGCGGTGCTTTAGTCAAGGACAAAACCTCGGCGGAGCTGAAACAGGGTTCTTTAAGGGAAGGCGGGATTTTCCAGGCTTCTTCCTGGTATAACGGCACCGCCACCGACCCGTTATTCTTCACTGTAAATAATCAGGAATACCTGACCGCCTATAATGCGGCCCCGGAAAGCTATATGCTGCGTACTGATCTTGACAGTGACTTTCACGCGGAGCATATCGGTGCCTGGGACGGAAAAGCCTCCGACTTCTACTATGCCCTGAATACGAAGGACTTGGACTTTATACGCCAAACCATCAGCGCGCAGGATCCTGCCGGATGGGAACAAATAAAAGGCCAGTTTTTCCTGGACAACCCGAACACACCGTATTTTAAATAAAGCGGTTTTACACCAGACATTGTACCGCCCCGGGGTTAGCCCCGGGGCGGTGTGTTTTTATCTTGAATTTTCCGGCAAACCCGCCTATACTATAATGAAATATCAAATTGATTATTAAAGGAGCATGCCTATGTATCGTAAAATATTGGCTCTGTTCTCGGTACTTATCCTGGCCCCCGCGGGCATGTACGCCCAAAGGGCGGACAAATTTGATGCTGCCCTGCAAAAGGCGGCGCTGATGGCATCGCCTTCCCCGAATGCGCATAAAGAAGGCGTGATATATATGGAACTGCTGGTGGACGGATCTTTTGCAGATGTGGAGGGGGAAGTCCTCACCGCCCAAAAAGAATGCCCCGCCGTGCGCATCAGCCCCAACTACCTGCTGGCTTCCGCCATGTGTATGGATATCAGCGGAATGGGGGTTATCCGCCACTATAAGGGCTCGGATTATATCGTGGAGGAAGCGGCCCGCGTAGAGCGTTATATTTCCGGCGCGAAAATTAACGGCGTCACCATCCCCCGCAAAGATATTCAATATATCAACGGGGAAAATGAAATGAAACTGGTGCTGGTTTACATTGACGGCAACAATGAAAAACTGCGCCGGGCTGTGGAAACCAAACCCATCCCCAACCTCTTTGTCGCCAAAAACCCGGCCAAACTGCCGGAAGTGTTTGATGAGCTGACGCTTAACCGGGAAGACTGGTACGGGGGGGACGGACGCACCTGTGCCGCTGTGGACATTGTAGATGTTTGTACGGAAGAAGGCTGCTTTAAGCTGTGCTGGAAAATGATTGACGGCGATACGGGAGACCCGGTTTTCGGACGCCTGCCGAAAAGGACTACGCAGGAATTCCTGCTGGGCTTTAACGCCACCAATGCCAAAGGCAAACGCCAGTCCGGCCGGTTTTATCACTTCTTCTCGCAGAAAACCCTGGATTTCCTGCGCAAATCCCTGCCGGAAAAGGAATGGAAATATCTGGAAAGGAAAGTGGTGCATGAAACATTCTTCCAATAAGTTTCCCATCCGATACATCCAAGGCCCCGCTCTGGGCGGGGCCCTTTTTTGGCCAAAGCCGGCCCTGTATGAAACGGAAGAAATTTTATAAAATACATATAGCTTAATATAAGGAGGGAGAATATGCCCAACGGCAATCCGCTTTTTAATGAAAACGCTTTCCGCCAGGCCATGAGCCGCACGGAAAGCACCATGACGCTGCAAGGCACCGTCAATAAAACTTTCTTTTTGTTATTGATGTGTACTGTTGGCGCTTTAATCAGCTGGAATAACATCCAGGCTGTGGCTGGATATACTTCATTGATAGCTATTGTTACATTTGCTATCGCTATGATTGTGATTTTTAAAAAAACGGCCGCACCGGTTCTGGCTCCTCTGTACGCGCTGGGAGAAGGCCTGGTGCTGGGAATTATATCCGCGGCTTATAATGCGCAGTATCAGGGCATTGTGGGGCAGGCCATCGCCATTACATTTTTGGTCTTTTTCATTATGCTGTTTTTGTACAAAACCCGCATTATTAAAGTAACCAATAGTCTGGTTATCGGCATTACCGCAGCTACGGGGGCCATTGCACTGTTTTACATCATCTCGCTGTTACTCTCCGTATTCGGTGTTAATGTGGCGTATTTTGGCAGCACTAGTGCGTTAAGCATTGGTATAAATGTAGTGATTTGCGCGGTGGCGGCCTTTAATTTTCTGATTGACTTCCGCTTTATTGACCAGCTGACTTCACAGGTCGTTGCGCCGAAGTATATGGAATGGTACGCCGGGTTTAGTTTGATTGTAACGCTGGTCTGGCTGTATTTGGAAATCCTGCGCCTGCTGGCCCGCACGCGGGACAATTAACAGGGCTCATAAAATTTTGTAAAATAGAAGGGACGAGTAGTTTTAACTATTAGGAGGATGTGACAGTATGACCATCAAAGTAGGTATTAACGGTTTTGGCCGCATCGGACGCTTCGTGTTCCGCGCCGCCATGAACCATCCTGAAATTGAAATCGTCGGTATCAACGACCTGACCCCCGTGGACTATTTGGCTTACATGCTCAAATACGATACGATGCACGGCAAATTTGAAGGCAGCGTGGAAGCCGACGTGGAAAACAGCAAACTTATCGTCAACGGAAAAGCCATTCGCGTAACCGCCGAAAAAGACCCCGCCAACCTGGCCTGGGACAAAGTGGGCGCGGAATACATCGTGGAATCCACCGGTCTGTTCCTGACCAAAGAAAAAGCGCAGGCCCACATCAAAGCCGGCGCAAAATATGTGGTGATGTCCGCTCCTTCCAAAGACGACACCCCGATGTTCGTGGTCGGCGTGAACGAAAAAACCTACGTCAAAGGCACGCAGTTTGTGTCCAACGCCTCCTGCACCACCAACTGCCTGGCCCCTATCGCCAAAGTTTTGAATGACAAATTCGGCATTGTGGACGGCTTGATGACCACCGTGCACTCCACCACCGCCACGCAGAAAACCGTGGACGGCGTGTCCATGAAAGACTGGCGCGGCGGCCGTGCGGCCTCCGGCAACATTATCCCGTCTTCTACGGGTGCTGCCAAAGCCGTGGGCAAAGTCATTCCGTCTTTGAACGGCAAACTGACCGGTATGTCCATGCGCGTCCCGACGCTGGACGTGTCCGTAGTGGACTTGACCGTCAACCTGGCCAAACCGACCAAATACGAAGACATCTGCAAAGCCATGAAGGAAGCCTCCGAAGGCGAACTCAAAGGCATTTTGGGCTATACCGAAGACGCCGTGGTGTCCTCCGACTTCCTGGGCGATCCGCGCACGTCTATCTTTGACGCCAAAGCCGGCATCGCTTTGACCGACACCTTTGTGAAAGTCGTTTCCTGGTACGACAACGAAATCGGCTATTCCAACAAAGTGCTGGACCTGATCAAACACATGGCTTCGGTCAACAAATAATCAGTCTTACAAGCAAAGGCGGCTTGCAAAAGCCGCCTTTGTTTTCTGAAAAGAAGGGGTGAAAGAATATGAATTTTGACAGCATTAAAAAAATGCAGGACGTAGATATTAAAAACAAAAAAGTTTTGGTGCGCGTGGATTACAACGTGCCTTTAAAAGACGGCAAAGTGGACAACAACAAACGCATCGTCGCCACCGAAAAAACCGTCAAATACCTGTTGGATAACAACTGCCGCGTCGTTTTGATGGCCCACCTGGGCCGCCCCAAAGGCAAAGTCATGCCGGAATTCAGCCTGGCCCCCGTGGCGGAAGAAGTGCAGCGCCTGTTCGGCGTGCCCGTGCATTTTGCCAAAGACTGCGTCGGCCCGGAAGCCGATAAAGTAGTGGAAAGCGCCAAAAACGGCGAAATCGTACTGTTGGAAAACCTGCGCTTCCACCCCGAAGAAGAAAAGAACGATCCCGAATTTGCCAAACAGCTGGCCAAACACGGCGAAATTTTCGTCCAGGAAGCTTTTGGTACCGTACACCGCGCCCATGCTTCCACCAGCGCCATTGCCCAGTATCTGCCCGGCTGCATCGGCTACCTGGTGCAGAAAGAAGTGGAATTTTTGGGCAAAGCCCTCAATAATCCGGCCCGCCCGTTTGCGGCCGTTATCGGCGGGGCCAAAGTGTCCGACAAAATCATGCTGCTTAACAACCTGCTGGACAAAGTCAATGTGCTGATTATCGGCGGCGGCATGGCCTATACTTTCCTCAAAGCCAAAGGCATGGAAGTGGGCAAATCCCTGCTGGACGAAAGCAAAATTGAAGAAGCCAACCAGGTCATGGCCAAAGCGCAGGCCAAAGGCGTCAAAATGTTGATGCCGGTGGATTTCCGCCTGGCCAAAGAATTTTCCGAGACGGCTGAAGCCGTGGTGTCCGACACCATTCCGGCCGACATGGAAGGCCTGGACATCGGCCCCAAAACCGAAAAGCTGTTTGCCGATGAAATCCTCAAATGCAAAACGATTTTCTGGAACGGCCCCATGGGCGTGTTTGAGTTCCCGAATTTCGCCCAGGGCAGCTACGCCATTGCCAATGCAATGATTGAAGCCACCAAAAACGGCTCTATTTCCATCATCGGCGGCGGAGACAGCGTCAATGTGCTCAAGAAAGGCAAAATTGATCAGAAAGCGTTTTCGCACGTTTCCACGGGCGGCGGCGCCAGTATGGAATTTGTGGAAGGGAAGGAACTTCCCGGACTCGCAGCGTTAGCGAAGTAGTCCGGAAGTTCTTTCTGCCAACTGGAGATTTTACTCCACAAACCGGGCCCTGTTGTTTGGGGCCCGGTCTATTTATGCAGGAAAGAATTGCCGGGTTTGGCTGCTTTGGCCAAATAAGGCAATTATTCCTGCCAACTGTAAATTCTGAACCACAAACCGGGCCCTGTTGT
>CASFOP010000017.1 GCA_949296525.1 uncultured bacterium | reverse complement strand
CACGCTGGTTGAGCTGCTGGTGGTGGTATTGATCATCGGCATCTTGGCCGCTATGGCATTGCCGGCGTATTTCAAGTCGGTGGAACGTGCGCGCATGGCCGAAGCGGACACGCTGCTGGGCAGCATTTCCCAGGCGCAGCAGAGACGCTGGATGAAAACGGGCAGCTATGCCAAATTATTCAGCGGATTGGATGTATCCCCCACGTCTATTGCCACAGGTGTATTCTGCACCAAAGGCGGTACGCAGGCTGGCCAAACTACTGCCGCGGACGGATGTGGTAAGAAGCCTACCAATGGCTTTGCCATTGTGTTGGACCAGACGGCCACGGACTTGAATGGTTCCACGGTAGAAGCGGTACGCGTGGGTAATGGGCAGTATGGTTATACGCTTAGCCGCCCGTACCAGAGCACGGCGGTAACCTGCACGCCGGGCACGGGTTCTACGGCTACGGAAGACAAGGCCATCTGCGCTGAATACTGCGGTATCGATGAGCTGAAGGGTACCAGTTGCACAACGGGAGGAAGCTCTACCTCTACCGGTGATACCGGTACCGGCGGTGGCACCGTTTAAGAAGGAATTAACCCAATCCCCCGCCTTTTGGCGGGGGCTTTTGTTGTCAATAAAATCCCGGGGCGGGCCGGGGGATATCTTTTATTGTTTCCTGCCCTGCGCGGCCACGGCGGCCATGCGTTTTTTAATTTCTTCGGGGTCGCCTAAAAAATAATCTTTGACCAAGTTTAAGTTGTCGTCAAATTCAAACACATACGGCGCGCCCGTGGGCAGATTTAAAGACACAATGTCCGCGTCGGGAATATTTTTTAAATATTTCACAATGCCGCGCAGGCTGTTGCCGTGTGCCGTTACCAGCAGATTGTCCTCCTGCTCCAGCCGCGGGAAAATTTCTTCTTTCCAATACGGCAAAATGCGCTCTATGGTGTCTTTTAACGATTCCGTCAGCGGCAGATATTGCCGCGGCACTTGGGCATAACGCACGTCGGCGTACGGGCTGCGCGGGTCGTCCGGCGTCAGGGCCGGAGCGGGCACGTCATAACCGCGCCGCCACAGTTTGACCTGTTCTTCGCCGTATTTGGCGGCGGTTTCGCTCTTGTTCAGCCCCTGCAAAGCGCCGTAATGTTTTTCATTGAGCCGCCAGGATTTTTCCACCGGTATCCATTCCTGGTTCAGCACGCCCAACACAATGTCCAGCGTTTGCACCGCGCGGCGCAGATAAGACGTAAACGCACGGCCGAACACCAGCCTTTCCTTTTTAATCAGTTCCCCGGCCTGCGCGGCTTCGGTGCGGCCCTGTTCCGTCAGCGGCACGTCCGTCCAGCCGGTGAAGCGGTTTTCCAAATTCCACGTGCTTTGCCCGTGGCGCAGCAAAACGATTTTCTTCATACTCATACCTCCTTCTCCTTCAGTATAGAAAAAATTTTGCTTGCGCGCGGGGGCGGTTTTTTATTATAGTAATCCTATGACCGTTTATTTTTCCTTCAAGGCCGACAAACAGAACAAGAGCAAGAAATGCTCTTGCGTGTTTGCTTGCAATTTGGCGGAAAGAAACTGACGGTACTATTTTAAGACATCTAAACCCCCGCTTGATTGCAAGCGGGGGTTTTATTTTTAAGGAGGACGCATGTCGTTTCATTACCAGGACGGGGAATTGTTGGCAGAGCAGGTGAGTTTGGAGAGGCTGGCGCAGGAGGTCGGCACGCCGTTTTACTGTTATTCCCAGCGTAAGCTGGCCGAGAATTTCGGCGCGTATCTGCGCGCGCTGGCGCCGTTTCATCCGGCGGTGTGTTTTTCGGTCAAAGCCAACGCCAATCTGGCCGTGGTGCGCGCCATTGCCGCCATGGGCGGCGGGGCGGACGTGGTGTCCGGCGGGGAATTGTATTTGGCGCTCAAAGCCGGCATGACGCCGGACAAAATCGTTTTCTCCGGCGTGGGTAAAACCGAAGCGGAGCTGGAAGCCGCCGTGCGGCACGGCATACGCCAGATTAACGTGGAATCTGCCGCGGAAATGCAGCTGCTGGCACAGGTGGCGCAGCGGCTGGGCAAAAGGGCCAATGTGGCCATACGCGTCAATCCGGACGTGGACGCGCTGACGCACGTTAAAATTACCACCGGCAAAAAAGAAAACAAATTCGGCGTGCCCTGGAGCGAAGCCCGCGGCCTCTACCACGCGGCGGCGCAAATGCCGTCCCTGCGCGTGGCGGGCATAGCGGTGCATATCGGCTCGCAGCTGCTGGATTTGGAGCCGTTCCGCCTGGCGTTCACGCGCATAGCCGCGATGACGCGCCAGCTGGAGCAGGACGGCATCACGCTGGAAAATATAGATCTCGGCGGCGGACTGGGTATTAATTATAATGTGGAACTGCCGCCCACCTGCCACGCCTATGCCCAGGTGGTGCGTGAGACGCTGGGAGATTTGAATAAAAACATTATTGTGGAGCCCGGCCGCTCCGTGGTGGGCACGGCGGGCATTTTGGTAACGCGCGTGCTGTACACCAAACAGACGGAGCAGAAACGCTTTATTATTGTGGACGCGGGCATGAACGACTTAATCCGCCCCGCCATGTATGACGCCTGGCACAGCATTTTGCCGGTGCGGCGCGAAGGGGTGGCCCCCGTCGTGGCGGACATTGTGGGCCCCATTTGCGAATCCGGCGACGTGTTCGCCAAAGACCGCATTATTGAGCCTGTACAGAGCGGGCGGCTGCTTGCTATAATGTGTGCAGGCGCATACGGCGAGGCGATGGCGTCGGAATACAATTTCCGTCCGGTGCCGCCGGAGGTGTTGGTGTACAAAGACCAATACGCCGTGGTGCGCAAACGCCGCACATATGACGAAATGCTGCAGGGCCAGTGCATTGCCCCGTGGGCGGAGGAACAGGCATGAAAAGACAGATTTGCATTATGAAATTCGGCGGCAATACGCTGGCCAACCAGGAAAAACTGCGTATGGCGGCACAGCTGATTAAGTCGCGTTATGAAGGGGGGTATTTGCCCGTCATCGTGGCTTCCGCCAACGGCAATTTGACCGACGTGCTTTTGGATCATGCCTACAGCTTAAGCCGCAACCCCGACAAGCGGGAGCTGGATATGCTCATTACCACCGGAGAACGTGTCAGCGTGGCGCTTCTGTCCATTGCTTTAATAGATATCGGCGTGCCGGCGGTGTCCTTGACCGGCAGCCAAATCGGCCTCATTACCACCGATACCCACACGGGCGCGGATATTTTAAAACTCAAAGGCGACCGCCTGGCCCATGAACTGGCCGAAGGGCATGTGCCCGTGGTGGCTGGGTTTCAGGGCATCGGGGAAAATAAAGAAATCACCACGCTTAAACGCGGCGGGTCGGACGTGTCGGCTGTGTTTTTGGCCAGTCAGCTGGGCGCGTTGCACGTGGAAATGATTAAAGATGTGGACGGCGTGTACAGCGCCGACCCCAACAAAGACGTCCAGGCTCAAAAATACGAAGTGCTGGATTTTGACGAAATGTATAAGCTGGCCCTGAACGGCGCCAGCGTGCTGCACCCGGACGCGGTGCGGCTGGCCAAGGCCAAAGGCATAGAAATCCGCATTGTGCATTACCGCACGGGGCAGGTTGGTACGGTTATTAAATAAGGGATGTAAGCAGTTTGGAACGGGCGAAGCGGGATAATAACGGCTTCGCCTGTCTTTTCGGCGGGCCCTGCCGCCGTGGCCAAAGCGCGGCTTTCCCTGTGTGGGCGGCCTTGCGAGGGGCGTTTCTTGCCGCCGGCCTGGCCTGCCATGCGTTTGCGGCAGCCGCAGCAGGGGCCGGAAGCAGGGAAAATTCCCGGGTTCTTTTATGCCCGGACGCCTGATATTTTAGTAGAATACCATTATGGATTTGTTTATCGTAGTGCCGATTTTGTTTTTTTCCATTGTGCTGCATGAATTTGCGCACGGGTATACGGCATACCGCATGGGGGATGATACGGCTTATTTGATGGGCCGCCTGACGCTTAATCCGCTGAAACACGTGGATATCATCGGCACGGTGGCCGTGCCGGCTTTGTGTTATGTGTCGGGCCTGCCGATGTTCGGCTGGGCCAAGCCCGTGCCGGTCAATGCCATGCGCCTGCCGCGTCCGCGCAAAAGCATGGGCCTGGTGGGGCTGGCGGGGCCGTCGGCCAATCTGCTGCTGGCGGTATTGTGCGCTTTTTTTATTAAGCTGGTGCTGGTCAGCGGGCTGCTTTCCCCGCAGGGTACGGCGCAGACGGTCAAATTTTTGGTGTACGGACTGCAGATTAACGTATTGCTGGCCGTGTTTAACCTGATGCCCATTCCGCCGCTGGACGGCGGGCACATTGTGGAGGCTTTGCTGCCGCTTAATGCCGCCATGGCCTATGGCCGCTTTTTCGGCCGCTGGGGCATGTATGTGGTGCTGGGGCTGATTATTACGGGGCTTTTCCGTTATATTTTATATCCGCCGATGTATTTGGTCGTCAGTCTGTTGGGCAAAATATTCGGCATTTAAAGAGGAGTTATGAGTACAGACATTATTGTATCCGGCATGCGCCCGACGGGCAAACTTCATTTGGGCAATTATCACGGCGCGCTGAAAAATTTCGTGGCTTTGCAGGAAAAATACAAATGTTTTTTCTTCGTGGCGGATTTGCACGCGTTAACCACCTCCTACGAACATACGGAGGACTTGGCCCACAACAGCGAGCAAATGCTGGTGGACTGGCTTTCCGCGGGGTTAGACCCGAAAAAATGCACCATTTTTATCCAGTCCGACGTGCCCGAGGTCAGCGAGCTTAACACATTGCTGGGCATGATTACGCCGCTAGGCTGGCTCTACCGTAACCCCACGTATAAAGACCAGATAAACGAACTGCTGGCGCGCAAATACGCCGGCCAGCTCAAAGGAGATGAAAACACCCCGCTGGCCGAGCGCGTCAAAGGTTTGGCCGACGAGGATATTTCCGTTTACGGTTTTCTGGGTTATCCGGTGCTGATGGCGGTGGATATCCTGATACACAAAGCCTCCCTGGTGCCCGTGGGCAAAGACCAGACCGCGCATTTGGAGATCGCGCGCGATATAGTGCGCCGCTTTAATGAAATCTATAAAACGGACGACGTATTTGTAGAGCCCAAGCCTTTGTATACGGAGGTGGCCGTCGTGCCCGGGCTGGACGGACACAAGATGTCCAAGTCTTACCACAATACCATTGATTTGGGGGAGGATTTGGACAGCGTGCGCAAAAAAGTCATGTCCATGTACACCGACCCCAACAAGAAAAAAGCCTCCGACCCCGCCGACCCGGAGGGCTGCGTGGTGTTTGCTTTTCACAAAATTTATAATCCGAACTGGCAGAAACGCTGTGAAGAATGCAAAGCCGGCGCTTTGGGCTGCGTGGCGTGCAAAAAAGAGTTATTTGCGCTGATGGAGCCGGAGCTGAAGGGATTTTTGGACAAACGCAAAATTTTTGAAAATGACAAAGCCCAGCTGCAGGCCATTTTGCACGGCGGCAAAGAAGCCGCGCGCGCATCGGCCGCCGTTACGCTGGAGCAGGCCAAGCGGGCTATGAAAGTAATCAAATGATAAATACCGCGCCGATTAACGTCCACATTAACGTGTTTGAAGGCCCCATGGACCTTCTGCTTCACCTTATCAAAAAAGACAATCTGGACGTAACGGACGTAAACGTTTCCGAAATCACGAAGCAGTATTTGGAATACTTAAACGTGATGAAGGAATTAAACCTGGAAATCGCGGGCGAGTTTTTGGTTATGGCCAGCACACTGATGCAGATTAAGGCCAAAAGCCTGCTGCCTTCCCAGGTGCCCACCAGTGAGAACGAGGGGCCCGATCCGGCCAAGGAACTGATTGCCAAACTGCTGGAATACCAGAAGTATAAAGAGGCCGGCAAATTCCTGGAAGAAAAACTGGAAGAAAACAAGGATAATTTTTATAAATCGGCCCCTATTTTTGACAACGGCGAAAAGGTGCTTAATTTGCAGCTTTTTGACCTGCTTTCCGCCGTCAAGCGCGCTTTTGACCGGCTGGACGAGCGCAAGCGCGTGGAACTGCTGAAGGTGGAGGAGTTCCCCATAGAGGTCAAAATGGAAAAAGTGGTGGATATGCTCTCGCGCCGCCAGTGGGTGCTGCTGGATGATATTTTTGTGGGGGAAACCAAAAAGCGCGGCATTATTACGTGTTTTATGGCCGTACTGGAGCTGATTAAAATCAAAAAACTTTTGGCCCGGCAGGATGAGCAGGACGGGCAGATACGCATTTATTTAAACCCCGACAACAAAGATACGGACTTCCGCCAGCTTATGCACGGCGAAGCGGCCGGATAACGGAGATTTTATGGAAGAAACTTTAGACGCGGCTTCTGCCGCGGACACGCCAAACCAAGCAGTTGACGAGGCCCCGCAGACTGTGGAACAGGCGCAAAACGCCGCTGCGGAAACGGCGCAGGATTCGGCGGAGCATGAAGCCGCCGCCCGGGAAGAAACCCTTTCCGCACAGCCTGCCTCTGCCGATTCGGACGAAGCCCCCGTACAGGTTCCCGCCGCGTCGGAAGAAGGGCAAAACGAACTGTTGGAAAGCGGGGAAGCCAAACAAATCATTGAAAATTTGTTGTTTATTACCGACCGCCCGTTAAAACCTTCGCGCATTGCCGAAGTGGTGGAACATATCAGTTCCAAGCGCGTCCTGGAAATTATCCAGGAGCTGGCCAAAGAATACGAAGACACCGGCCGTGCCGTGCGCATTTTGGAAATAGGCGGCGGATACCAAATGTGCACAAAGCCGGAATACGGCCGCTGGGTGCGCAAATTATATAATGAAAAGATGACCACGCGCCTGTCCAATGCGGCGCTGGAAACGCTGGCCATTATCGCGTACAAACAGCCCGTTACGCGCGCGGAAATGGAAATGATACGCGGCGTGGACGTGGCCGCCCCGCTGGAGCGGCTTCTGGAGCGCGGGCTGGTGCGCGTGCTGGGCAAGCGCGACACCATCGGCCGACCCATGGTCTACGGCACGACGGACGAATTTTTGCGTCTGTTCGGCCTGAATAAGATTTCGGAACTGCCGGACCTGCAGGTGTTTGCCGCCAAACAGGTTCAGGAGAAGCAGGAAGATTTGCCTTTTGAAGAAAAACTGCCGCCGCTGGGAGAGCCGGCCATTTTGGCCCTGGAAGAAGAAACCGGCGACGCGGCGGACGCGTTCTTTAAGCGGCCCAAAAATATGTTTGAGCCGGAGGAAGAAGCGCAGCCCGCCGATGCAGAGCCTGCGGAACAGACGCTGCAGCCTAAAGAAGCTGTAATTGAAGAAACTGAAAAACAGGAGGAGAACGCATGAATATCGTTTTAGCCGCCAGTGAGGCATTTCCGTTTTGCAAAACGGGAGGGCTGGCCGATGTGGTCGGTGCGCTGAGCCAACAGCTGGCCGGCAGCAAAAGCAACAAAGTGCTGTTGTTCCTGCCGCATTACCGCAATATACGGCGCGTATCCTCTTTAAAGGTGGTCCCGGGCGTGTATTTAATCCCCGTGGGGGATAAAATTGAGCAGGTGTCTTTGTCGTATATCAACTGGGGCAATGTGCTGGTATTTTTTGTGGGTAACCGCAAATATTTTGACCGTCCCGATTTATACCGCACCAAATTGGGCGATTACCTGGACAATGACGAGCGCTTTATCCTGTTTTGCCGTGCCGTGCTGGAAGGGTGCAAATTTGTGGGCTTCCGCCCCGATATTATCCATTGCCACGACTGGCAGACCGCGTTGTTGCCGGCTTATTTAAAAACCGTTTACAAGCTGGATGCCTTTTTTACCCGCACCCGCAGTTTGCTGACCATCCATAATATTGCCTATCAGGGGCATTTTCCGTATTCCACTTATGAAAAAGCGGGATTTCACCCGGCCGATTTTACGCCGGACAAATTTGAATATTACGGCGGCATCAGCTTCTTAAAAAGCGGCATTGTGTTTGCCGACAATATCAGCACCGTCAGCCCCAATTATGCTAAAGAAGTGCAGACGGATCCTTCTATGGGTTTTGGCCTGGAAGGGCTGCTGAAGTTCCGCAGCAAGAATTTTTACGGCATTGTCAACGGCATTGACACGGAAATCTGGGACCCGGAAATAGACACGCTGCTGCCCATCGGTTATGACGTGTCTTCTTTTTCCAAAAACAAGCCTGTTTCCAAACAGTATTTGCAACAACAGCTGGATTTGGAAGAAAACCCCCAAAAACCACTGGTGGGCGTGGTGTCGCGCCTGGATTATCAAAAAGGGCTGGACATTGCCGCTTCAGTCATGGAACGTTTGCATGGGCGCGCGCAGTTTGTGGTGCTGGGATGCGGAGACCCTATGCTGGAAAAACAATACCGCGATTTGGCAAAAAAATATCCGGCAGATATTGCCTATGAAGGCAAACTAGACGAGGAACTGGCGCACCAGATTTATGCCGGTGCGGATATGTTCCTTATGCCTTCGCGTTTTGAGCCGTGCGGCCTTTCGCAGATGATTTCCATGAAATACGGTACGCTGCCCGTGGTCAGCAAAGTGGGCGGCCTGCTGGACACCGTTACGGGATATAAAGAAGGGGCGGACAATGACGCCGCCACCGGCTTTTTTATCAATACGTTTAGCGAAAACGGCATTTATAATGCATTAGACAAAGCGTTAAATGTGTTTGAAGATAAGAAAACGTGGAATAAGCTGGTCAAAAACGCCATGCTGAAAGACAATTCCTGGGACAAATCCGCCCGGGATTATATGGCTTTGTATCAAAAAACGGTTTCATAAAAAAGGGTGAAATATGATAAAACGAATCATTGCAGTGTTGTCTGCCGGTTTATTAACGGCGGGAATTGCGTTTGCTGCCGATGTGCAGCCAGCGCCGCAGGCCACGGCCAAAAATGCCGTGTGGCTCATTGGCGACGGCATGGGGCCCAGTGCCATATCCATGTTTATGCAGGGGGTGCACCTGGCGGGTTTGCCCCAATACCCGGACCGCCAATCCGTACTGGAAAAGTTTATCAACCAATCCGTAACCGGGCTGCATTTTAACCATACCTATGACACCATTGTTACCGATTCGGCCTGTGCGGCCACGCAAATGGCCTGCGGGGTATTTTCCCGGCCGGATTATATCGGCCTGGATTTTGAAGGCAAACCGATGGAAACCATTTTGGAAAAGGCGTTGAAAGAAGGAAAAAGTGTTGGTATTGTGTCGGACGCCTATGTTACGGATGCCACTCCGGCCGGTTTTTTGACACATGCCCGGAGCCGCAACGAAAAATATGACATTGCCCGCCAGCTGGTTCGCAGCGGAGCGCAGGTTATTTTGGGCGGCGGACTGAAATACTTTACCCAGAAAGAAAATGAAAAACTTTTAAAAGAAGCCAAAAAACAGGGCTGGACGGTGGTGCGGAACGCCAAAGAACTGGCCAAAGTAAAGAAAGGCCGCGTACTGGGCCTGTTTGCCGAGGAGGCCATGCCGTTTTACGGAGATATGGAACGTTACCCGCAGGTGCCTACGCTAAAGGAAATGACCCAAAAGGCCGTAGAGCTTTTAAGCCAAAATGAAAACGGCTTTGTGCTGATGGTGGAGGCAGGGAAAATAGACTGGGCGCTGCATGATAACGAAGCCGGGCCGGCCATGTGGGAAATGGTGAATATGGATGAAACGCTGGCCTATTTGTGGGACTATGCCAAACAGGGCAAAGATACGCTGCTGTATGTGGATGCGGATCATGAAACCGGCGTGCCCGTTTTTCATTACCGGCACTTGGACGAAGAGCGGGTAAACCATAAGTCTTCCCAGGGGGAAATGTTGTACGGCGGGGATACGGATTTTGTCAATGTCCCGTATTACCGGAAGGTATTTGCCCATAAACATTTATTGTACTATGTGTATCCGGAATTTAAAAAATTGCCCCGGGAACAACAGACTGCGCAGACCCTGCAGCGAATGGCAGATGAGGCGCTGGGGGGACATATAGACTTGGATTTAGACGGTGAAGTGCCCGACTATGAAGAGCTGATTGCTAAATTAAATGAAGCTTTGGGCATGCGCTGGGCAACGGGGACGCATTCTTCCAGTATGTTGCTTGGGGTGGCCTATGGCCCGGGCGCGCAGGAATTTTCTGGAGTGTATCACAATACAGACTTAAAAGGTAAATTTGAACGCGTTCTCGGGTTTTAAGCCGAAAGGAGAGCTGTATGGATGATTTTTTGCAGGATAAACCCAAAAAAAGCGGGGCTTTTGCCGTGGTGTTCCGCGGATACCGCCGCCTGTTTGCACTGGTGTTTGCCGTGGCCGTGCTTTGGCAGTGCGTGAGCTTTTTGCAGTTGCAGCTGTCCAAATACCATCATGCGCTGACGGATGACTTTAAGCTGGTGCTGGCCGTGACACAAAACATAGACAATGCCGCTTTGGCGGGGTTGGGGGACAGCCTGAGCAATAAAGAAGATATTTTGTCCGTTAAACTTTTCTCCCCGCAGGACGCACTGGCCGCGCTGAAAGCCAAAAATGAACGCCTGACGCAGGCGGTGGTGGCTTTGGGATATGAACAAATGCCGGCATATTTTGAAGTGAAACTGTCTGACAGAGCCATAAATAATATCCGGCCGTTTGCGCAAAACCTTCAGTCGGAATATCCGCAGCTTTCGCTGAAATATTCACCGCAGCAGGCAGAGTTGGCTTTTTACAGCGGTTTGTGCCTGCGTACGCTGAATTTAGCCTCCGTGTTTGCACTGGTGCTGTTTTTTGCGTTTATGTTTATGGTGGAAGCCTACCCCGTGCGCGGCAAGGCACATGTGGGCGGCGCCGTCGTATCCGCCCTGCTGGCCGGGGTGCTGTCTTTGGCGTTGTTTATGCTGCTAGTGTATCCGACCGGGCTTTTGATGCCGGCTTTGCAGCATTTTACGTCTGTTGAACGTCAGCTGGGCATTTTGGTATTTTGCGGCCTTTTGGGGTGGACGCTGGGCAAATGGCAAAAATTTTAGTTTTGTTTTCTGCGTGTCTTTTTTTGTTCCCGGGACTATATGCAGCCGGGGCGCAGGAAGCCGCGCAAAAACAGAAATTGGCGCAGCTTAAAAAACAAGCTGCCCAAAAGCAAGAAGAACTGAAAAAATACCGCGAACGAGAAGCGGCTATTTCCAAAGAAATTTCCGTTTTGGAAAGCCGCAAGGCCGCGGCCCAGCGTGAAAAAAATAAATTGGAATCGGATATCAACTATGTAGAACAAACCCTGCTTTCCACCGAGGACAAACGTGCCGCGCTGGAGCGCAGTATGCCCATGTGGCGCGGTGTAGTGACCGATGAAATACGGCAATATTATTTGACCCCGCGCTGCAAGTGGTGTCCCGGAGATTTTAGCCCCGAAGAAGATTTATTTATAGACCGTGTGCTAACGCATAAGGCGGAGTTTTCCGTGGCCCTTCAGGAGGAGAACCAGGCTGCCAAACAAAAAATTTATGATTTTGAAGCACGCAATAAAAAGTTGCTGGCGCAGAGTTCGCAGATTGAAAAGAGGCAGCAGGTTATTACTACCAATTTTTTGAAGAAACAGCAGGATTTGAATTTGACCAAGAAAAAAACGGCCCAAATCCGCGAGGAGCTTAACGAGCTTAACAAATCTGCCCGCGCTTTGGATGACTTGCTGGCCAAATTTGAGCGCCAGCGTAAAGAAGCTGCGGCCAAACAGCAGGCCCGGGCCGAAGCGGAGGCTAAAAAAGCCGGCACGACGGCCAAAAAACAGTCTTCCATCGCCAAAATTGACGTGCCGCGTCATTCCCTGCCCTGGCCGGTGCAAGGCCAGATTATCAGTAATTTTGGCAAAGAATACCGCCGTGATTTGAATACCTGGATTTTCCGCGACGGCATTAAAATTGCCGCTAAATCCGCAGAACCGGTGCGCAGTGTGGCCTCCGGAGAGGTGATTTATGCCGGGCCGTTCCGCTCGTACGGAAATGTGGTGATTGTGGATCATGGCAAAGGGTTCTTCAGCATTTACGGTTTCCTGCATACGATTGAAGCCGTGGTGGGGGAGAAACTGCCCCAGGGCGGCATTATCGGCACGGCGGGGCGGGACACGCAGCAGAGCTCCGGCACCGGCCGTTATGCCGTGTATTTTGAAATACGCCAGGGAGCTACGGCGGTAGACCCGACGGACTGGTTAAAACCTTTGTAACTTTTTTGCGCGCTTTTTGCAGCGCGGAGGAATATGATGAAAGGAAAGAAATCTAGCAAAATTGCCGCATGGGCGGCCGTTGTTTTTTTTATGGGGACGCTGTTCCCCTGCGCATACAGTGCAGTAGACGGGGGGTTGAAACAGCTGGGGACATTTGTCAATGTCTTGGAATATATTAAAGAAAACTATGTGGAGCCGACCGATACTTCCGCGCTGGTCAACGGGGCCATACGGGGAATGGTGGCGGAATTGGATGACTTTTCGGAATATTTGACGCCCAAAGATTATCAGGCGTTAAAGAATGAAACCCGCGGGGATTTCGGCGGGCTGGGGATTCGTCTGTCCAAGGTGGAAGGTTTTATTACGGTAATGAGCCCCATGCCCGGCACGCCCGCGTTTAAGGCCGGCGTGATGCCCGGGGACCGCATCTTGCGGGTGGACGGGAAAGATGTTACTTCCATGGACTTGGATTCCGCCGTGGAGCTTATGCGCGGGCCTGCGGGAAGCAAAGTGAAAATCGTCATGAGCCGTAAGAACGAAAAGACCGGCCAGTACGAAGAACTGCCCGAATATACGTTTAAACGCGAGAAAATCGTGCCCGAAGTGGTATACTACCGCATGCTGGAAGATCATATCGGCTATATTTACCTGGTGGACTTTTCCGGCCACAGCACCGAAGAAATGCAAAAAGCACTGGAAGACCTGACCCGGCAGGGCATGAAAGGCCTGGTGCTGGATTTGCGCTTTAATCCGGGCGGCCTGCTGACCGGCGCGGCGGACGTAGCCAAGCTGTTTATGGGCGACAATCAGATGATTGTATATACCCAGGGCAGGAAGCCGGAGTTTTATCAGGAATTTAAAACCGGTAAAACGGCTCCGTATCCGGATATCCCGCTGGCAGTGCTGATTAACCAAGCCTCCGCCAGCGCTAGTGAAATCGTGTCCGGCGCCCTGCAGGACAATGACCGGGCGGTGATTGTGGGGCAGCGCAGCTTTGGAAAGGCCAGCGTACAACAGGTATTGCCCTTGAGTGACGGTTCCGGCCTGCGCCTGACCATTGCCAAATATTATACCCCCAAAGGCAGGTTGATACAACGGAACTACCGGGATAAAAGCAAGGAAAATGAAGGCGGTATTTTTCCCGATGTGGAAGTGAAAATGGAACCGGAAGATGAAGTAAAAATCTTTATGCAGTACAATAATATCGTTTACACCCCGGGGCAGGCACTTCCTAAAACTGATTTTACGGAAAAAGACCCTGTTTTGGATAAAGCCGTAGAGATTTTAAAAGAAGGCCCCGAAAAAATTATTGCCCAAAAGGCGGATATGGCCAAAGCGCAGCAGGAGCAGGCCGAGCAGAAAGCCGGCGCCGAAGCGCAGCAGCAAAAATCCGCCGCGGACGAGAAGTAAACAAAAATATATGAAAAAAGATTTTGCCATACTGGGCATAGAAAGTACCTGCGACGAAACTTCCGCCGCTTTGCTGGTGGACGGGAAAAAGTTGCTCAGCAATGTAATTTATTCCCAGATAGAAGAACATAAAAAATACCACGGCGTCGTGCCGGAGCTGGCCAGCCGCGCGCATGCGGCCAAAATTGCCACGGTGATTGCCGAAGCTTTAAACGGCCATGATATAGATTGTGTGGCCTTTGCCCGCGGGCCCGGGCTGCCGGGCGGGCTGATGGTGGGCCGTGTGGCGGCGCAGACCCTTGCAAATTTTAAAAAAGTCCCTATACTAGGTATTAACCACCTGGAAGGCCATTTGTTTGCCTGTGAATTTGAGGACGGGGAAGTGAAGAACCCTTTGTCTTTCCCGTTGGTGGCGCTTGTTGTTTCCGGCGGACATACGGAATTGTGGTACGTCAAAAATTACGGGCAGTATAAGGTGCTGGGCCGCACGCGTGACGACGCGGCCGGAGAGGCTTTTGACAAAGTGGCCAAACTGCTTGGCCTGGCGTATCCGGGGGGGCCGCAGGTGTCGGCCCAGGCTTTAAAAGGCCGGCGCGACGCGGTGGATTTTCCCCGTCCGCTTTTGCCGGGCACTTGGGATTTTTCGTTCAGCGGTATTAAAACAGCCGTGAGTTATTATTTGCGCGATCACAAAGACATCAGCGTCCCCGATGTGTGCGCCAGTTTTGAACAGGCAGTCTGCGAAACTTTGGTCAAGAAGACCCTGCAGGCCGCACAGAAATATAAAGTAAAACAGGTGGCCGTGGGAGGCGGCGTGGCGGCCAACAGCCTGCTGCGTGACATGATGACCTCCGAAGGGGCCAAACTGGGCATAGCGGTGCGTTTTGTGCCGCGCAAAATGTCCTCTGACAATGCGGCCATGATTGCACTGGCGGCTTATAAGCGGCTGCAGGCCGCCGGCGAAGAGGCACCGAAGAAAAAGTGGAATATTAATATAAACCCGAACCTGAAAGTAAAGAACTGGGGGAAATAAATGATTTTGTGGGTCATGCCGGATTCCGGCGCACGGACCAAATCCGATTATAAACTGCTGGTGCAACGCTTCAAACAGGAACATCCCGGGACGGATGTCTCCGTACAGGTGTTCACGCGTAATATTTTGTGGAAAAAAATTTTCATGCTAAAAAATCCGGCCGAAGGCGAAGCAGTGCCGGATTTGGTGCAAATCCCGCATTACTGGACGGCGCTTTTAACACGCGCCGGCGTGGCGGAAAATTTGTCCAAAATGGATCCGGGGCTCTCTTTGTCCTCCTGTCTGTTCCCGCTTCGGCCGCATTGTTATAAGCCGGGCACCAAAGATTTATATTCCTATCCGTGGTGGTTTGACATGAGCGCGCTGCATTTCCGCGCCGACCATTTAAAACTGGTCTCTTCCGACCCGGAAAAAGATTTGGCGCAGTGGGACGGGCTGCTGGACGTATGTGCACGCCTGCGGGAACAGTTTAAAGAGGTGGAAGGATATTACCCCATGCAGAACAGCGACTGGCGCGGTTCGCTTTCCACCCGCAGTGCATTTATGGAAATATGGGGCCGCGGTGCGGCTTTGTTCACGGGGGATTTGCGCGGCACGCTGATCGGCACGCCCCAGTTTAAAGAAGGCGTCAGAGATTATATTACCCTGGCCCTGAAAAACTATATGCCCATTTTACGTGAACGCGGCAGTTTGGGCACCATGCTTTCCGGCAAAGCCAGCATGCTTATTTCCCGCAAGCAGGGCGTAGCCAGTTTTGAGGGCAAAATGGGCGTGCGCGTCAAAACCCTGCCCGTCCCTCGCACCGGGGAGGCGCCGCAGGCGTATCTGTCGGGCATGAACCTGATGATTAATACCGCCGGTACGGATAAAGAAACTGCTTTGAAATTTATTAAATGGTGTGCCCGCACGGACAATCAAATGCGCTATGCCGCCATGATGGAAGTGTTCCCCGCGTTTGAGGAAAGCTTTGAACAGCTGATTTTTTCTTCGTCCCAGCGTTTGCGCACGTATTCGGGCATTTTGGCCAGCGCACGCACGCTGCCCAACATTACCATTACCGGTACGGTGGTGGAAATTTTAAACAAAATCCTGGCCATATGTGCCATGCAGATTGTAGAGGGGCGTTTTACGCAGGCCAGCCTGGATATAGAACTGGACAAAGCAGCCAAAGAAGTGGAATATTTGTTGTCGTTATATGAGGGGTAAATATGTTTGACAGAGAAGCGTATACGCTGTTTAAATTCAGCAAAATGTTAAACCAGTCTTTTCAAAACAAGCGTCAGCTGCTGGAATGTGCGCTTCCTGCCCTGCGGGATTTGTTTAAACTGGACCGCGTGTATTTTTTTGACTGGCAGCAGGAACGCGCTCTTTTATCCTTAAACATGATGTGCAAAAAAGAATACTGCATGGACATGCAGGAGGATATATCGGTTTTAAATGAACCTGAATTTCTGAAAAAGCTCCTGCAGGATGGCATTGCCGATTCCACCGATTTAAATTATCCCGCCGTATATGTATTGCTGAAATGGCGCCGCCCCGCCATGACGCTGGAAGGCGACGATGTGCGCACCGTCATCAAGGAGCGGGTCGGCGTGCTGCGCCTGGAACGTTTCCGCAAAAACCGCGTTTTTCACGAAACCGAAAAAAAGATGATTAAATCCGTGGCGGCGGAAATATCCCATAATTTAACCAATACGGAAATTGACCAGGCCAAAAACCAGCGTTTAAACACCGCCACCGCACTTAACGATTTGGCTACCATTTTTGCCACGTCGCTTCGTTTGTCCGACGGGCTGGAACTGATTTTGCAGGGCGTGCAAAAATACTTCCGCTTTGACCGTGTGCGTCTGTACCAGACCAATTATGACGGCACCAAAATCAAAAGTATTCTGGGGGTGGATATTTCCGGCGAAGTTACCCGCCAAAGCGGTGACGATTTGCCCGAAGACGAACGCACCCTGCTGCGTGATGTATTTGACAAAGGCGCGGCCTACCGCACCATACACAACGTGGTGTACATCCCGCTGAAAGTGCAGCGCAATAAGGTGGGTTTTCTGACGTTTGACAATTTGCTTTCCCGCCGGCGCATTGATTATTTGGATTTTATTTCTTTAAAACAGTTTTCCACCCAAATCGCCCTGGCCATAGACAACGCCGCCCTGTTTGAGCGCGTACAGGAGCTGTCCAATTATGACGAGCTGACCAAACTGCCCGTGCGCCGTTTCTTCAACGAAAAATTTGCCGAAGAGATTTACCGCTCCAAACGTTTTGATTTGATTATGTCCGTCATTTTGCTGGATATAGATTTGTTTAAACAAATCAATGATACCTATGGCCACCAGATAGGCGACTGGGCTTTAAAGGAAGTCAGTCGCGTGCTGCGCACCAGCCTGCGCCAGACGGATTTCCCGTGCCGGTACGGCGGAGACGAGATGATTATCATGCTGCCGCGCACCAACGGGGAAGAGGCTAAAATTATCGCCAAACGCCTTAAAGAGCGCATCAACGGCATTGCCGTGCCGGACCGTTATACGAACGGGGACCGCGTGACGCTGAGCATCAGCCAAGGTATATCCGTTTTCCCGCAGGACGGCGATACGGCGGCGGCTCTGTTTGAAAAGGCAGACAAAGCCCTTTACTGGGTAAAAGACGGCCGCCGCGGCACCTTTGCCCTGTACGGGGATGTGGCGGATGATATCCCGCAGAAGGAAAATGCCAGGGAAGAATAGTTACCTTTGGCGCCGCAGGCAAACAGCGGCTTGATTTTAGAGGCAGTGCCTTTTTCGGGGATGAGCAGGCCCCTCTTCCGGTTGCAGTCCACAAACAACAAAGCGTTTGACAAGAAGGTCAAAAGTTGCCAGAATTTAAAAGAGTGGGTTCGTCGGATAGGCAACGGCGGAACTGCGTGGTGCTTTGTTAAAAATTTATTTGATAAACGGAAATCCTGTATAACTATATGACACGTATAAATTTTTTGCGCTTTTTTGTCGGGAAAACGGCCTCTGCCGTTTTGTCGGCTTTCCTGTTTGTTTTTGGGGCCGCTGCGGCCTTTGGCCAGACGGCGGAAGTACGCTCTACGGGCGTGTATTATATTGACGGGGCTTCCACAATTAATGAAAGATACTGCAATTGGGATCCGGGCCTGCTGGATGACCAGAGCAGCTATAACAAAAGCGCCATCATAAACGTGGGGGACATGCAGACCAATGACCCATGGCAGACCTCCGCGCTTATTGAGTATGACCAGCCGTATCCGTCTCCGGTGGATAACAACGACTATCCCAACCACTGCCTGGCGTTGGACGTATTCCATTTCTTTTCCCATACAGAACATCATGTTTGAGATTGTGAAATACCGCAACGGGGCGGACATTTCCAATCCGGAGACCAACCCCGCCATACGCACGATTTACCAGAGCATTTTGGACAATTCCATTGTATCCGGGGGCGGTGTCAGCGGCAACAGCATTACCGCTTCGTCGGGCGGGGGGATATCCACTTTGTCGGTGGATTCATATGCGGCTGCGTTGGCGGCTTACGAGAGTGCCGTGAATGGCTGTAAGCCGGTATCGTATACTTATAATAATCGGAATTATAGCGGTTGTGTATTGGATGATAACTGTTTTAACGTAAAAGATGCTTCCAGCGGGGCGGATACTCCGTTTGACATGACCTGTTACCCTAATGATTATTGTATGGAAAGCGGATGGTGTGAGTCCGCATGGGAAAGTTTGAATGAGGCGATTACCCGGTTAAGAGCAGAATGGCCTCACCGCAATGAAGGCGGTTCCGGCGGCGGCACAACGGGCGGGGCGGATTTTTCTGCCGGTGCTCTAGACAATTATATGTGTGCGGGATATTCCTGCGCGGGGGCTACCAGTGATCCGGAAACCACCTGCACCTGCCCCAACCCCCAGTATGAATGTGTGCCCAACGGGAGTAGCGCCCTGCGTTGCCGTTCTTTGACTAACCCCGACGCAGGATGGAGTTATGACCATACGGTTTGCGCAAATTTAAGAACGCCCGGCGACGACAAGCCCTGGCGTTGCGGAGATGGAGGCGGTACCAGTTTTGGTGCGGAGACAAATTGTATTGTTCGTGCGGTGGGGACGGGTAAAGGGTTTAACGATCCGATACGTTTTTGCACGCCGTGGGACGGTTCGTACGAGATACAGGGGGAGTTTGGGAAGACGAACGGGCAGTTTGGTTTTAGGGGTACGATCAGCACGGAGTATCCGGGTGACGGGATAGCGGTGCAGCAGATATCGATCAACCAGACGTATCCGTATCCTGGGAACAATCAATATCCGATACAGGTAGACGTGACGAAC
>CASFOP010000016.1 GCA_949296525.1 uncultured bacterium | reverse complement strand
TTCATATACCCCTACCCGCGCACGCTCCCGACGCAATCCCGCCAAACCTTCCCCATACGAGGGCAATACGCTGCCTAAAACCATTACGCCTGATAATATGATGCTCACTATTTTATGCATGGATTTCCCCTTCCTTATATTTTGCGCCTTTACCATAAAATACAAAAGGGCCAAAAGTCCTATTTTGAAAAGTTCTTTAGTCCTAGAAAGATACTTGTCACATCATCATCCGTATTGCGGCATAAAAAAACCCGCTTCAAAAAGCGGGTTTTCCATTTAAGGCGTAACAGATACTTTTCCGGAATAATTATGCATGGGTTTTTGCGGGCCTTCCCTCCCCCCTGTTCCGACAGAACCGAGGCAGCGGAAAAGTCTTCTGTTTGGGCCCAGAGTGTCGGGGCAGTGCGGATTTCGGCACATTTGACGTATACTTTTACCAAGCTTCCGCATCGCAACGGGCTTGTGCAACCAATATATTCCCTAGATTCATTCATAAAACGGGATTGATAGGTGCATCCCTTCCATGATGCGGACAATGGCGTCCTCCCGCAACAGAATGCCTGCATATTACCGATGCAGATTTACAAAAGCCGCAGCGGAAATACCCGCTTTGGCCCCCGAACCGGCGGCCACAACGGCTTGGCGGAACTCGCTTTCCGTGCAGTCCCCGGCGGCAAAAACACCATCTATATTGGTACGCTGGTGTGCGTCTGCTTTGACCAGGCCGGACGGGTCCAGCTCCACGCCGCTGCCCTGCAGCCAGGCCGTCTGGGGGACGGCCCCGACGGCTACAAAAATCCCCGCACACGGCACCTGCACCGTATCTTTGCTCACGACATTGCGCAGCACGGCGCCCGTTACGGCCTGCTCCCCCAGCACTTCTTCCACCACACAGTTGAGCATCATGGAAATATTGGGGGTATTTTTCACTTTTTCCACGGTTACCGCATCGGCGCGGAAGCCTTCGCGCCGGTGCACCAATGTTACTTTGGGGCAAATCTGGGACAGGAACAAGGCGTCTTCAAAAGCGGTATTTCCGCCGCCCACTACCATCACTTCCTTACCCTTAAAGAAAAAGCCGTCGCAGGTGGCGCAGGCGGACACGCCGTGGCCCTTGAGTTTTTCTTCCCCCTTTACTCCCAGCCAGCGCGCGCTGGCCCCGGCGGCGATAATGACAGCCAAAGCCTGATATTGTTTGCCTCCGGCGGCGGTCAGCGTAAACGGGGGCTGGCTGCCTTCCAGTTTTATGATTTCATCCGATGTGATTTCCACCCCCAGGCGTTTGCACTGTTTATGCATATTGTCCATCAGCTCATAGCCCGGGACGGGGTTAATAAAACCCGCATAATTTTCAATGTCATTGGTTTGCAGCAGCTGACCGCCAGGCATGGCCCCGCCGGCAATCACCGTTTTTATGCCGCTGCGCGCCGCGTATACCGCCGCGCTGCAGCCCGCAGGCCCCGCGCCGATAATGAGTAAATCCGTTTGCGTCATTTTTCAAACTCCTTTAGCATTTTTGTAAAAAGTTCCACGGGGAACCCCACCACATTGGTACGGCTGCCCCGCATTTTTTCTATAAATCGGTCGTCTTTATCCTGTACGGCATACGCGCCGGCTTTGTCCATATGCTTGCCCGCCATTTCTTTGAGTTCTTTGAAAGAAAGTTGGCGCGCCTTGCAATATGTTTTTTCCACGCCGCGCACGCATTTTCTGCTTTTTAAATGAACCAGTGTTACCCCGGTATACACCGTTTGCCAGGAACCGTTTAATTTGCCCAGAATGCGCAGGGCGTCCTTTTCGTCTTTGGGCTTGCCGATGACTTCCCCTTTGCAATACACCAAGGTATCGGCCCCTATCACGACAGCATCGGGATATTTTTGCGCCACTTCCAATGCTTTATGTGCCGACAGATCTGTTACCTTTAAATGCGGGCGTTTATATTTCGTCCGTTCCGGGGATACGGCGGGACAGACGTCAAATTTTTTACCCAACTCTTTCAGCAGCTCGATGCGCCGCGGCGAACGGGAGGCCAAAACCAGTTTCATATTATTTACGCACAAATTTGGAAATAATGATGTATCCCAACACCAGCCCGACGGCTCCGCAAATATTAATCTGCAAAGCCAGCGGATGTATGCCCACGCCGTATACGCGGGTCAGTGCGCCGGCCATTTGCATGGGCAGGAAAGCGGCCAGCCATTCCAGGCCCAGCGCCAATACCCCGGCCAAAATCAGCGTCAACGCGGTAAACACAATACCTTTCATGGTTTTCTCCTTTTGTAAATGGTAATATAAATCCGCCCCGCCGTGCAAAGGCCAGCGCGGCTTTAATGCAGGGTAACCGTATCTTTTTTAATAGGCACGGGCGCGGTAAACTTGCCGTCTTCTTCATCGGTCAAATTGCGCCGCAGCGCGTAAAAACCCAGGCCCGCCGTAACAGCCACCGCCCCGATAATCAGCCACGGGCCGGGCAAATAAACCGGTGCGACATACTGGCCCAGCCACCCGGCTGCAAAAAACCCCAACGAAGACCCCATATTATAAAACACCATAATCATACCCAAATACCGGCCGCGCGTCTGTGGGGAGGCAATATTGGAAGTCAATGTCTGCTCGCCGGGGCTGACAATCAGCTCTCCCATAGCCGCCAGCAGAACGCCAAACGCAATAGGCGTAAAACTGCCGAAAAACCCGACGGAGCCATAACCCAACGCATACAGCACGCAGCCAATCAGCATAGAGGTGGTCAGGCGGATACGTTTCATCAGCAGGCTGGCGTGATACTGCAAGAACACCACCGCCAGGCCGTTAATCGTAAAAAACCAGCCGATGTAATGCTCCGGCATGTGCAAATAAGTATTGCAGTGAATGGACAGCCCCACCACCAGCTGGGAATTGACCGCCGTAATCAGCAACACATACAGACAGATTTTGGCCAGGCGGCTGTCTTTCAGGGACAAAATCAGCGAAACAAACTGCGGCCGGCGGCTGCGGCTTTTGGCTTCGGCATAGTCGTCTTTTAAAATACGCTGCAAGTACAGTACGGTCAAACAATAAGACAATGCCGTCAGATAAAAAGCATAGCTGTAAGACCAGCGCACTAAAAATCCCCCCGCCGCCGGTCCCAAGGCCCAGCCCAGGTTCAGCCCCACGCGGATAATGCCGAAGGCCTCCACACGCTGCTTGGGAGTGGTATTGTCGGTTACCCAAGCATTGGAAGCCGGCCGGAAAGCCGCCCCCAAAAATGTGGTCAGGAAATAACACAACAACAGCCAGCCGGTTTGGAAATGGTACTCAATGCATAAGGCCAGCCCCAGCATGGCAGCTACTTCCAGGGCAATACCCCACAGCATAATGTTTTTGCGGCCAAATACATCGGACAGTTCCCCGGCAGCCGCGCTGGAAATACTGCGGCTTAATGCCGACAGGGCAATAATCAGCCCGGCCATGGAAGCGGAAAGGCCTTTTTGGCTGATTAAATACACGGTAAAAAACGGAAGGGAAAGGCCGTAGCCGAAAAGTAACAGCCCGTTGGCTACGGCTACGGAAATCATGGCGCGGCGCGTATGGTTCATGTATATATTGTAATAAATTAAAAAAGATAAACAACCGTCTATTCTTTATGAAACTCCCGAGCTTACACCAGGGGCCTAAGTTATAAAACCAACAACCCCCGGCTTTGCCGGGGGTTGTATTGTTTGGCAAAATAACAACAACGCTGCATCAGCCAATACCAATCAAACAAGAACACTGATCAAACTCACCAATAGCAGGAGTACATGTTGCACATTGCGTCGTACACTGATACACAACGGCGCTTGGATCGTATGGTTCAATATCGCCGTCCCATCCCGGCAAGACTGCCACATAGCCGCTGTTCGCCAGTTCCAAATCCCCTTTATCTACCGTAACCTGCAAGTTCGTGTTACCCTGCGTCCACTGGGTGCCGGTGGTCGTGGTCAGCTGCGTATTGCTCAAGGCAGCAGAATTTGTCCCTCCGGACATAATAGCCTGTAAATTGGAAATATTGGAACACTGATATTCTGCCGGGGTGGAATATATGTTTTTGGTAGCAAAAAACGCATCCGGATCCGCCCCACTTATACAAGCCTCCCTGGCTGCTTCATAACTGGCATATTTGCTCTCCGAATATATTTTACTTGCCCTTCCCGTACAATAGAAATAATACGTTTCCTTCTTGATACAGCATTCACCGTCTTCTTCATACTGCACGCTGGGGTCACGCTCATATCCGGTAGAGCAGGTGGACGGGCAGGGCGTTTTTTCGGGTTCCACCGTCCCCCCGGCACATTGGCCATATCCCAAAACTTTATAGCTCTGGTACGAGTTGTCCCCCGTCTGCGCCAGCACCGGGTACCACCCCAGCTCACTGCACGACAAATTACTCGCCGGCACCGGTATCCGGTTCCCTCCCAGCGTAAACCCGCTCGTTACTCTATTGCTGTATGACCGGCTGCTCTCCCCGCTCACTTCCACCCCGGCCAGCTTCAATACATTCGCCCTTAATCGCAGCTTTACCCCGCTGTAACTGCCATAGTTCATCGTCGCTATTTCGCTCTCCTTCTCACTGTCTACAAAAGATGCCGTCCCGCTGCTGTACAATGTCTGCACCGCAAAGCGGCTCTTCGGCATATTCAACCTATGCGCCACTTCCCCAGATACCGACTGGTAATTGCCGCTGTTCTCTATGCTGACCGTCCCCCCAGACTGCACCGTCATCGCGCTGGTTTCTATCCCCCCGGCCGAACTCAGCCCTCCGGAGATCTTCAGATTTTCATATAAGCCCATACGGGAAGGGTTATATGAAACGGAATCAATCGTTTCCATCGTTTGTGCCGGCGCCCAGGAGGCACATAAACATAATGCCGGCAATATATAGAATAACTTTTTCATACGAAAGCCCCTTTCCTGCAAATGTTTATACAACAAAAATTTATCAAAAAACGCCGAACGGGTCAAGCCGTTTTTGCGCGACAGCGCCGAACGCATTTTTTATATACTATTAGTATAAATATGATTTCCGTATTTTTCCAGTCCGTTTTTTCATTTCGTTCTTATCACCGCCTGCGTGCTTTGGGCCCGTGGCGGACGGGGTTTTTTGTATTTTATCTGTTGCTTTTAGGTGTATTAGCGTTTAATATCTGGTTTACAGTACAGCTTAACAAAAAATTGCCCGTATTCCTGCACGCCGTACCGGAACTGACTTTTGAAAAGGGCGTATTGACCGCACCGGAAAAGGCTCTGTCCGTCAGCATCCCAGGCACCGATTTTACTGCCGTATTTGACGCAAAAGCCAAAACTCCTCCTTCCCGCCAGTTTTTTATAGATAAACATATATTATTTTATATGGCCGGCAATAAGATTTACACCGTTTCCGTTGCGGGCGTACAAAGCCAAACTTTGCCCCCACAGCTAAACGCCAAAGTGACCCCGCAACTGTTGGAACAATATACCCCCTCCATTAAATCCGTTTTACAGGCGGCTGCTTTCTTGGGCTCTTTCTTTGCGTTGGGGCTGTTCTTCCTGTTCTCTTTCCTGCTGGCCGCCAGCGTGGTATATATGTGGAGCGGCTGGAAACGTACGCCGCTGCCCGCGGGGGTCGTCCTTCGCTGGGCGGCGTTGCTGCAGGGGCCTGCATTGGTACTGTGGATGGTGAATTTGTTTTGGGGCGTACCGCTTTTTATATTTGGCTTATTTATTTTGTTTATGATGTATACACAACAGATTTTTAACGTCATGCCCGAAGAGAAAAAGAGGTAAAAATGCTACTAAAAATTATTCGTAAATTCAGCTCTGCCCACCGCCTGCCTCATTATGACGGGGAATGCCATAACCTGCACGGCCACACCTGGAGAGTGGTGTTTTTGCTGGAAGGCGAAGTAAAACAAGACGGTATGGTGGCGGACTTCAAACAGCTAAAACCTTTGCTGGACGCCCAGCTGCCGGATCATTGTTATTTAAACGATTTGTTGGAAAATCCGACGGCGGAAAACCTGGCTCCCTATTTGTTTGACAAAGTATCCGCCGCACTCAAACCCTTGGGGTTGAAAATCCGTACATTGGAACTGTGGGAGAATGAAAATGCCGCGGCCGTTGTTGAAGGTAAATGAAATTTTTTATTCTCTGCAGGGCGAAGGGCCGAATACCGGCATGGCGGCTGTATTTCTGCGCCTGGCCGGCTGCAGCATGAACTGCCCTTTTTGTGACACCAAATATGCCGCCGCACAAGGCCAAGAGATGACGGACGGGGACATTGTTTCCGCCCTGGAGCAATACCCCTGCCGCAACGTAATTATCACGGGCGGAGAGCCCACGGAACAGGATTTTGCGCCGCTGGCCCGCACGCTGAAACAACGCGGCTGGACCGTGCATATGGAAAGCAACGGCGCACAGGACGCCGATGTGAGTGACATTGATTTTCTGGTGGTGTCCCCCAAAAAACACGTCCATGAAAATATGCTTAAAAAGGCCCATGCCATTAAAATCGTGGTTGGCCAGGAAACGGATTTAACCGAAATAGAAAAATATTTCCCATATGCAAACGCGCACACCGCCGTTTGCCTGCAACCCGAAAGCAACAAACAGGAGAATATAGACTTATGCGTAAAACTCATCAAACAACATCCCTTTCTAAGGCTCAGCCTGCAAACGCACAAACTGGCAAACATAAGGTAAGCCAGGAAAAAATCTTGCAAAACCTGCGCGAAATTTTGGCCTATATCGGCGACGACCCGTCCCGCGAAGGCCTGCTGGAAACCCCGCACCGCATTTTACGCAGCTGGGAGAAACTTTTCGGCGGATACAAAATGCGCCCGCAGGACGTGCTTAAAACCTTTACCGAAGGCTCCTGCGAAGAAATGGTGGTACTTAAAGATATTGAATTTTATTCCACCTGTGAGCACCATCTGCAGCCGTTTTTCGGTTCTATCAGCATCGGATACCTTCCCAAAGGGCGCGTGTTGGGCATCTCCAAACTGGCGCGGTTGGTGGAAGTGTTCGCACGCCGCCTGCAAATACAGGAAAAACTGGTGGCGCAGATTGCCGACAGCCTGATGGAAACTCTGCAGCCTTACGGGGTGATGGTGGTATGCAAGGCCAAGCATTTGTGCATCAGCTCGCGCGGCATAGAAAAGCACAACGCCGTCATGGTGACCAGCGCCATACGCGGCGCATTTAAAAAAATGGAAGTAAGAAACGAGTTTTTGGACATGATAAAATAAACAGGTACTTTTCTCAAGGGCAGAAAAGTACCCAAAAGGCCCCGCGAATACGGAGCGTAAAATTTAAATTTTAATGGCGCGGCGTATAACTCGCCCAAACGGCTCAAACAATACGCCGCTTTGCAAAATTAAAATTTAAATTTTACAAACGCTCCTATTTTCGCTGAAAAGCAACAAAAACATTATACGCTGAAATGCGGCGGAAAAGCAAAAGGCATATAATTTTACAAATGCTCCTATTTTCGCTGAAAAACAACAAGACATCATGCGGCAGAAAATAAAAGCCGGAGCAAAAATACCGCAAAAAGAATATAATGGGAAATACGGCGCTTTGCTTGGTTTTCCAGACGTTCAAACCGCCGCCGGAAGGAATAAAATGACCAAACAAATCATGGGCATCGTCAACGCCACGCCGGATTCTTTTTATGACGGGGATCCGCAAAACAATTTAGACAAACTGCTGACCAAATGCCAAAGCCATTTGGACGACGGAGCCGATATTCTGGACATCGGCGGGGAGTCCACTCGCCCGGGCGCCACGCCTGTATCCGCAGAAGAAGAACTGGCCCGCACGCTGGAACTGATTAAACAGGCGCGCAAACGCTGGCCGCAGGCGGTCATTTCCCAGGATACCTTTAAAATCCCCGTTGCATTGGAAGGCCTCAAAGCCGGCGTAAACATTATTAACGATGTCAGCGGGACACCCGACGAAGAAATGTTTAAACTGGTCAAAGATTTCGGGGCGCAAATCGTCATCATGCACAGCCGCGGCAACCCGCAAACAATGCAAACCCTGACGCAGTACGATGACATATTATCCGAAATTAAAGATTTCCTGATGAATAAAATTGCCCGGGCGCAATGCTGTGGCCTGTCCAAAAGCCAGATTATCGTGGACCCGGGCTTCGGCTTTGCCAAAACGCGGGAACAAAATTACAAGCTGCTGGCGCACGCGGCTACGTTTGCGGATTTAGGCGTACGGCTGCTTATAGGCCTGTCTCATAAAAAATTTTTAAGCCAGCCGAACGAAAAACCGCCCAAACGCAAAACTCAGACGTTGTGCGCCAACTTCGCCGCACTGGCCGCGGGGGCGGACATTTTGCGCGTACACGATGTGCGGGAAACAAAAAAAGTAGTCAATTTCTTTTTGGAACTGGAGGCAAACACATGAGCAAAGTATACTTAACGCAGGCGGGCTCTTTCCGCGCCATGCACAGCCACGACGGCACGCTGGCCGAGCCACTGCATGAACATCTTTTCCGTTACGAAGCTACCTTCTACGGAGATATTAATGAAGAACGCTTTTTGGTAGATTTCCGCCAGATCAGCAATATGTTCAAAACTGATCTGGAAAAAAGCCTCAACGGCTCCGATTTAACCACCTTCCTGCCGTTCCCGACGGCAGAATCGCTGGCTATTTGGATTTATGACCGCATTAAGGTAAAAATGCCGCAGCTTTATTCTATTAAAGTGGCAGAATCGGACGACCGTTGGGTGGAATACAGAGGAGAGGAATAATGCCATTGGCCGTGTTGGGACTGGGCAGCAATCAGGGTGAACCCAAAGAACAGCTGGACCGCGCCGTGAAAGCTTTGTCCGCTTTGGGACAGGTCAAAGAAGTGGCCCCGTATATTCTGTCCAAACCCGAAGGGTATGACGCCCAGCCGGACTTTGTAAATACAGTGGTACTCCTGTCCACGCCGTATCGGCCGGCGGATCTTTTACGCAAACTCAAAGAACTAGAAAAAAAACTGGGCCGCGTCCCTACGTTTAAAGACGGGCCGCGCATCATAGACCTGGATATTTTATTTTATGACGACCAGGTAATTTTTGACACGGACGTCATGCTCTTTGTCCCCCATCCGCGTCTGCACGAACGGGAATTTGTCTTAAAGCCCTTAAGCTATCTGTTGCCAGATTTTGTACATCCCCAGCTGGGCAAAAGCGTTACCTCCCTGTACCGCGAATTAATGCGCAATAAAGGTGTACCATCGTGTAAAATTTTGTAGAATAAAAACGGAAAAGTGCTTATGGAGGATTTATTGAAATGAAGAAACTGATTTTATGCTGCACAGGCACTCTTTTGTTGTTTGCCTGCGCCACGGGGCCCAAACAGCCCGGCCGTGTGGGCCAAATGTATTTTACCACCATTGCTTTTGATGTAAACGGGGATGAAATTGCCACCGCCTCGTATAAACAAATTGACGAGGCAGTCAAAGTGTATTTAAAAGATCCGTCTGTCAAAGTGGAAGTGCGCGGATATACCGATTCCAGCGGTAATGCCCAAAGCAATTTGCGCCTGTCGCAAAAACGCGCGGACCGCGTGGCCAAAGCCTTGCAAATCCGCGGAGTAGACAAAAACAATATTACCGCCAAAGGATACGGCGCGGAAAAGCCCATCGTGTCTAACAATACACCTGAAGGCCGCCAACAGAACCGCCGCGTGGAAATAGAATTTCCGTATCCGGATAAATAACTTGACGTTCGCGTCCACATTGCCGTACAGTGGGCGCGTTTTTGTAAGCAAATAAGGAGGATTCATGAAAAAACTAGCCCTGTTATGCGCCGCCGCTTTATTTTTGACAGCTTGTCACTGTGAAAGAAAAACAACCGGTACCCCTTGCCGCAAGGGGGTTTGCCAGGCTGAACTGCAAAGCCAGCGGGAAGCTGAGGCTGCGCGCAGAGCCGCCGAAGCCCGCCGCCGCGCAGAAGCCGAACGCCGTGCCGCCATGCGCCGTGCCGCGGAAGAAAGAGCCGCCGCACAGGAACGCCAATATGCGGAAATCGGCCGCGCCAAACGCCGCGGAAATGTGATTACCGTGGAATATGAAAAACCTATTCAGTTCGGTCATAACAGCGACCAGATAGATCCTTCTTCTTTTAAAGAGTTGGACCGCACGGCCAACCTGCTTAAAAGACATCCTGAAAATAAAATCACGGTTAAAGGCTATACCGACTCCCTGGGAGACCCGGCTTATAACGTAGATCTTTCCCAGCGGCGCGCCAAAGCCGTGGCGGACGCTTTAATTGAACGCGGCGTACCTGCTGAAAACGTCAGCTATGCCGGTTACGGTGCCGCCAACCCGGTGGCCAGCAATGACACCTTATTAGGCCGCCGCCAAAACCGCCGCGTAGAGCTGGACATTAGCGTACAATAAAAAGGGACAGATCCTGTTTTGCCCCCGGCCATGCCGGGGGTTTTTTAATGCCCGGCTAAAAAATTTCCCAGGAAATCTCCGATTTTTTTAATAATCCTGTTCTAAAATCCCTGATCTCCGGGCATACCGCTTGAATTTATACTAAAGCATAAACAGTTGAAAGAAGTTTTGTCCTATATAGCTACGAAAAACACTTTTAATACTGCTTATTTTTTGCCCGCAGCAAAACGCCTGAACTGTTGCGCAAAAAAAGTTGTTTAAAGACGCCGGGAAGAAGGAGGCGCAAAAGCCGGTCTGACGGTCGCTGTTTCGCAATCCCTGTTAAATTTGAAAACTGATAAAACCCGTGTATGACTAAGTTGTAAAATACAAAATCCAATGAATTGCTTATATTATTCTATCTGTCCGGCTTCGTTTGGGCTTGCGCCTATAAACAAAAACCCCGCCGAAAACGGCGGGGTTTTAAAGGGGTAATCTTCATTTTACAGTTAGAACAGAGCGACCGTCCTGCTCTTCTGAATAGGGATCCGTTGTTTGTTTACCGTCTACTATATACAGGAATTTATAAGTTCCGGGAGCAATCCCCAATGTTATTTCCCAATAATCGCCCTTTTTCTTCAAAGCACGCGGCTTGGACATCGTAAACCCGCTGACAACAGATACGCTGTCTGCTTTACCAAAATAACGGAATGTTACCTGGCGGTATTTGCTTTTGGGATTTGTTTTCACAATGACGCTTTCTTTCTTTTCCGCCGGTTTGGCAGGGGCCGGCTGTTCGACCGTTTGCTGCTCCTGGGCAACAGGCTGCGGTTTGGCCTCAGCCGACGCTGCAGGTTGTGCGGGTGTGGCAGGAGGCGCAACCGTTACCGTTTTTTCCGTCACGGTAACCTCTTCCGCTATCGGCACAGAAGTTTCCTCTACGTCAGAAACCACAGGAACCTGCTTTTCGGCCGGAGATAACAGGCGGGCAGACAAATTTTTATACAGGAAGAAACCGAATACGCACAGGAAAATGACGTCTACAATAATCAAAAACAGCCATAAATCCTTATTGCCGGGCTGGGCAGAAAGTTTAGCCTCAAATTCCGCCACATCGGGAGTATTCTTTTCTTCGTCTGCCATAAAGCACACCTTTATAAAAAGAGCGGGCGAAGGGAATCGAACCCTCGTCTAGAGCTTGGGAAGCTCCCATTCTACCATTGAACCACGCCCGCATAACTAAGCATGACTGCGTTTATATTATAGCAATTGTACAGCCTTTTTGCATCATAAAACTATTTGTGCCCGCCGTAGCGGCGGCGGATAAAATCCAATGCACTTGGCTTATCGTCCACTTCCCCCTCCACCTGTGCCAGTGCAACAGCTTCCAAAATTTCTCCCACCAGCGGCGAAGGCGACAAAGACAGAGCCTGCATGATCTCCCGCCCGTCCAGCAGGCGGGTGGGTTTGATTTTTTTGGGGGAGTCAAAATATTTTTTCAACAGCAAAGACAGCACCTGCATATGGCGCAGCGTTTTGCCCACATTGGCCGTTTTTTTGGCCTTTTCAATGCTCATCAGCTTATCGCCGCTTCTGGGTAAAATGCGTTTTAACTGCGCATCGGAAATATAACTGGTGTAGTCGGCCCAGCACAAAAGCAGCATGGGCAGGGCCGCCTCCCCCAAATCCCGAAAGAACTTATAAGCCCCGCGGTCGGTAATAACGTCATTGCTGGCCAGGTTGCTCGGGCGCAGGTGCTCGCCTATCATGGCGCAAATTAAGCGGCTGTCCGCCTTGCTGTAATGCAGGCGCTCCAAAATCGCCTTGGCCATACGCGCGCCCTTCTGCTCATGATAAAAGAAACGCAGCCGATCCCCCACCACTTTGGCCGTGGCAGGTTTGGCCACATCATGTAAAAGTACGGCCATTTTAAACAAGGCCTTATCCGCAGCTATGGGAGCCAGTTTTTTATAGTATTTGGGAAAGGCCTTTGGCAGATTTTCCAGCAGCCATTCTTCCCGTTTAAAACAGTCCAGCGTATGCTTGAGCACCCCGCCCTTGCCGTAATAACACTCCGCGCAGGTGCGCTGGGCTTCCAGCTCGGGGAACACGGCCGTCAGCAGGCCGGTTTTATCCATTAAAAGCACATTTTCATAGGCGCGCGGCGTATGAAACAGACGTTTGAGTTCTTCCTGCACGCGTTCGCCGGCGGACTGTGCAATCAGCGGGGCGTCTTTTTTCATCTGCTTTAATGCGGCGGGAGTGACGGTAAATTTCAGCTCCGCGGCGTGGCGGAACACCCGCAGCATGCGCAGCGGGTCATCGGCAAACACGCGGGGATTGTTCAGGCGGATTTGGCGCGCGGACAGGTCTTTCACGCCGCCTTTTAAATCTATCAGAAATTTCTTTTGCAGGTTTTTAAAACGGATTTGCGCCTTTTGCCCCTTGGCCGTTTTTACTTCCAGTGCCAGCGGAGCGGTAACTGGATAGGCCAAAGAGTTAAACGTAAAATCACGGCGCAGCAAATCTTCTTTTAAATTTTTTCCCTGAAAAGCGGTTAAATCAATTTGCAGGTTTTCTTTGCGCGTCACCAGCCGCCACACGCCAAACTGCGCGTCCATTTCAAACGCGGCGGCTTTTAATGCTTTAGCCAAAGCCAGTGCGGCGGGTTTGATGCGGTCTTTGGGCAGGGCCAGGTCTATATCGCCGGACGGTTTTTTCAGCAGGGCGTCGCGCACTGCGCCGCCCACATAATAAGCGTCCGGCACGGTGCTGCGCAGAATATCGGCCAGCCGGTCCATTACGCTCCGGCCTCCGGCTGTACGGCTTCGGCGTGTTGTTTCATTTTCTCCACGGCATCTTCACGCAATTTGCGTTTTAACACTTTGTTTAAGCTGTTCTTAGGCAGGCTGTCCACAAACTCAAAAGTACGCGGCCGTTTATACGTATCTAAATTTTGTTTCAGAAACTTACGGAACTGGTCGTCGGTCAGTTCGGCTCCTTCTTTTTTCACGGCATAACATTTGACAAATTCCCCGCCTTTGCCGTCCGGCACGCCGATAATGGCGCATTCTTCTATCCCGGGGCAGGACGCAATGACCGCTTCCACCTGGGCGGAAAACACTTTCAGCCCCTTAATAATAATCATGTCTTTCTTGCGGTCTTTGATAAAGATAAAGCCGTCGTCGTCCACGGACACGATGTCGCCTGTTTTGAACCAGCCGTCTTTGGTAAACGCGTCGCGCGTGGCCTGCGGATTGCCAAAGTACCCGCGGAACACATTAGGGCCTTTGACGCACAGTTCGCCTTCGTGGTTGCGCGGTACCTCATTGCCTTCATCGTCCAGCACAATGGTGCTGACGGAAGGGATGGCCGGGCCGACGGATCTGATTTTCTGCAGCTCCTCCGTGTTTACGCTGACGACGGGGCTGGTTTCGGTCAGGCCGTAGCCTTCCAAAATCTTTACGCCGATTTTCTTTTCAAACCGGTCTTTGATTTCCTGCGTCAGCGGCGCCGCGCCGGACACGGCAAAGCGCACGTTTTTAAACGGCCAGAACTGCAAATACAGCCGCTTAAAGCCTTTGGCCTCCTTGGACAAGACGGCTAAAATCTGCGGTACGGCCAAAATCAGCGTGACATTTTCGCTGCCCATGGCCGACAGCCAGGTTTTGGCCGGCATAATATTGGACACAATGACCACTTTTAAATTCAAATATAACGGGATAACCACGCAGGTTGTCCACGCAAAAGAATGGAACATCGGCAACAGGCACAGGAAGCAGTCCTCATCGGTAATTTTAAAAATCTGCGCGCAGGAAATCACGTTGCTGGCCAGGTTGCCGTGCGTCAGGATAGCCCCCTTAGGCTGCCCTGTGGTGCCGGAAGTGTACAAAATAAAGGCGTCGTCTTCCGTGCGGGCGCAGGGACCGGCGGTTTCATCGTGGTAGGTGGATTTGTCTATCTGTTCCCAAAATTTCTGCACAAAAGGTTTGTCCTGCGCAGACTCGGGAATGGTGTCGGTGGAAAAAATATATTTTAAATCGGGCAAAGACAGCTGGGCCTTTAAATAATGGCGGATAAATTCCGCCTGCGTTACCACGGCTTTGGCGCCGGAATTGTTTAAAATAAACAGCAGTTCTTCCTGTTTGGTGACCATAAAATTCATCGGAATAGCCACCGCGCCGATTTTATACAGGCCGTAATTGGCCACCACCACATCTATGGCGTTGCGGTGGGCGATGGCCACGCGGTCGCCTTTGCGTATGCCGTGCTCCCAAAACATATCGGCCGCGCGGTCTACCTGCATCAGCAAATCCAAATACGTTACTTTTTTGCCGGTGGAGGCTTCCACCAAAGCGATTTTCTGCGGGAAGCGGTACGCACTGTCACTTAAAGACGTATATAAATCTTTTCTGCGAATCATAAAGACCTCTCGGGGGGTAAACAGTCTTTTTCTTTATTGTAACTTAAATCAGCCCTGGCGCGGGTCCAAAATATCCCTAAATCCGTCGCCCAGCAGGTTCCAGCCCAGCACAAACAGAAAGATTACACCGCCCGGCACCGCCACGGTGTACCAGTAAGCAAAGGTATTGCCGCTGCTGCCCAGCACCCAGTTGCGCGCCATGGCAATAAGCTGGCCCCAGTCCGCCGTACCTGGCTGCGCACCCAGCCCTAAAAAGGACAAGGACGCCGCCGTCAACACGATATAGCCGATGTCCAGGCTGGCCACCACAACGGAAGGATAAATGGAATTGGGCAAAATGTGCTTCAGCAGCAGGCGCGGGCCGCGTGCGCCCAGTGCGCGAGAAGCGGTAACAAAGTCGCGGGTTTTCACGGACAGCACATCTCCGCGCACCAAGCGCGCATAAGAAGGCCAGGCCACCGCCGTCAGCGCAATCATCATATTCTTTATATCCGGCCCCAGCATGGCGGCAATCACCATGGCCAGTACCAGCGAAGGCACGGCAAACACGATATCGGTAAAGCGCATGATGATTTCGTCCACCGCCCCGCCGAAATACGCCGCCGCGGAGCCCAAAAAGAGCCCGATGAGAAACGCAAAAAACGTTACCGTAATGCCGATTTTAAACGCCAGGCGCGTCCCCCACACCACGCCGTAATACAAATCATATTGTTGTTCCGTGGTGCCGAAAATATGCTGCGGCGAAGGCGGCTGCGGGGTTACCTCGTAACTGCTTTGCGGCAGCTGATAAGGATTGTGGGGGTTGTGCACCGGAGCCAAAAGCGGTGCAAACAAAGCTACCAGCGCAAAAAATGCCACCAGAATAAAACCGACCAGGGAAGCTTTGTTTTGCAAAATTCGTTTTATGATACGGTTATTCATGCAGTTTAATCCTCGGATCCACCGCCGTATACAGTATGTCTGAGAGCAAATTGCCCAGTACAAACAGCACCGCCACCATCAGCGAAAACCCCATAATGCCGGCAATGTCCAGCTGTTGCGCCGCCGTTACGCCAAAGCGGCCTATGCCCGGGTAATCAAAAATCGTTTCCACAATCACCGTACCGCCCAGCAGGCGGATAAACTGTATACCCGCCAGCGTGATTACGGGAATAATAGCATTCTTGCCCGCGTGGCGGTACACCACGGCGCTTTCCGGCAGGCCCTTGGCGCGCGCGGTACGCACATAATCTTTGCCCAATTCCTCCAGCATGGAAGAACGCATGACCCGCACCATCAGCGCAAACGAGCCGATGCACAGCGTCACCGCCGGCAGCACCAAATGGCGCACCACGTCCCAAAACACGCCGATATTGCCGTTTAGCAGGGAATCAATCAGCAAAAAGCCCGTATAGGTATGAAAAGACGGGGAGTGGATGACTACGTCCGTCGTAATGGAATATCCGCCCGGGGGGAACCAGCCCAGCTTGCCGTAAAACACCATCAGCAGCAGAAGCCCCAGCACAAAAATAGGCAGCGAAAACCCGCCCACCGACAGCAGCCTGGCGCAAACGTCCTGCCATTTGTCTTTTTTCACGGCAGACACCGTGCCGAACCATACGCCGAAAAACACCACCAGCACAATCGTCACCACCGCCAGCTGCACGGTGGCAGGCAGGTATTCTTTGATAGCGCGCGCCACGGGCATATTGGCGCTGTGGCTGTAGCCCAAATCGCCGTGCAGCGTGCCGGAAAGCCAGCGGCCGTACTGTTTAAACACATTATCGCGCAAACCGTATTTTTGGATGACTTCTTCCAGTGCGCCCATTTGGCGCGGGTCTTTGATATACAAAGACGCGCGCATTTCGGGGCTGAGGCGCTGGGTCAGCAGAAACAGCAAAAACGTAACTCCCAGCACCACCAGCGGCAAAAGAAGAAGTCTTCGCAAAATATAACGCAACATGATTTATTTACCGTAGGACAACACCACATCCAGCGTAATGGCCGCGGCCTGGTAAAACTCCTTTAAATCCAAATATTCCTGCGTAGTGTGGCAGTTCTGGCATCCCACGCCCATATTGGGCATCACCAGCCCGTGCTGGCACATCACATTGGCGTCGCATCCGCCGCCGGAAGGGCCGGCTACCATTTTAACGCCGTACTTTTTAGCCGCGGCCATAACCAGTTTTACCGCCGGCGCCGTTTTGGGCACATACAGCGCACCGTAACGCTGCGGGGTTTCTATGGTAATAACGGGCTTAATTGTTTTTCCCCCCACACGCTTGGTAAACGCTTTAGCCGCTTTGGCAAAGCAGTCTTTCATGTGTTTTATCTGTTTTTGCAATTTTTTGGAATATAAACTGCGCACTTCTCCTTTCATCGTCAGCAGCGGCATGACTACATTGGTTACTTCCCCGCCGTTTACCACGCCAAAATTGCAGACGGTATCTTTATCTATGCGCCCCAGCTTCATCATGGACAAAGCCTTGGCCGCCACTTCCAATGCAGAAATACCTTTTTCCGGGCAAACCCCCGCATGCGCGGCTGCGCCCTGTATGGTAACTTTAAAATCACACACCTCCGGCCCCTGTATCAACAGTTCGCTGACGCTTTCATTATCCAAAATCAGCCCGTCGCGGCCTTTGATCTTGGAATAGTCCATATTTTTGGCGCCGCCCATGCCGTTTTCTTCATTGAGCGTAAACAGAGCCTGCACGGGGCCGCAGTCCGGCTTTTGCTCTTTAAGCGTACGAAGGACTTCCAACACCACGGCTACGCCGGCTTTGTCGTCCGCGCCCAAAATGGTGGTGCCGTCGCTGGTAACGCGGCCGCCTTTTACCTGCGGCTTAATGCCCTTGCCGGGTTTGACCGTGTCCATGTGCGTAGAAAGCAAAAACGGTTTACCCGCGCGAGTGCCCTTCAAAAAAGCGATAATATTGCCCGGCGCGTTGGAACCGATTTTCTTGCCGGCTTTATCCACAAATACCGTACAACCCATTTTTTTGAGTTCCGCCAGTAAATGCTTATGCACGGCGCCTTCATTATAAGATTCACTGTCAATGGTTACCAGTTTTAAAAACGTGTCCAAAAGTCTTTTTTCATTGATTTTTATATTCATACTTCCTCCTGAGTTATACGGCGTAAAGGCTTTTTTCTTTTTGAAACGGCAAGACCGCACAGGCGCAAAAATGGCCCTGCTGCGTTTGTTTCAGCTCCAGCGGCACATGGCACCGCACCGACTGATAGTAGCGGCAGCGCGCCGCATACGGGCAGGGGCCTCCATGTTCTTGCCGCGTTTTTATTTCCACCGATTCCCGCTTTTTTTGCAGCTGCGGATCCGGCAGCGGTACGGCCGAAAGCAAGGCCTCCGTATACGGGTGCTGTGGGTTATGCAGCAATTCCTCCGCCGGGGCCGTTTCCAGCACGCGCCCGCGGTACATCACGGCAATTCGGTCGCACAAAAACCGCGCCACGGCAAAATCATGCGAAATAAACAGCATGCTTAACGCGCGGCGGCGGCTGATATCTTTGAGCAGATTTAATATCTGCGCCTGCACCGATACGTCCAGCGCCGACACGGGCTCATCAGCTACCAGCAACCTCGGCTCCAGGGCCAGAGCGCGCGCAATGGCAATGCGCTGACGCTGCCCACCGGAAAATTCGTGCGGATACCGGTTCAAATGCGCTTCGTCCAGCCCCACGGCGCGCACCAACTCCAGCAGGGCGGTTTCCCGCCGGGAACTGTCTGCATACAGGCCGTGTATGTCCCACGGCTCGCACAAAATTTGGCGCACGGTCTGGCGCGGGTCCAAACTGGAGTAAGGATCCTGGAACACCACCTGTACCTGGCGGCGCAGTTTTTTAAACCCGGCTTTGGTCAGCTCTTTTAATTCCAGCCCGTTGACTTTAACGGAACCGGATTGGTATGTTTCCAGCCCCAGCACCACTTTGGCCAGCGTGGTTTTGCCGCAGCCGGATTCGCCCACCAAGCCCAAAATTTCCCGCTCGCCCACCTGCAAAGACACGTCCTCCAGCACGGGCTTGGCTTCGGAAGGGTTCCAAAACTTTATACCGCCGCGGCCGTAGCTTTTATACAAATGTTCAATTTTTACCGGGATTGTCATCTTTCTCCTGCAGCCAGCAGCGCACCCGGCGGCCGTTCTTTTCAAAAAGCGGCGGCAGCTGCGTGCGGCATTTTTCCCATGCGCGGGGACAGCGCGGCGCAAACGGACAGCCCTCTTTGGGCGTACCGGGCGCGGGCGGGTATCCTTCAATGGCCGGCAAATGTTCTTCCTTGCGTTTGAGCGACACCAGCGAATGCAACAGCCCCTGTGTATATGGGTGCAAGGGCTTGGCAAAAAGTTCGTCCGCGCGGGCCTCTTCCACGCAATATCCGCCGTACAGCACCAGTACCTCATCGGCGATATCGGCCACAATGGCCAAATTATGCGTGATAAACACCGCTGACATATGGTTTTTTTGCTGCAAATTTTTAATCAGCTTTAAAATCTGCGCCTGGATGGTCACGTCCAGCGCAGTAGTCGGCTCGTCGGCAATCAGCAGGCCCGGGGTTAAACACAAAGCCATGGCAATCATAATGCGCTGGCGCTGCCCGCCGGAAAACTGGAAAGGATACTCATCCATCCTTTTGCGCGGGTTTTCTATGCCCACCTGTTTAAGCAGGCGCATGGCACGGGCCCTGGCCTGCAGTTTAGTGCAGTCCGTATGCGCCAAAATGGTTTCCGTTATTTGACTGCCGACGGTGCGTATGGGGTTGAGGCTGGTCATCGGATCCTGGAAAATCATGGCTATTTCCGCCCCGCGCAACCTGCGCAGTTCCTGCGGCGGCAGGGACAAAACATCTTTTCCCTGATAATATACATGCCCGGCGGCAATCTCCCCGCCGGAGGGCAAAAGGTTCAGCAGGGAAAGCGCATGTACCGTCTTGCCGCAGCCCGACTCTCCCACCACGGCCAGCACTTTGCCTTTTGGCAAACGGTAACTTAACCCATGAAGCACTTCCGTCTTTCCTTCCTCACTGCGAAAAGAAACCCGCAAATCCTCCACGCTCAGCAAAACGTCTTCTCGCGCGTTCATATATTTATTATAGCAATTTGCCCTTTTCTCTTGGGCGGACGGGCCAGGACAGACAAACGCCGAGTACTCCGTTATTTCCTCTCCCCTATGGCCCGTTCACGGCAACACCCCCGCATCCGGTTTGGGTGCGGGGGTGTTTAAGAACTCAAACGGATAGCTGATTAGGGTTCTTCAGGTTCATCAGCGGCGATGTCCGCTCCTTCCGTTGTGCAGGCCGTACCGGTCAAGGCATCGATACCGCAGTATTCAGCGCAGATGGCCTTGTCTTCCGTAGCCGTAGAACCCGTGCCCGGCGTACAGGTTACTGCCGTGCTCTGATACGGGCGGCTCAGCGTATAGCCATATTGCCCGTTGCCCACGCGCACCGCTTCTACCGTGGAACCATTCAAGTCCGTGCCCGTCTGGTCCAACACAATGGCAAAGCCATTGGTAGGATTCGCACCACATCCGGCCGCGGCAGTAGTTTGGCCAGTCGTCGTGCCGCCTTTGGTGCAGAATACACCTGTGGCAATAGACGTGGGGGACACATCCAGGCCGCTGAACATTTTGGCATAGCTGCCCGTTTTCATCCAGCGTCTCTGCTGCGCCTGGGAAATGCTGCCCAGCAGCGTATCCGCT
>CASFOP010000015.1 GCA_949296525.1 uncultured bacterium | reverse complement strand
GACGCCGGAACTGTTTGAGCTGCTTTGGAAAGCGGCGGCCATTGTGTTTGCCGCGGGGGCGGTATGGGGTGAGCTGCGCGGCATACGCAAAGACATTGCCCGCCTGGAAATTAAGCAGGATAAATACAACCATTTGCAGGAGCGCGTGGCGCGGCTGGAGGACAGCTGTGCCAGTGCGCACAAGCGCATCAGCGAGCTGCATTTCGGAAGGGGGAGGGACTGATGCCGGCATTTAGCAAAAAAAGCGAAACGCGTTTAAGCACCTGCCACCCGGATTTGCAGGCCGTCTGCCGCGAACTCATCAAGCAATATGACTTCACTGTGCTGTGTGGACACCGGGGCAAGGCCGAGCAAAATACGGCTTTTGACGCGGGCAATAGCCGCCTGATTTACCCGCAAAGCAAGCACAACAGCAAGCCCTCCCTGGCGGTGGATATCGCCCCGTACCCGATAGACTGGGGCAACCTGTACCGCTTCCGGGAAATGCTGCACCGGTTTGACGCGTTGGCGCGGCTGATGAGGGAGCACGGGGAGATAGAGAGCGAATTTGAATACGGCGCGGACTGGGAAAGTTTTAAAGACTGGCCGCACGTGGAGATAAAAACAAAGGAGTGAAATTATGTTTGAATGGTTGCAAACAAACTGGGATGATGTGCTCGCCATTATCGGCGGCGTGGTGCTGGTTGTGTCCACCGTCGTTAAACTGACGGCCACGGACAAAGACGATACGGTGTGGGCCAAGGTGCTAAAGGTGCTCTCTGCGCTGTCTTTGGTTAATCCCGACGGTTCCGTAACGGGTAAGGCCAAGTGACGGCCTGGGTCATCATAGCCTGTCTGGCTGCGGCGGGGCTGTTCGGCGCGGGGTGTTATCGCGCCGGGCGGCGCACTGCCGAGAACGAACAGTATCAGGCGCGGGAGGAAGAAAATGAAAAAGTGGATGAAATTATCCGCACTGTGTCTGCTGTGCAGCGGAGCGAACTTATTAAGCGGCTGCGGGATGGTGATAAAAAATAATGCCGCCATATGCCGTATCCGGTTTGATTATGCCGACACCGGCCTGGAAAATGTTAATGAACAAAACCTGCGCGCTTTGGTCAGTTTTAAGGAAGTGTGCGGGGAATAACCGTGTACATATAAAAAACCGCCCCCTCGGGGGCGGTTAAATTTTGTAACAGCAATTTAGAAGCTGCAAGTATCATCATTAGTACCGCTGCAGTTGCCGCTGGTGATGGCTTTGCATAACGTAGCGCTGCCGCTGCAGCTGCGTCTGGCGGTGCCGTCGGTGCTGACGGTGGTTTTCAGCGTGTAAGCAGAATCTCCCCCTGCCGCAGTCCCGTTGTTTGCGCGTACGGCGGAGATGACATAGTTAGTGCCGCTTTCCGTTGCCGTAATGTTAAAGTTTTTGGTTTGGGAAGTGGTCCCGGCATCATTTACATCCGGCATTTCAATATCCAGCACAGTGAAATCATCCGGCCAGTCGCCCGTCTGCAGGCGGGTGCGTTCGGCTGCGTAGCGCAGCGTGCCCATCAGCGTGATGGCTTCCGCGGCGCGGGATTTTTCCACCGCGGTAGTGTACTGCGGCAGGGCAATGGCCGACAGAATGCCGATAATCAGCACGACGACCAACAACTCTATTAGGGTAAAACCTTTTTTCATAACTTCCTCCTAAGTTACAAAATAGGCACAATGAAGGTGCTCTTTAATAGTATAGCAAAAAAACTAAAAAAAACAATATTTTTATACAAACAAATCCTACCTCACTAGGGTACACTACCCCTTAAGGCTTATAGCTGTTTTAAAAAAAAGGCCCCGGCAAATGCCGGCCTTAAAACAGCGGACTTGACGGCCTTTTCGCCCCCGGGCTATTCCAAACGCTCCTGCGCCTTTTTAGACGCCGTAATGCTGACGTAAAAATGCGCACGCAGGCAAAAATACAAGTTTGAATAAAAAGTAAAAAACAGGCCGGAACCTGCCAAAGAAAAGATGCCGAATAAAAACTTTTCGGCATGACGCCAGAGGGAAAAGCAGAGGAGATGCTGAAATAAATTCAGCATGATTTATTGGGAGGCAATGGCGAAACAAGTTTGCCATGACGTTTTATTTTATAATGCCATACCAATGCTTCCAATAAGTCATTTTAAAATATCCAGTAGGTTATCCTGCCCGCCCTTCATAAAGTCATCCTGAAAGGTTGTAATTCAGGATCTCCACCTGATAAAACCTAAAAATTGATACTATATATACATGTCCAAACGTTCCCGTAAAAATAAAAAATTATCCGCCGAACCGCTTGCGCAAACGCCGCAGGCTTCTGCCCACACGGACGGAAGCTCCAAACAAACCCGTTCGGCTCTGACGGCCGTCTCCGCCCGGGGCGTACATACGGCGCAGGGCGCGCAGACAAATCCTTTTGTTTCTTTTATAGATAAAACCCTGGCCTGGGGGCTGGGGCTTTTGTGTTTGTTGGTTTCGGTGTGTTTTTACACGGGGACATATGACACGGCTTTTGTTAAAATTACCCTGCTGCAGACGGGGGGCATTGCGCTGTCTGCGCTGTGGCTGTCTTTGCTGGCGGTGCAGAAACGCTGGCCCGTTTCCCGTCAAAATTTGCCGTGGGTTCTGCCGTTTTTGATATATTTCGGGTGGAACTTTTTAACCTATGCGTTTTTGCCGTACAAGGCGGAAGGATTTGACGAGTTTTTCCGCTATGTGCTGTATTTTCTGTTGTCGCTCATGGTGCTGGACCGCTTTAACAAAGACTCCGCCCGCGTGCTGACCAAATGTATCGTACTGGCGGCGTGGATTTCCTGCCTGTACGGCCTGGTGCAGGTGTTGGACCGCTGGCTGCCCGGGCTGGACGCCCTGCCGTGGCGGGGCTTTTTCGGCACGCGTATTTTTTCCACACATGCCAATCCAAACTTTTTTGCCGATTTTGTGGTGTTTTCTTCTTTTATCGTGCTGGCTGAATTTTTGCGCACGAAACAAAAACGCCTGCTGGTGCTGCTGTGCGTGGCGGCGGTGGATTTGTTCTTTACCGAAAGCAAAGGCGCGTGGCTGGGCTTTGCCGCGTCGGCGGCGTTTTGCGCCGCGCTGTATACCAACTGCGCCGGAGGTTTGACCAAAAAGCACTTGCGCAAAATCAATATCGCCGCGGCCGTGCTGTTGGTGGCGGCCGTTGTGTTGGCGGGCGTGTATGCCTCCAAACGTTTTCAGTCCGTCAGTTTCCGCGCGTATACCTGGGCGTCCGCGTTTGCCATGGTGCAGGACAGCCCCGTGGCCGGCACGGGCGTGGGCAGTTTTAAAACCATTTATCCCGCTTACCGCAAGCCGCAGATTTTCTATATAGAAAAAATGCACAATAACGAAACCCAGCACGCCGAAAACGAATACCTGGAACAATGGGCCACGGCAGGCACGGCCGGGCTGGCGGTTTTTCTGTGGCTGTTGTTTTTTGTATTGTACTCCGCGGGCCGCGCGCTGAAAACGCGCACCGAATCCGCGCGCGCGGCGGGAAAGGCGGCCGACGGGCAGGCCTGGTGGCTGTTGGGATATGCGGCGGCGTTTTTCGGCATTATCGTGCATAACTTTTTTGACATCAGCATACGCTTTGTATCCACGGGACTTTTCTTTGCAGTTTTTTCCGCGCTGATCGTGCGCCTGTCCATGCCGCAGGAGCCTCCGCAGGCAGTGCCCGAAGGCCGCCCCGCTCCCGCGTGGCTGCTGTGGGGGCTGCGCCTGATGCTTTGCGCGGCGGTCATTTGGCTGGCGGGATATTATATTTATATGTTTGCGCAGACGGCGGGCAATACCGGCGTCAAAAATTTCGGCGAAGGGCTGCTTAAAGCCACAGCCTGGGGCGTGCTGTGTGCCCTGGTGCTGGGGGGCGCGGCGGTATATATGCGTGCGGCGTTTGCGGTGCGTTGGGCGCGCGTGCCGTTTATTTTGCTTTTAAGCGTACTGCCGTTGCACTGGGTATTTGGTTTTTTCCTTTCAGACCATTTTTACGGGCTGGCGGCGGAATTTTCCCGCCGCGGTATGTTTGACGGCGCACTGGAATATTACACCAAGGCCATTAAATACAATCCGCTGACGGCTTCTTATCACCAGTACCGCGCGTATATTCTGCGCCAGACTATGGACATGCAACGCACCTATTCCCCCGTGAAAGGCGACTCAAAAGGCGAACGCCTGAACGATTATGAGCGCGCCCTGCGGGATTTGGACTTGGTGCAAAGCCGCGCGCCCAACCACGCGCTGCTGCATCAGGCATACGGGGAATTTTATTACAGTTACGCGGTGTATTATACCAAGCTGTCCCAGACGGCGCCGCTGGCCTACCAGCGGGAAGAATATGAACAAAAAGCCGTGGAAAATATGGAGCTGGCCAAAAAAAGTTTCCGCCGCTCCTTGCTCATTGATCCCGTCAACGAGGCCACTTATGTTTACCTGACCAGTATTGCCATGATGGAGCGCGACCCCGCCGCCGCGCAGGCCTGGATAGACGCCTACCGCCGCGGCCCCGAAGGCGTGACGGAGCCGGAATTTTTAGAAACGCACAAACACAATGCGCGCATAGACGCGCAGGAGCGGCGTTTGCGTCAGCCGCCGTTTAATTATTTTCCGAAAAGGGAAGAATAGATAAGTGCCCGCCGGTATTTTGCCGGCGTTTTTAACCGCAAAAAAGCCCGCTTGCGCGGGCTTTTAAATCCAGCCAAGACGGGGTCTCTCCTTCCGGTAAAAATCCTGACGGATTTTTCCTGCAGTCCGGGCTCGCGGTTTTTGCCTTTCGGCCTGCGGCCTCAAACAAAAACATCGCTGCGCCTTTCGCTCCCCCTCGCACACCAAGCAGTTGGTGTGCTTGTCTTGACCGCAAAAAAGCCCGCTTGCGCGGGCTTTTAAATCCAGCCAAGACGGGGGATCGAACCCCGGACCTGCCGCTTACGAAGCGGCTGCTCTACCAGCTGAGCTATCTTGGCGAAAAACGGTTTTTGTAACTTCTTATATATTTTACAAAAAACGGGAACAAAAAAAAAGCCCGCTGTTCAAGCGGGCTTTTTACGTCGGAATTTATTTTGTCTGCGGCGCTCCGCCGGTCAGGTCTTTAATGGCCGCCACGGCGCCGAGCACATTGCTGGCTTCGTAGGGCATATAAATAATTTTGTTATCCTTTCCGTCAGTCATTTTGGTCAGCGCTTCAATGTATTTCAAAGACACCTGATAGCTGGCCGGATTGGCGCTCTGTCCGATGCCGGAAGCGATGATTTTGACGGCTTCGGCTTCGGCGTTGGCCACTTTGATTTTGGCCTCCGCGATACCTTCCGCCTGCAAAATGGCCGCCTGTTTCAACCCTTCGGCCTTTTTGATTTCGGCTTCGCGCACGGCTTCGGCTTTCAAAATCTGAGACGTTTTCAACCCTTCCGCTTCCGTCACGGTGGCGCGGCGGTCGCGCTCAGCTTTCATCTGTTTTTCCATGGCCTCGCGGATGGCGGCGGGGGGGATAATGTCCTGCAATTCCACGCGGTTGACTTTCACGCCCCATTTATTGGCCGCGTTGTCCAGCGTAACCAGCAGCTTGCTGTTGATGTTTTCGCGCGCGGTGTAGGTTTGATCCAGCTCCAGTTCGCCGAAGATATTGCGCAGGGTGGTCTGCGTCAGTTTTTCAATAGCCTGCGGCAGTGATTCCACTTCGTAGGCGGCTTTAATCGGGTCAGTAATTTGGAAATACAGCACCGCGCTGATTTCAATGGTGGCGTTGTCTTTGGTAATGACACTCTGGCGCGGGAAATCGTACACCGTTTCGCGCAGGTCAATGACATTGCGCATTTCCAAATACGGCACCACGCGCGTGCGGCCGGAAGCGTCCATATATTCGCGGCTGTTGCGCCATTCCATGATATGCGCTTTGTCCATCATCGGGATAATCCAGTTAATACCCGGGTACAGCACGCCGTGGAATTTGCCGAAACGTTCCACAATGACCACCTGCGCCTGATGCACGGTAATAATACCTTTGACGATCAGCACCACGGCAAAAAATACGACGACGGCTAAAAACATCACATACAAGTCCATTATTTTCCTTCCTCCTGTTTTTGAATGGGTGTTACAAAAAGGGTGTTCCCGTCCATTTTTTCCACGCGCACATCTTCGCCTTTTTGGGCGGGTGCGGCAAAATGAGCGCGCCAGTTGTCCCCGTCGGTCAGCACGCGGCCGATATGGTCTTTCGGGTCCGGCGCTTCCAGCACGGTAACGACGCGCCCGATGAGCGCCTGCACATTGGTTTTGACGTTTTTGCTTTTATGATACAGGTGCTTTAGGGCCAGCGGGCGTATGCCGACAAACAAACCTAAAGACAATGCCATGAAAATGATTACCTGCCAGCCCAGGCCCAACCCCAGCCAGGACGCCATCCCCGCGCCGAAAAGCCCCAGACCGAAGCACAGCAGCGAAAAATCCATGGTAAACACTTCACAGATACAGCACACCACACCTGCTATTAAATACACATAATAAGCCATGTTTCCTCCTTGCCAGAGAAATTAATTTTTCAAAATATCCATGTAACGGCGCAGATAAGACAGGCGGCGTTCGTCGCGCAGTTTGTTGAGGATAAAAATCATATTACCTAAGAAACGGCGCAGCACCGCGCGCGAAGAAAGCGGCAAAGCAAAAGACCAGCTCCACTCCAGCCCACGCGCGTCAATATATTCCCGGCATTCCGCCAGTGAAAGAAGCTTGCCTCTGTCCGCCGGGTCGGCAAATACGGGCATTTCGCCCTGCTGCGGGGCGAAACAGGCCAGCACGCGTCCGGCCATGTCCACGATGCCTGCCTCCACGCCAAAGCGTGCCGCCAGTACGGCGTACAGGCTGGCCATGCAGAGGGAAGAGCCCTGTTTTTTTTGCAGGAAGCGTCCAAAAGAAACGTCTTTAATATCATGAGGGCTGGGCAGTACCTCAAAGCCCTGTATGCGGAAGAAAAAACGTCCTAGCGTACGGGCGATGTCTTCCGTGCCGTTGCAATTGACCAGTAACGGGCGCAGCGTCAAAGCCAGCAAATCTAATTCCTCTGCAATATCCGCCGAAGTGAAGGCGGGATTGACAAAACGGGTTTCTATGGCCAGGGCCTCTTCCAGATCCGGGTTGATTTTGGCTGTAAAGCGCCCGCAGGCGCCTGCCAGTTCTTCCCAGCAGATTTCTTCCATTGCCGTGACCAGCGCCGCCGGCACGGACGAGCGGAAATCCCGGGTAATAACTTCGTGTAAATATTGCGGCTGTTCTTTCATGACGCGCGCCAGTTCCCCGCGCAACACTTCGGCCCCGGCCCCCCCGGCCGTTTCCCCTTCCAGTAAGTGTATTAAAGCCTTAATTTGTTCTCTTTTCGTTTTTTGCATATTTAATATATAGCAAATTTGAACTGCCGTGGCGAGGGGGGCCGGCATTTGCCGTATTGCGGCGTGCCGGTATCCTGTTTTGGGGCCCTCTCTGCGTCCCGTTTTGAAGGCGGAGTGGATAGCTATGATTGGCTGGGATGGCGGCCGGACACACGGCTTGCTTTGCCGGACGGCGCCGGGCCTCGGCTGCTTTCAGGGAACAAAAAATCCTCCGCCCGGAGGCGGAGGAGAAACTGACGGGCGAAAAAGCTATTGGATGTCTTTTTCGTTGGCGGTGATCAGCAGTTCAACGCGGCGGTTGGCTGCGCGTCCGGCGGCGGTGGAATTGGAAGCCACCGGATTGGACGAACCATAACCTACGTACTGGATGCTTAAGGTTTTCAGTCCGTTGCCTACCAGATAGTCATATACTGCTTTGGCGCGCTGGGTAGACAGGGGGTTGTTGATGGCGTCGGAACCCGTAGAATCGGTATATCCGGCTACAACAATGTTGTTTTTCGGATATTTTTTTAATACGCGCAAGAGGCCGTTGAGCGTATCCACCGAGGCGGCGGACAAGGCGGCATTGCTGCTTTCAAATAAAATGTCGTTTTTCAGCGTAATGACCAAGCGGATGGTTTTGCCGTTGGCATCTTTTACTTTTTGGACATCGGCGATTTCAGCCAATTCTTTTGCCTGCTTGTCATAATAGTTACCTAACAGGCCGCCTGCGGCCGCGCCGGCCAGCGCGCCATACAAAGCGCCCTGTTCGCTTTCGCCGCCTGTGTTATTGGCAATAATAGCCCCGGCTAGTGCACCCAGAGCCGCACCGCCGCCCGCACCGATGGCGGTTTTGGTACCCGGAGTGGTGCAGGCCGCTGTCAACAAACAACCCGCTAAAACGGGCAGAATGATTTTTTTCATATGTTTCTCCTTATTAAAGTTTGCCGGACAGACCGGTGTAACATATTTTATAACGGGTATATTCTAGCTTTTTTTTATCACTCCGGCAAAGGCTTTTAGGCTTGCTGCACGGTACAACAATGCCCAGCCCATAATCTAAAACGTAAAAACCCCGCCGGGGCGGGGTTTTGCAAAATATAGGGAGCCTTATTTTACGGGAGCCACAGGCGTATATCTGCCTTTAAATTTGCAGTGGTGCGTCCCGTTGACCAGGTTTTGCTCATCCCGCAGGTTCATGCCGCATTCGGGGCACTGAATCGTGCATTTCCCGGATACGGAGCAATCCGGATTGCTGCGGCCTTCAAATTCCTTTCCGCATTTGATGCAATAGTGGGTGTGGGTATTGTGGTAGATTTCGTCCAAAGTCAGTTCCTTGCCGCATTCGGGGCAGCGCCGAACCGGAGAGGAAGCGCCTTCGTTGTCGTTTTGCGAAGAGGCGACGGCATGAAGACCGGTGTAACCCGTTGCGGCGCAGTGCTCATGCAGGGCGGGGTTAAATGGTTCGCCGCAGTAAACGCAGGTTGGCAAAGAGGCAGCCGAAGAAGCCGTGTCCGCCGGGCAGTTGTGCGGGACGCCGTGGAAGCGTTCGTCAATGCTTAAAGTCTGATGGCATTTGGGGCAGACCGAAGCCGGGGCAGCGCTGCCTTCGTTCCCGTTTTGCGGGGCGGAAGCAGCATGAAGCCCGGTATTCCCGGTTGCGGCGCAATGTTCATGGTGCAGGGGATTAAATTTTTCACCGCAGTAAACGCAGGTTGGTAAAGAATCAGCCGTATCCGCCGGGCAGTTGTGCGGGACGCCGTGGAAGCGTTCGTCAATGCTTAAAGTCTGATGGCATTTGGGACAGACCGAAGCTGGGGCAGCACTGCCTTCGTTCCCGTTTTGCGGGGCGGAAGCAGCATGAAGCCCGGTGTTCCCGGTTGCGGAGCAGTGCTCATGCAGGGCGGGGTTAAATTGTTCGCCGCAGTAAACGCAGGTTGGCAAAGAATCGGCTTCCTGGGCCTGTTTGGCTTGCACGGCCTTCTTAAATGCGGTTCTCTCAACGGCTTTCTCAAAGGTAAGGATGTCTTTCGTTACCTTTACCTGTGAATCGGTCGAGATGCCCAGCAGCAGAAATCCAGCGGCCAGTAACATCGTTTTTTTATCCATCATGTTTCCCGGTCGGGTTGCTTGTTTGATGCTGTCCTGCTGCGCCTGCGCAAAGGCCGGGACCGTCAGTAATACGGCCAGTAAACCTATTGACATCTTTTTGATATTCATAATGTTTCCCTCAGATTTTAGTTTTGGAACGGCTTGCTTGCTTAAAACTATATCCTTCTACTGTAATCTAAACAAAATTTCATGGTAAAAAAAAGAGCCTTTGGGCCCAGAGGTTTTCAGAAAAAGGGCCTATCCCGGGTATAGGTCTGAATGGCGGTGCGGCCCGCGTCCGGGCGCCCGCCTGGCCCCTTTCAGGCGTTTTGCCGCACCAGGACGGCGGCCTGCGCCGCGGCGGCCTTCAGCAAATCCTGCGGTTTTATTTTGAGCTGCAGGCCGCGTTTGCCCGCGCTGACATAAATAAAACCCCAGTTCAGACAGGACTGTTCCACAAAGGTCGGAAAATGTTTTTTCATACCCAGCGGACTGCAGCCGCCGCGTATGTATCCGGTAACGGGCATTAAATCTTTTACGTGCAACATTTCGCAGCTTTTGTTGCCACTGGCGCGGGCGGCGGCTTTCAAATCCAGCTCTTTCCCGCCCGGGATGACGCAGACAAAAAAGCCCGTTTTGTCCCCTTTAAGCACCAGTGTTTTGTATACCTGCTCTATATTTTCCCCGACGGACGCGGCTGCATGCACGGCGGAAAGGTTTTCCTCATCCACCTCGTAGCTGGCCAGCTCGTAAGGCAGGGCCAGTTCGTCCAAAATGCGCGCGGCATTGGTTTTATGGAGACGGTCTTTCATGGGTATATTATAGAATTTTATTTAAAAATAGCCCCGCACAGGCGGGGCCGTCTTTATTTTTTTTGAACGGATTTTTTCCCGCCGGCATTAACCGGCGTTTTCCGCGGCGGTTTGGCCGCCGTCAGGCCCGGCGGCAGCTGCATACCGTGGGCTTTGCGGAAGGTGTCTGCCTGTTCCAGCTCCGGCTTTAAATATTTGCCGGTGTAGGAAGCAGGGCACGCGGCCACATCTCGCGGGGTGCCCTCGCAGACGATTTGGCCCCCTTTGTCGCCGCCTTCGGGGCCCAAATCAATAATCCAGTCCGCCGTTTTAATCACGTCCAAATTATGCTCAATAATCAGCACGGTGTTGCCGCGGTCGGCCAGCCCGTGCAGGACGTTGAGCAGCTTGTCAATATCGGCAAAGTGCAGCCCGGTGGTGGGCTCGTCCAAAATATACAGCGTGCGCCCCGTGCCTTTGCGCGACAGTTCGTCGGCCAGCTTGACGCGCTGCGCCTCCCCGCCCGAGAGCGTCGTGGCGGCCTGGCCCAGCTTGATGTAGCCCAGCCCCACGTCGTTAAGCGTTTGCAGGTAGCGTTTGATTTTGGGAATGGCGTCAAAAAATTCCAGCGCCTGGGATACGCTCATATCCAGCACGTCGGCGATGTTTTTGCCTTTAAAAGTAACCTGCAGGGTATCCTCGTTAAAGCGTTTGCCGTTGCATTCCTCGCACTTGACGTAAATGTCGGGCAGGAACTGCATTTGTATTTTCAAAATGCCGTCGCCCTGGCATTTTTCGCAGCGGCCGCCTTTGACGTTGAAGGAAAAACGTCCAGCCTTGTAACCGCGGCGTTTGGCCTCCGGCATTTGCGCAAACAGTTCGCGTATATGCGTAAACAGGCCGATATAGGTGGCCGGGTTGGAGCGCGGCGTTTTGCCGATGGGGGCCTGGTCCACGATGATGACTTTGTCTATGTTTTCCAGTCCCTTAATGGCTTTGTGCTCGCCGGGTACGTCTTTGGCGCGGTAAAACTTTTGCGCCAAAGCTTTGTATAAAATTTGGTGCACCAGCGTGCTTTTGCCCGAGCCGGACACACCCGTGATGCACACCATTTTGCCCAGCGGGATTTTGACGTCAATGTTTTTGAGGTTAAACTGTTTTGCGCCCAGGATTTCTATATATTTGCCGTTGCCCTTGCGCAAATTTAACTGTGGCAGGATGCAGCGGCGGCCGTTGAGGTAAGAGGCCGTCAGCGAATTGGGGTCTTTTAAAAATTCCTGCGTCGGGCCCTGCGCCACGATTTGCCCGCCGTGTTCGCCGGCTGCGGGGCCGAGCTCCACCACCCAGTCGGACGCCAAAATGGTATCTTTGTCATGCTCCACGATAATCAGCGTATTGTCCAGGTCGCGCAGTTCCTTGAGGGTGGCAATCAGGCGGTCATTGTCACGCGAGTGCAGGCCGATGGTCGGCTCGTCCAGCACATACAGCACGCCCGTGAGGCCGGAGCCGATTTGCGTAGCCAGGTGTATACGCTGGGACTCGCCGCCCGAAAGCGTCTGGCTTTTGCGCTCCAGCGTCAGGTAAGACAGCCCCACGCTGTTTAAAAATTCCAAACGGGCCTTGATTTCTTTGAGTACATCTTTGGCGATGATTTTTTCTTTGTCGTCCAGTTTTAAGTTATTGAAAAAATCCATCGCCGCCGATACCTGCATGGCCCCGATCTGCGCGATGTTTTTGCCGCCTACGTACACGGCCAGCGCTTCGGGTTTTAGGCGTTTGCCCTGGCAGACGGGGCAGGTGATTTCGCGCATGAAGCGGTTATACACTTCTTCTTTGACAAATTCGCTTTCGCTTTCGTCATGGCGGCGTTTTAAATTGGTAATCACGCCTTCAAAATGCTGATCCGTACCCGAAATGACGGAAGTATAATGCGCTTCTCCCGTTCCGTACAGCAGCAGATCCCGCTGTGCCTTGGACAGCTTGTTCCAGGGCGTGTTCATGTTGATTTTGGCCCGCCGGCAGACCTGTTTTAAAATGTCGTAATAATACCCGCTCCAGGACGTTTTCCAGCGGTGCGTGCGTGTGGTGACGGGATTGTCCCACGCGGCGATGGCGCCCTCATTAATGGAGAGGGTCGGGTCCGGCACGACCAAATCTTCGGCGATTTGGATTTTGATGCCCAGCCCGTTGCATTCGGGGCAGGCCCCGTAAGGGGAGTTAAACGAAAATAGCCTCGGTTCCAGTTCCGAGAATCCGATACCGCAGTGTGCGCAGGCGTTGCTTTCGCTGTAGGTAAATTCGGCAGGTTTCTCGCCTTCCGTTTCCTGCACGGTAACCAGCCCTTTGGAATATTTTAACGCCAGCTCTAAAGACTCCACTATGCGTTCGCGCTCAAATTCATCCACATAAATTTCGTCGGCCAGCAGTTCAATGGTGTGTTTTTTGTAGCGCTCCAGCGTCGGCGGCGTATCCAGCGTGCAGAGGGTGCCGTCCACGCGTGCCTTGACGTAGCCTTCTTTTTTAAGACGCGTAAAAAGCTCCTCATACGTGCCTGCGCGGCCGCGCACGAGGGGGGAGAAAATATAGACGTTTTTATCGGCAAATTTTTTTAAAATGTCCGCCGCTATCCCCTGCACGCTCCAGCTTTCCACGGGGCGGCCGCACTGCGGACAGTGGCGTTTGCCCACGCGCGCAAACAAAAGGCGCAGATAGTCGTAAATTTCCGTCACCGTGGCCACGGTGGAGCGGGGGTTTTTGGACGGGTTGCGCTGTTCAATGGAAATGGCGGGGGACAGACCCGAAATATGTTCCACGTCCGGCTTTTCCATCAGCTCCAAAAACTGCCGCGCATAGGCGGACATGCTCTCCACATACCGCCGCTGCCCTTCGGCGTAAATGGTGTCAAAGGCCAGCGAGCTTTTGCCGCTGCCGGACAGGCCGGTCACCACCACCATTTTATCTTTGGGTATTTCCACGGTAACATTTTTTAAATTGTGCCCTTTGGCTCCGATTACTTTAATACTTTTCATGAAAACATCCTTTGCAGGCGCAAAACGCGGCCTTTTTTGTTAAACTCTTTTTATAAATTATATAATTTATAAAACCCGGGCGGTTAATTGCCAAAGGGCGCAGCATTATGAAGAAAAGCGTTAAATTTTTAATTTATTCACTGGGCGTGGCCTTATCGGTCGGCATTATTGCGCTGCTGATTTATCAGGGCAAGGACAGCATGGTCAAAATTTGGCAGGAAGTGCAGACGCGCTACCTGCTGCTTTCCCTGCTTTCCTCCGTATTGATTTATGTGGCCATGGGCATGAGCCTCTATGAAGTGCTGCGCATCATGGGCCGGCGCATTAACAAAGGCGCGGCCATCGGCATTGCCCTGGTGTCCACGACGGTCAATTACGTCGTTTCCTCTTTGGGTGTCAGCGGTTTTGCCCTGCGCGCACATTTGCTCAACCGCCGCCGCGTGCCCTTTGGCATGTGCGTTACGGCCAGCATTGTCATCAGTGTACTGCTGTATTTTGTGCTGGCATTTATTATTTTGCAGGGCTCGGTGCTGATGTTTTTCAATTCTTCTGCCACCACCATGCAACTGCTGAAAAACTTTTCCCTGATTTTGCTGATGTGCGCCGTATGCGTGTTTATTACGGCGTTTTTGTTTAACAATGAGTGGCGCTCGCGCTGGGTGCGCAAAATTTTCCGTTTGCTCAATAAAATCCTGTTTCATGTGTTCCGCGCATTGATTCCCAAAGGCCGCTATGATGATTTTGTGGACCAGCTGGATGAAGGCATAGACCTGATACACAAGAAAAAGAAAAAACTGACCTGGACGATTATTTACGTCTGTGCGGACTGGCTGTTTACGATCTTGGTGCTGTATTTTGCCTTTCGCGCCGTAGGCGTACATATTTCGGCGGGAGTGCTGGTGGCGGGGTTTGCCGTGGGTATGGTAACCACCTTAATCCCCGTGCTGCCCGGCGGCCTGGGCGCCATGGAGCTGGCCATGACCGCCGTGTTCGCCCAAATGGGCATAGACTGGGATGCCGCTCTGACCGCCGCGCTGATTTACCGCGTGGTGTATTATATTTTGCCCGGCATTGTGAGCATTTTTATTTATTGGGGGTTACAACTCTCGGAAACGCCGCGTAAAGCCAAAAAATTCAAAGAGGTGCCTTTTTATGAAGGAAAGCATTGACAATCTGACGCCCAAAACCGCTCCGAACTCTTTTGTGCACAAAACCGCCGTTGTGGCGGGTGCCGTGACGCTGGGGGAAAACGTATCCGTCTGGCCCTGTGCGGTGCTGCGCGGGGATATTGCTGAAATCGTTATCGGCGAAAACAGTAATATTCAGGATAATGCCTGTGTGCATGTCAATTATGATTGCCCGGCCATCATCGGCAAGGGCGTCAGCGTGGGACACGGCGCCGTGGTGCACGGCAGCAAAATAGGCGACAACTGTCTTATTGGTATGAATGCCGTGGTGCTGGAGAGCGAAATTGGCCCCAACTGCCTCATCGGTGCGGGGGCTGTGGTAACGGCGGGGAAAAACATTCCCGCCGGCTCGCTGGTCATGGGCGTGCCCGCCAAAGTGGTGCGCGAACTGAGTGAAGACGAGATAAACGGCATTTTGCGCAATGCCCACGAATATGTGCGCCTGGCCCAAAAATTTAAAGACGAATCGGAAGAACTGGCATGAAAAAAGTGGTTTTGATTGAAGACTCCAAAACGCTGGCCGGGGCGCTGACGGGCGCGCTGGAGCTGGAAGGCGTGCAGACCGTCTGGGCGGCCGACGGCGTGCAGGGCGTGTCGGCGGCGCGCAAAGAGAAGCCGGATTTGATTTTGCTGGATTTAATGCTGCCCAAACTCAGCGGTTTTGAAGTGTGCAAAATGCTCAAAACCCATGATTTGACCTGGCGTATCCCGGTGGTGATTATGTCCACGCTGACCGACCCCGAAAGCCGCGACCGCGCCAAAGAAGCGGGGGCGGATTATTTCATTGCCAAACCCTATGACCTGGCCGCCACACTGGCCGAAATTAAAAAATACCTCAAAATATAAAGGATACTATGCCCGCTAAAAAAACCAATACCGAAAAACTGCAGGCCCTGCTGGACGAAAAACCGTCCCAGGTACTGGCCGCTTTAAAAAACAAAAAGAATTTGGACGCGGGGGCTTTGTTCCTGCTGGGCGAAGCGCACCGCCTGCTGGGCTCTTTCCGCCCCGCCATTGAAACCTATGCCAAGGCGCTCAAGGTCACGTTAAACGCCGAGGAGCGCATGGATATTTTGCTGGCCATGGCCGCGTGCTACCGCACGCTGGGCGTTTCTTCGGCGGCGTATGAACTGGCCGATGATGCGCTGAAAATGGCCAAAGAGTTGGAATACGACGAATACGTCGTGCGCGCCATGCAGGAAATGGGCATGGCCCTGCGCGCCTGGGGGCGCTTGGACGAAGCGCTGGATTTGCTGGACGCGGTGCTTTCGGCCTATACCCAGCAGAAAGACTGGGCCGGCATGAGTTTTATTTGCTGGGCCAAAGGAGGCATTTACCGCTTAAAAGGCCTGCTGGCCGAAGGGATTGCGCAGTTTAAACTGGCGGCCAAATACGCCAAGAAGTCCGGCGACGACATTACCCTGGCTTACGCCTACTGCGGTCTGGCCGGTATCAGCCGCATTGCCGGTAAAATTGACGACTGCGTCAAAAATTATAAACTGGCCGAAAAAATTTTTAATAAAACAGAAGATTTGTTTGGCAAGGCCTACACCAACTGCGGTATGGCCAACGGCCTGCGTCAGCAGGGGAAATACGACGAAGCCCTGCGCCACTATAACAAAGCCGACGCGCTGTACAGCGGCATCGGCGACAAGGTGGATTTGGGTTTTGTCAAATGGGGCCGCGCCGATATTTTAAAACGCCGCAATAAACTGCCGCAGGCACTGGCCGACCTGGAAGCGGCGCGCGAACTGTTTGACAACTCCGACGAAGTGCGCGGGCAGGTTTTAACCAAACTGGCCCTGGCGCAGGTGCTGTATGCCCTGGGGCGAACGGACGAAGCCGAAACCCTGTACGATCAGGGGGTGGCCCAGGCCCGCGCCGAAGGGCTGCATACCTATTTGGAAAGTTTTACCTAATTGTGCCTTGCCCGGCTATATGCGACACCCCGCCTTTGTGGCGGGGTTTGTTGTGTTTACCCGTACCTGGCCGGGCCGCGGAATATAAAAGAGTGCGTCTGCCGCTCTTTCTTATTTTGATAAAATATATATAACGATTTTTTTGGGAGGCAGTATGAAAAAACTGGTCGTACCTCGCTGGATTCAGTCTTATTTCCTGTTTATGCTGGGCAACTGGGCGGTGTTTGGGTTGCTCCGTTTGATTTTCCTGTATGTATACCGCGGTGCGCTGACGCCGCAGCATTACCATGAACTCTGGACCACTTTTTATATCGGGGCCAAATTTGACTTCCGCCTGGCGGGCGCCATTGCCATCCCGCTGGGGCTGTATTTGACAGTATACGCGTTTTGGCATAAAGCCTCTTATATGAAGAAGCTGATGTGCTGGGTTTGCGCTTTGTTGGAAGTGGCTGTTATGGCGGTATATTTTGCCGATTTCGGCCATTACGCCTATATTTCCATGCGCATTAATTCCTCCGTCTTTACTTATTCGGAAAACGCCCTGATTTCCGCCCAGATGCTGTGGGAAACCTATCCCATTATTTGGATTGCGCTGGGGCTTTTGCTGTGGGGGGTTATCGGCTATTTCTTTACCAAAAAACTGCTGGCCTACGCCTTCGCCCGCGATGACAAATACCGCTGGAAAGGCAATCTGGGCTGGTTTTTTGCGGGGCTTTTGCTGACGGGCGCCTTGATGTTCGGCCAAATCAGCCAGTACCCGCTGCGCTGGAGCAATGCCTATCACTCCACCAATAATTTTATCTGCAACTTGACTTTAAACCCGGCGCTAAACCTGTTTGACACATACCGTTCTGCCCGCACCAAAGAGTATGACGAAGAACTGGTGCGCAAATATTATCCGGAAGTGTCCAAATACCTGCAGGTGGATGAGCCCAATGCTAAAACGCTGAACTTCCTGCGTGAAGTGCCCGGTTCGGCGCAGCCCAAAGACTATAACGTCGTGCTGATTTTCATGGAGTCGCTGGCTTGGAACAAGACTTCCTTCACCAACCCGGATTTGGACCCGACGCCGTTTATTAAACAGCTGGCCGACAAGTCCATCCTGTTTACGCATTTCTTTACGCCCACCTCGGCCACGGCCCGCGCGGTGTTTGCCACGCTGACGGGCATCCCCGACGTAACGGCTTTGGAAAGCAGCTCCCGCAACCCGCTGATTGTGGACCAGCACATTGCGGCCAATGCGCTGGATGATTATGAAAAGTATTATTTCATCGGCGGCAGCTCCAACTGGGGCAATATACGCGGCGTGATTGAGCACAATTTAAGCGGCGTGCATATGTATGAAGAAGGCCACTTTGAACACGAAAACCGCAACGACGTGTGGGGCATTTCGGACCTGGATCTGTTCCGCGAAGCCAACCGCATTTTGGAGGCCGACCAAAAGAAAACCGGCAAGCCGTTCTTTGCCATTATCCAGACGGCCGGCTACCACCGCCCCTACACCATCCCCAAAGACAATGCCGGCTTTGTGCCCGATACAACCATTACCGAGGCTCAGGCCAAAAAACGCAGCTTTGTCAGCGTGGCGGAGTTTAACTCCCTGAAACTTTCCGACCACTTTTTGGCGGAGTTTTTCCGCATGGCTGAAAAGTCGGATTATTATAAAAACACGCTGTTTGTGATTTTCGGCGATCACGGGCTTTCCGCGCCGGAATCGGAAAATATGCCGCGCGGGTATGTGGAGCTGAACCTGATTAACCACCAGGTACCGCTTATTTTGGCGGGCCCCGTGATTAAGGAGCCGCGCGTCATAGACGAAACTGCCAGCCAGGTGGATATTATCCCCACCGTCATGGGCCTTTTGGGCCGGCCGTATTTCACGCGCTCCATCGGGCGCGACGCGCTCAGGCCCGGCCATGAACCCGGTGCATTTATTTATTCCTGGGCCCAGACCCCGCACCCCATGGGCTTTGTGCAGGGGGAATACTATTACCACATATTGGGCCCGGACGGCCAGGGCGGACTGTATAAATACGCCGAGGAAGACTTTGACCGTAATTTGGCCCAGGAAGAGCCGCAGCGTTACGAGTATATGAAAAACATGACGCGGGGTTTATTTGAAACTTCCAAATATTTGTTGTATCATAATCAAAAGAATAACGAGCAGGATCAGTAAAAAGCGGCCTGCCGCAGGGCCGGCTGCCGGGGTGGATAAAACTAAACAAGGAGAAATACATGAACGGAATTGGCATTGCCGTAATCATTGTCGTAATCATCGGTATATACTTTGTGGTGACGTATAACTCTTTTGTCATGCTGCGCAACCGCATCAAAGAGGCGTGGAGCGATATAGAAGTGCAGCTCAAACGCCGCTATGACCTGATTCCCAACCTGGTGGAAACGGTCAAGGGCTATGCTGCACATGAAAGCGGCACCCTGGAAAAAGTCATTCAGGCTCGCAATATGGCCATGGCCCCGCATGAGAGCATGCAGGATGTGTCCAAATCGGAAAATATGCTGACGGGCGCGCTGAAAAGCGTTTTTGCGTTAAGCGAAAGCTACCCCGACCTGAAAGCCAACCAAAACTTTTTGGAATTACAGCGCGACCTGCGCGACACGGAGGACAAACTGCAGGCCTCCCGCCGCTTTTACAACGGCAATGTGCTGGCCTATAACACCAAGGCGGAAATGTTCCCCAGCAATGCCGTGGCCGCTATATTCCATTTTGAAAAAGAAGAGTTTTTTGAATTGGATGACGCCGAGGCCGAAGCGGCCAGAAAAGCCCCTTCCGTTAAATTTTAGAGGCGGCCGTGGCCACTACCTATGATTTTATTGCGCAGAACAAGCGGCGAACCTGGCTGCTTGTTCTGCTTTTCCCGATAACCTTTGCCTTGCTGGGATATGTTTTCCTGCTGGGCTACAGTCATTTGTCCGTCAGTCAGGCCGATATATCTTCTTATGACGCCTATTACCAAACCAGCGGCGCCTATTACAGCGGCGAAGGCACGCCCATAGAGCGCGCCAACCGCCTGGCCCTGCAGGTGCTGCCCTGGATGTGGCTGGCGGCGGTATTGTGGATTGTAATTTCTTATTTCTCCGGCGACCATATGCTTCTGCGCGGGGCCGGCGCCATAGAAATACATAAAGAGGACCAGCCTGAAATATACCGCCTGGTGGAAAACCTTTGTATAGCAGCCGGGCTGCCCGTGCCGCGGGTGTATATTATTAATGACGATTCTTTGAACGCCTTTGCCACGGGGCGGGACCCGCAGCATGCCTCCATTGCACTGACCAAGGGCATTGTGCAGAAACTGGAACGCGCGGAGCTGGAAGGGGTCATTGCCCATGAGCTTTCCCACATTCAAAACCGTGATATACGCCTGATGCTGATTACCGTGGCCGGTATTTCGTTTTTTACATTTTTGTCGGAAATATGTTTCCGTTCCGCTTTGCACGCAAGCTATGGCCGCGGAAAAGACAAAGGCGGTGCCGTGTTATTGTTTTTTGCGCTGGGCGTCTTTTTTGCCATATACGGTTTTTTCATTGCCCCGCTTATCCGCCTGGCCATTTCCCGCACGCGCGAATATCAGGCAGACGCTTCCGCGGCGCTGCTGACGCGCCACCCGGCCGCACTGGCCAGCGCGCTGGAGAAGATTTCCGGCGACTGCAAAGTGGAATCCCTGGACGCGCATGCCAGCATGGCCGCCATGTGCATAGAGAACCCGCTGAGCAAACGCGGTTTCTTTGCTTCTTTGTCTGGTATGTTTTCCACCCATCCTCCTGTGGAAAAACGCATCGCCGCCCTGCGCGAAATGGACAGCGGATATTAATTTCCCGTAAACAACACCCGCCGGAAGGCGGGTGTTGTTTTAGACGCATGCTTGTCAGCTTAAAATCTTGTCCAGGCTGGTCTCAAAGTCAAAATATTCGTATTTGTCAAAATCCAGCAGGCGTGCCAGCACGCTTAAAGGGAATACTCCGGCCAGCGTGTTAAAGTCGCGCACGGCACTGTTATAACGCTTTTTACAGCGCTGTATTTTGCTTTCGCAGGCCAGCACCCCGCGCTGGAGTTTTAAGAAGTATTCATTCTTTTCCAGTTCTTTGTGTGCGGCCAGGCCGGAGAAAAATTTTTTGAGGTTGCGGCTGACTTCCGCTTCACAGTCTATGCGTTTTTGCATAGTATCGGCCCCGGCGCATATTTCCTTCATTTTTCCTAGGGAATAGGCAAATTCCCGCTCCAGTTGCGGCAGTGAGGCGGCCGACCACGCCAGCGAGGGCAGCATGTCGTTGCGGCTGCGCAGGGAAGCGTACAGGCGCATCTGCGCACGCTGCACATTTTTGCGCAAAGCAACAAATTTGAAATATACCGCCACCGCGAAAACCACCGCGGCGCACATAAAACCGAACAGGAACCACGCTACCATGGGCCACCTCCGGAGATTGACTGACAGCCGTTTAATTTTTACAATGGGAGTATACCGAAAGTATAGCCGTTAATTTTCTTTTTATCAAGTCCGTTTTTCAGGTCCGTAGCAGAAGGGCCGTTTCATTTGCAGGACCCGCACCCCTGCGGGTGCGGCTGTAACAGGATGTTTAACTTACTTATCAACACGGAGGACGGATGCTGCTAACCATCGTATCATTTGTTGGGTTTACGGGGCTGGTGCTTGGCCTTTCGTATTATCTGACACGCAAGAACGACTCCTCGTCCCAGGAAGGCTATTTCCTGGCCGGACGGGGACTGACAGGCTGGATTATCGCCGCTTCACTGCTGCTGACCAACTTGTCCACCGAGCAAATGGTGGGCCTGAACGGACAGGGCTACATGTTCAATATGTCGGGCATGGGCTTTGAAATCGGCGCGTCACTGGCGCTGATTATCGTGGCTTTCTTTTTCTTACCCCGCTATCTGAAAAAGGGGTATGCCACCATTCCTGATTTTATTGGGGAACGTTATGATGCGGTGACCAAGCAGTTTGTCAATTTTCTGTTTTTGGCGGGCTATGTGCTGATCCTGCTGCCGGTGGTGCTTTATTCCGGTGCCATAGGTATGGGGGGTATTTTTGACATTATGGGCGTGTTTAACGTCGATTACATGACTGCGATTATTATTGTAGTCGTGGCTATCGGCGTGCTGGGCGTGGTTTACAGCCTGGCCGGCGGCCTGCGTATTATGGCCGTGGCCGACACGTTAAACGGCATCGGCCTGATTATCGGCGGGCTGATGATTCCCATTTTTGCCCTGATGTATGTGGGCGGCGGGGATATGCTGGGCGGTTTGAAAACCGTCATTGAGGCCCACCCCGAAAAATTTAACGCCATCGGCGGTCCCAATGACCCCGTGCCGTTCCTGACGATGTTTACGGGCATGTTCCTGGTAAACTTATTCTACTGGGGCTGCAACCAGACCATTATCCAGCGTGCGCTGGCGGCCAAAAATCTCAAAGAAGGCCAAAAAGGCTTGCTGTTGGCAGCCGTGTTTAAACTGATCGGGCCGATATATTTGATTATTCCGGGCATTGTGGCGTTCCATATTTTCCAGGACAATCCGCTGCAAATCGGCGATATGGCCTACCCCATGCTGGTCAACAAAGTGCTGCCGTTTTACCTCACGGGCTTTTTTGCCGCCGTGCTGTTCGGCGCCATTTTAAGCTCGTTTAACGCCGCGTTAAATTCCACTTCCACGCTGTTTATGCTCAATATTTATAAACCGTATATCAAGCCGGACGCTACGGATAAGCAGGTGGTGTTTGCCGGTAAAGTGGTGGCGGTTATTCTGGCCATTTTTTCCATGTGTGTGGCGCCGCTGATTGCCAAGGCGCCTTCGGGGCTGTTTAATTACCTGCAAATGGTCAACGGTTTTTACAACGTGCCTATTTTCACGCTGATTATCTTCGGCATGCTTAATAAACGCGCTCCCGCCTGGGCGGCCAAAGTAACGCTGGTCTGTTTTATTATCGCTTACGGGCTGACGCAGATTCCGTTTACGGGCAAAGAGGCCATACCGCTGCTGGGCTGGCTGTCGGGAATTCACTACCTGCATGTGATGGCCATTTTGTTTGTCATTGCCGTGGCGTTTATGTGGCTGACGGGTATTTACTGGCCGACCAAAAACAATACATATGACGACGCCAAAGACCTGCACGTGGTGGACACCACGCCGTGGAATAAGGCCGTCGTGATGAGCGTGGCCATTGTGTTATGTGTGTTTGCGGTGTATGTGATTTTCTCCAAATTCGGCATTGCGGCTTAAATCTTGACGTACAAAAAAGGCACCCCGAAAGGGGCGCCTTTTTTGTCAGATGGTTTCCCGCAAGCAGAGGCGTACGTACAGCCCCTGTTGCTCTGCAGAAGATTTTTTCTCTTTATCCGTGTGCTTTCGTCCAGGTGTTTGCCCGTACATTCCGTTGGATTATACTCCTTTTTCTTGTTTGTTTTTTGTCGTTTATTCGTTAGAAGCCGTTTTTGTTTGATTAAACGCCGTTATAGGGAGAAAAAATGAAAAAAGGTTTTACGCTGATAGAACTTTTAGTAGTCGTCTTAATTATCGGCATATTGGCGGCTATTGCCTTGCCGCAGTATCAGACGGCGGTGGATAAGGCGAAGCTTATTAATTATGTTACGGTGGTGGAAGGAATAAAACGGGCGCAGGAAATATATTATATGGCCAACGGGTCTTATGCGCTAAATTTACAGGACTTGGACGTAAATTATGTGGCTGACTGTAAACCGGTGAGCGCAGGGGCCAATGAATGGCAATGCGGAGAAGATTTTTTTATAGATAACGCTGCGGATGTTCTGACGCCAAAAGGGGCGGTGAGCGTATCTTGGTGCCCAAAAGCAAATAACGGGTGGGCTCAGTGCTCCACCACTAGATGGGTGTATGTCAGCCTGGGATATGATCACGGGGCATATAGCGGCCAAAAATATTGTACTTATACGGGCCGGCAGGCGAAACGCGGAAAGAGGCTTTGCGAGACCTTGGGCTTTGGGAATATACGCGCGGAATAAAACACCCCGCCTTCGGGCGGGGTTTTTACTGTTCGGAACCGGCAAGACGGCCCGCATATGCCGCAGCCGTTAGGCCGTGGCCGTTTATTGGTTGTTTATTCGCCGGGCCTTGACCCGTTTTTTTTTTTTTTGATACCCTATACGTGGCAAAAACAAAAAGCCGTTAGAAGCCGTTTTTGTTTGATTAAACGCCGTTATAGGGAGAAAAAATGAAAAAAGGTTTTACGCTGATAGAACTTTTAGTAGTCGTCTTAATTAT
>CASFOP010000014.1 GCA_949296525.1 uncultured bacterium | reverse complement strand
GGCGGAATTTTACGAGTATTTTAAGTCCAAAACGAGGCCGCAGCGACCGAGTGTATACTGTGAAGGGCCGGAGGCCGAAGTATCCGAGGGAGCGAGAACGAAGTTTTGGCTTAAAAGACGAAGTAAATATTTACCAGTTCTTGTGCCGCCAGTATAACATCACCAGCCATACCGATATCATCCCCAGTCCGAGCAACATCCAAAAAGCATCGGGATGGTGTTCCATGGGCAATGCTACGTTCATGCCGTACAGGCTGGCAATCAGTGTGGGCATCATCAGCGAAATGGTAATAATGTTTAGCTTTTTAATCAGCAGGTTTAAATTGTTGTTTACGATGCTGGCCCGCGCGTCCAACATCTGGGCCAAAATGTTGGAGTAGATATCGGCCTGGGTTTTGCACTGCAGGTTTTCCACAATAATATCATCCAGCATTTCATCGTCGTTGTCGTCAAAACCGATGCGGGCGGAAAGGTTGCGCATTTTTTCAAATACAAACCCGTTGGCGGTAATGGCTTCCGCGTAATACACCAGACTTTTCACCAGGCTGAACAAATTGAGCAAATAAGTGTTATCCATGGATTCATTGAGCTTGTCCTCAATTTCTTCGGAAATCATATGGATGATGCGCAAATGTTCTATATAGTGGGAAATGGCATTGTAAATAAGTTTTAGGAATACGTTTTTAATAGAAGTTACGCTCTGAAAACGTTTGCCCACGAACAGCGGGATGTCTTCGGCCAGGACAACAGCCAGTTTGTCTTCAAATAAGAACATCCCGACGGAAGCGACTTTAAATTCCAGCTGGTCTTTGCCGGAATAATTTTTGGGACGTTTGTAAATCATGACGATATGCTCGGGCTCAAATTCCAGCCGGGGAAGTTCATCCGGATCCAGAGCGGAAGCGAGCGTGTGTTCGTCAATTTCAAAATCTTTTACCAGCGTGCGCTGTTCTTCCACGGAAGGGTTGGTAAATACATATACTTGCGCTTTTTCTTCATCTGTTTGTGTGAGTTTGCGCTCCACAATGTTGTACTTAGTCAGCATGGCACACCCGCCTCATAAAGTTCTTTTTATATGATAACACCTCGGGGGCGGGTTGTAAAGTTTTTTCGGCGGGCATTCGTCGGTCGTGTGCCGTTTTTGCTATAGTATAAATATCTTAATATAATAGGTGGCAGAATATGACGCTTCTCTTTCCTAAAAAACGCAAAGCCGGGCTAAAAGAACTTTCCGGCGCGAAGATGTATTTAAAACATTTGCACTGTGCATTAAAACTGCCTAAAAAAGCGGTCATTTGTCCGCTCAGTTCCCTGACCAAATATGCCTTAAGCCAGGGAAAATTTAAACACTATAACTGTGAAGCCGATATTTATGCCGAAGAACAAAAAGGTTTTTGTTATGTAACGGGTTTCGGTGTGGGGGCGCCTGCAATGGCCATTGCGCAGGAAGTGCTTATCGGGCTGGGTGTCAAAGAATTTGTGTTTATAGGGCTGGCCGGCTCTTTGCAGTCGGAGGTGTTGGCTTCCGATATTGTATTGTGTGACGGCGCCCTGGCTGATGACGGAGTGTCGGCCCATTATGTACCGCAGGAATTTTTGCGTCCCAATGCCGCTCTGACCCAAAAGTTGGCCGGCGTGCTGAAGAAAGAAAACCTGCCCCACCATACGGGCCCGAACTGGACGACGGATGCCATGTTCCGCGAAACGGCGGAAGAAGTGGCGCATTACCAGAAGAAAAATATTTTAACGGTGGAAATGGAAGCCTCTGCTTTTTTTGCCATTTGTGCACAAAAGAAAGTGAAGGGAGCGGCAGCTTTTGTCGTCAGTGATGAACTGTATCGCTTAAAATGGGAACCTCATTTTGGGGAGAAAGCCATTTTCCAAAATTTACATGCCCTGTATCATGCGGCGGTGAAAACCCTGACCGGAAGATAAAAAGCCTGTAATAAAAACCCCCGCTTATGCGGGGTTTTTTATTACAGTTTCAGGCATTTAAACTCAAAGAATACTACCGCACCGAAAATCAGCACCGGGCCCCATCCGGCCAGGAACGGATTGATGTAACCGTTTTCCCCGATGGAGGTTACCATGCTGATCAGCCACCAGAATGTAAACGCAATAACCATGGATGCAATGATGTTTAAAATCTTACTTTTGCGGCGCAGGCTGATGGCAAAAGGCATGCCCAGCAAGCACATAATCAGCGTAACAAACGGGGTGGCCAGCTTGGCCTGGCGTTCGGTTTCCGCCGCATAAGAGGACAGGCCGGTATGTTTAAAGAAATTAATGCGTTTGGTCAGGGCGCGGATGCTTAAAAGTTTATTTTCCGTCCGGTTGACGGACATATCGTCCGGGTTCATTTGCACGGGGCTGTCCGTGCGTTCGAAATGTTGGTCTTCCGTATCCAATTCGTCCACAAAAGTACGGTAAGTGCCCTGTTCGAACACCCAGCTGCGGCTGGCATCGTCCCAAACCATGCGCTTGGCTACATACTGAGAGGCAATGTTCCACAGGCTGTCGTACGTGTCCAGGGATACATTTTCCATGACTCCGGTGCCCAGATCCACCAGTTTGGCATAAAGCATTTGGTTGTCGCCAATTTTCATAACTACGTCTTCTTCGGCGTTGAGGTTAAAGTTTTCATCGGGGCTGATTTTGGTGTAATACCAGCTTTCGGCTTTAATGTTGAGCGGAGGGACGATAAATTCCTGTACGGCCATGGTCAGCAGCGTTACCAGGATAATGCACATAATAACGGGTTTGAACAGTTGTCTGGGGGAAAAACCGCTGGCCACGCAGGCCGTCCATTCGCCGGAGGAAACCATTTCCGATATGACCGATATGGCGCCCAACAGGCAGGCCACCGGCATAATCGTGGTCAGCCAGCTGGGAAAGGTAAGCAAAGAGTAGGTCAATACGGCGCCCAGGGTGGAATAACCGTTGCTGAGGGTTTTAAGTTTTTCAAACGTATCTCCCAGCACCACCAGCGCGGCAAACACTCCCATGGCAAAAAAGAACGGGCCCCAAAACTTTTTGGCAATATAACGAAACATGCGGCTCATCAAATGTTTAACCTCTTTTTCCATAGATACCAAGCGGCGCCCGCGCCTGTCAAGATGGGAAGCCAGGGGGCGGGATAAGACAGCCAGGCATATTTTTTGCCCACGCTCAGGCCCAGGGTCATTAATAAATAAAATGCGAAGATAATAATTAGGCTGAAAAGCATCCCCCAGCCCTTATTGCTGCGCTTGCCCAGTGAAAAGCCCAGCGGGCAGCTGATAAAGAGTAAAACAATAGGAGCAAAGGCCATCACGTTGCGTACGCTGACATCCGTGCGGTATTCGGCCTTTTGCTCGGGGGACATGCCTCCTGCGCGCAGCAGGCGGAAAATTTTGGTGGTGGTATATTCACCTACACGCAGGCTGCGGTGATGGTCGCGCGTCAGGGAAATGCTCATCGTGTATGTGTCAAAGTTGGCCGCTACAATGGCAGACGGATCTTTGGCGTCAATACGTTGCATTTGCCCGTCTTTGAGCTGCAGGCCGATGGCTTTGTCTGTCAGAATTACTTTTCCGGAAGTGGCATTGACTTTGGTGCTCAGGGCATCATTGTCTTTTTTGCGTATCAGATGAATCATTTGGGCAATGTCCGTGTCTTCATCCAGCTCTTCCAAATACAAATCCCATTCGCCCAGATTTAAAAATGTTTTGGGTTCCAACGTCACTTTGGTGATTTTCTGCCGTGCCTCTTCGCGCCGGTCCAGCAGGCGTTTATAACTGCGCGGCGTAATCCAGTTCGCCAGGAAAAACAGCAGCACGGTCAACGCCACGGCGCAAAAAGCCAGAGGCCGCACGATTTCTTTAAAAGAAAACCCCGCAGCACGCAAAGCAATCAGCTCGCCGTGTTCGCTCATATTGGTCAGTGTCAGCAGAACTGAAATCTGAAAGGCCATGGGGGCCGCCATGGTAAACACATCCGGCATTACGTTGAGCAGGGAGGAGGCAATCCAGCCCCAGCTGGTGCCGTATGTCATGGCCATGTTCATGATTCGGATGAACTGGTTCATGAAAATCACGAACATCAAGATGCCCACCACGCCGCAGAAAAAGGTCAGCAGACTCTTGGCAATATAACGGGTAAAAATAGAGGGCCGCGCGATTTTCATAGTTATTTTTATTCTAACAAATTATCGCGCGCGTTCGTGATACTTTGCTTTTTTGCAGGAGGGGAGAGCCCCTTTTTGAAAGCCTGGCCATGCGGCGGAGGGCTTGTTTTTCTCTCTTCTGAAAAGAGATGCCTCATTTCGACGGTATATTTTGACGTGGAAAACGGGGAAATATTATACAATGAAAAAATGAGGTTTTGTAGCGTCTTATGAAAACCGCACGGCTGGTTTTGTGCCTTTTTCTCATCCCCCAGTTGCTTTTCGGCCCGTACCTGCAGGCCGAAACGCTGCCGTATCAGCTGGTGGACAGGGATAAGTATGACCTGTTTGAAGAAGACCGCAAAGCCGCCGAAGAAAAAGAACTTATCATTGAAGATGCGCCGGACGATGCCCAGCTGCTTAAATACACCAATGAATTTTGGCGTCAGGCCGTAACCGCCGTGGAAGGCGATTATGTGCTGGACAAAGGCCCCGAACCTATTCCGGACTTGACGTTGCTTAATCCCACCCTGTCTTTGCCTCTTTATGGTACCAACGTGGCTTTGACGGGACGCTACGTTATCGGTTTTCAACTTGATGCCATGCGTTATACACAGGACAGCAATAACGACGTGGAAGAGCGCAATACGCGCAGTTTTGAAATGCAGCAGGAAATGCAGCTGAAAATGCAGGGGAAAATTTTGGACCGCATTTTTGTGGATATTGATTATGACGACCAGAGCGAAGACGATCAGACTATTTCCGTAGCCTACCGGGGCAAACCGGGGGAACTGGTACAGCTGGCGGAATTTGGCGATATCAATCTGTCTTTGCCGCAGACGGAATTTATTGCTTATGAAAAACAGCTTTTCGGCGCCAAAATGCATTTGCAGCACAAAGACTTGGACATCAATATTATAGGCAGCCAGACCAAGGGTACCAGCAAACAAAAGCAATTCGTGGGCAGCAGCGTGTTTGAAATTGCCACCATTGCCGATACTGATTATATACGCCGTACGTATTACGATTTGACGTTCGGGCGCAACGTAGCCGGGCTTCCCACCAATAACTGGTCCGTGGAAATGGGCAATATCGCCTCGGGTACGGAAGAGGTTTACGTAGACACTAATACCGTGCGCGGCGATTATGTGCCTGTTTCTCTGACGGTGCGCGATTATGAAACGGGCGCAGAAGTGTATTCCGGCACGTTTAAACAACTGCAGCGGGGTACGGATTATACCGTCGATTACAGCCGCGGTATTATTGAGTTTACCAGCGCGCAGACTGCCTCAAGCATTATTGCGGTTAACTATCAAAACAGTGCCGGCACCTGGCTTAGCCCCAACCAGCTGCAGCCGTATGTGATTAAAACGGCAAATGAAAAATCCATTCTCTCTAGCGATGAAATCGGATACCGGCTGGAAATGAAGACCTTCTATAATATCGGCGCCAAACAGATTACCCGCGACAATGGAAAAGGCAACTTTTTATTGAATCTTTTGGACGCCAACGGCCAGGATGTAGGCAGCAGCGCCAGCCCGCAACAGGTCTATCCTTCCACCATTGACGTGGATTTTGATGAGGGTATTTTTGAGCTGCAACAGCGCATGAATGACGATTTGGGGTTGTATAACGCCACGCCCGTATCCTCCAAAAACCGCAAATTTCAGGTGGAATACACCTCCACCGTCAAAACCTATTTTGTGGAAGCGGGTATGGTGGTGGAATCCGAAACCGTCAAATTAAACGGTATCCCGTTGCAGAGAAACAACGACTATTACATAGATTATACTTCTGGCTATCTGACTATTTACGACGGGGATCGCATCACTGATGATTCCGTAATAGATATTACTTATGATACGGCCGACGGTTCCAGTTCCAACAATTCCCTTATCGGGGGACGTTTGGATTATAAATTGTTTGACAAAATCAAACTGGGCGCTACCGTGCTGAAAGAAGGCCTGGATAAGCCGGAAACTGTCCCCCAAGTAGGAGATTATGCCCAGGATCTGTTGGTGTATGGCGCGGATATCCGTGCCGATGATGTAAAGATAACGGACAGCTTGTCCGTAGACGTCGGAGCGGAGGTGGCCCGCAGCGAAAAGAATGAAAACCCGTTTGGTTATGCCATGATAGACAGTATGAACGAGGTAAGTATACAGACCTCCGGGAGCAATATTTTTTATGACTGGACGATTGCGGCCAACCCCAACGGAAATCCTTCATTTTTAGATTCGGTATCTTGGGACACCCAGGAGCTGCCTGCACTGGAAATCAATCCCCATGCCGCCGCTTCCTACAGTGAGCAGCAGCAGGTGTTGGTGATTAACTATGACTTCAGCCAGGCTGTAAATCAGGGATTTGATGACCATGACGAGATATCCATTGTGTATCCGTTAAGCGACAGCGGGGTGGACCTGTCGTCCAAGACTTCTTTTGAGATGACCATGCTGGGGGAAGGCAGCAATACGCCTGCTCCGCAAATTAACGTTACTTTCGGTAATATCAGCGAATATTCCGACTCGGCCAACCCACTGTCCGTCCCGGATGGACTGGCGGCCGGCCAGCAGGGTATGTATACCAGCTGCAGTCCGACTACGGCGGTTCCCAAAACGGAAGACGTTAATTGTTTGGAGACGCTGGCGCCAAACGAAGACCAGGGCTGGTGGTTTGCCAACCCGGACGGAACCCTGCAACGTTTTAATCCGTTTGCTAACAACATTTATAACCGCCAGACGCAGCCCAACGGACGTATCGACACTCAGGATTTAAACCACAACGGCCGTTATGACAGCGAAGAAGAAATGACCGGGGGCAACTTTGGTTACGCTCCTTCCAACACGGTGTTGGCCGATCGGAACCATTCCCTTTCCGGTCTGCCTGACAACAGCCTTTCCTATAATGGCTGGCGTACGGTAACCGAGCCGCTGGATATTGCCGACGGAGATAAAGATAACTGGACGGCTGTGCGCCATTTACGCATTACGTTAAAACTGACCGATGAGATGCGCGCTGCCGGCCGTTTAAGCGGAACCATAAAAATTGCCAACATATCTCTCTCCGGCACGGCCTGGAACCCGCAGGAAGGATTGGAGCCGGAACAATTTGCCGTTTCCGGTATTAATAATGTAGATAATGCCGATTACGTACCTATCTTTTCTGAGAATAACGGGGATGGCACCCAGGTATTCCGTTATTTGTATGGTTCCGTGGCGGATTACCGGCAACAAAATGATTCTGCCAATGTGATGGACCAGGCTCTGAATATTACCTTTGACACTACCCAGGTAAACGATGACAGCCTGTATGCCAACCGCAATTTTTCCGAAATGGATTTTACGCAACATAAAGAGTTCCGTTTCCTGCTTTACAGTGATCCGTCCAATGCCGGCAGCGAGTTTTTTATGAAAGTGGGTACGGATGAAAATTATGACAAAGTAACCGTGCCGCTGGATTTCGGTACTTCTCAGTGGCGTCTGATTTCCCTGCGCATGGTGGACAGCGACGGGGACGGCGTGCCCGATACGTTTGAAAATGCCTCTAACGAAGATTACGGCGTACGCGTGTCCCACGTGCGCACGGCTACCGGCATTATGAACTTCCAGCAGGTCAGTATGATTATGGCCGGTGTGGAAAAAGAAACGGACGACAGCGGCGCTTATGTGGGCACGGGCAGCAGCGGGTCGGTGTGGCTCAATGTCATTCATTTGGCCGAATCGGTTACTACCACGGGTACGGCATATATGGGGGAAACGGTCGTGCGCCTGGATGGCTGGGGAAGCGCGGGGGCCAAATACAAACACCAGGACGGTACTTTTGAAACGCCGTTAACCGTCGCCACCAATCAGGAAGTCACAGAAGAAGAATATTTCCTGAAAGTGGACAAGATTAAGGAATTTCCCATGGAAGCCACCTTTAACCGCAGTACCACCGTTACCCCGTATGTTACATCTTCGGATGATTACAATACCGTCAGTTCCCTGGACAAAGGCAGCGTGGAACGCCAGCAGGCAAACATTAAAGGGGACTTTATCAAAGGGAATTTGCCTAAAGTCAGCCTCCAATATACCATGGACCAGGTGGAATATGATTTAATGCAGCGCAAGGACAAAGCCCAAACATATGCCTTAACCGTAACGCATACTTCCCAGGGGGCCGTGAAAAGCCTGAACGCCGGTTATTCTTACACCAATACAACCATAGATTATGCCCAGGAAAAGCATTTGGAATCTTCCAATTATTATAATACGGATGAAGATACCCAGAAAATGAACCTGAAGGTCAGTTATGAACCGACCAAAAACTTTAACATAACGCCCAGTTATTCGCTGACGCAAAGTACGGAAGAACGCCTGCAGTATACCTCCCAGGATACGGCCACGGACCGCCGCTATCCCAAAAGTATGAACCAAAGTGCTGGCTTTAACAGTACCTGGCGCATTGCCAAATGGCTGGCCCCGTCCGTCAGCTACAATATTTCCACGACGGAAAGTAATAACCTGACCAGCCGTACCGTAACAAACAGCGCAGGGCAGAGCCGGGATTTTGAGGCGGGCGAACTCAAAAGTTTAAACCGCAGCTCCGACGGGGGCGTGTCGCTGACGCTGAACGGAAATGAAATTCTGCCGAAAAGCAAGCTGTTTAAAAACCTGGTTATTTCTTCCAGCTACCGCCTGCAGGATGCGGATTCCTGGAATTATGTGGATGAAGGGTTTGATTCCAAAAAAGAATTGTGGATACGTTCTTCTCTTTCCGGTACCGGCGATTATTCCAGCCGCCAAAGCCTGGTGCTGCGCGATACCATTACTTCTTCGCAGCGCTGGAGTCCTTTTGCCGAATATAACTGGGGCGGGATGCTTTCTCCGCTTAAAACCTTATCCATTTTGAACAATTTCAGCCAGAGTGTGCAGCAAAATAATCAAACGGGAACGGAATATGAATCCAAGAGTATGACATTGCCGGATTTGGTGGTTTCCATGTCCGATATGGAGAAATTTTTTCACGGCGGCCGTTGGATTAATTCCGTGAATATGAAACTGCGTTACAGCGAAATAGAAAATACCACGCTGGCCAGCAGCGAGGAACTGACCCGCAGCTACGGCGGAGATTTACGCTTCCTGCTGTTTAATAAGTTTGATACGGTGTTGGTGTATGACCGCACTACATCCAATGAAGATGATTTGAGCGCCGGCCAAAGCCTGAGCAGTTCCGTGGAGGAAGAATTTTCCGCCCAGACATCTTTCTATCTGGGGAACTGGCGTTTTACGCCCAAAATTACGCGCAACGTATATGAAAACCGTTTGGTAAACGGCCAACTCAGCGAAGGCAGCACAGAAGTAACGCCCAGCCTGACCGCCCGCCTGGATTTCAATTTGCCGCGCGGCATTAAGCTGCCTTTTATCAACCGTATATATAATGCCACCAACCGCGTTATCTGGGATACGACGGTGTCGTATACCACGCGGGAATCGCCCGTGGAAGTAAACAACAACTATGATTTGCTGGATATTACTTCTTCTCTGGATTATGAACTGTCGCAGAACCTGCGTGTGAATCTGGCGGGATCGGTGCAGTGGCTGACGCATGCCTATGTGGAAACCGAAGATTATATGGCCTACAGCCTGGCGGCCAACCTTACTATTCAGTTTTAAAGGCCTTTGCCGCGGCGTGCTGCATGTGTTGCTGCCGCGTACCTGCTATGCCTGCCGGAAGGATTTGCCGTTTGGGTGGGACCGCCCGCTGTGTGCCGGCTGCGAAGCGTTGGTGCAGGTCCCCGGCCCTTTGTACTGCCGCCGCTGCGGCAAACCGTTGCCGGACGGAGGGGCCCATTGCTATCAGTGCCGCGGCAGCAAAGCCCGCTCTTTTGCTTGCAAAACCATACGTTCCGCCGTGCTGTTCAATCCTCCGCTGCGTGCGCTGGTCCACGCGTTTAAATATGCAGACAGGATGCAGTTAGGCGTTTATTTGGCACAGTATATGGCGCGGGAATGGGATAAATATCCGGATTTGCATGATGCGCAGTTGTTGCTGCCTGTGCCGCTGTATGTCAAAAAGTTAAAGCGGCGCGGCTATAACCAATCGGCCTTGCTGGCGCGTGCCCTGGCCCCGGCCTTGCATTTGCCGGAAGCGGAGGATGTGCTGCTGCGTGTGCGCAATACGCCCAGCCAGACAGGCTTCGGGCGGGAAGGGCGCCTGCAGAATATGTGCGGGGCTTTTGCCTGTGTGCGTCCCGAAGCCGTGAAGGGGAAAACCATTTTGCTGATAGATGACGTGGCTACTACCGGCGCGACGTTGGAAGGCTGTGCCGAAGCGTTAAAGGCGGCGGGGGCAAAGAAGGTGATGGCCTATACGCTGGCGCGGGAAGTATAGAAGGGGAAGCGGGCGCACCGGGGAGGCTGGGGAATGGCCCCGCACGGGCGGGTACTCATGCGGCGCCTTCGGGCCGTGCGAAGCGTAACGGCAGGTAAAATTATTATAATGACATATATGGGTAATTTTTTGCTGTTTATCACCAATTTGGCTTTCCCGTTTGCCGCCCTGGGGGTGTTGCTGGGGTTTGTTTTTTCCCCGCGGCGGCGTGTATTGAAAACCTTAAAACAGGAACTCAAAGAACGTTTTGCCCTGGAGGATCCGTCCCTCATCCCGCAGGGGGCTCTGTGGGTACACTGCGCCAGTGTGGGGGAGGTGAAATCCGTATCGGCGCTGATGAAACAATTGAAGGCTTTTTACGGCAGGGAGCTGCTGGTTACCACCAGCACCGCCGCCGGCAAAGCCGAAGCCGAAAAGAATCCCGACGTTTCCAAGGCCCTGCTGGTGCCGCTGGATTTTTATCCCAATGCACGCCGCTTCCTGCGCGCGGCCAAGCCGCACCGCCTGTTTATTGTGGAGCGTGAAATCTGGCCCAATATGATTGCCGCCGCCGAAAATGAAGGCGTACCCGTTATTTTGCTCAATGCGCGTATTTCCCGCAAAAGCACCAAAGCTTATGCTTATGTGCGGCCTTTGTTTAAAATGCTGTTCGGCCGTTTGTCGCTGGCTTGTATGCAGGACGCGGATGCAGCCGCCCGGTACAAAACATTGGGTTTGCCCCGGGACCGTATGCGCATATGCGGCAATGTGAAATATGATACTTTGAATGATACGCCCGGCAAATTAAAAGAAGCCCGGGAGTTGCTCAAACAGCTGAACTGGGAAAAAGCCCCCGTGCTGGTGTGTGGCAGCACGCACCCGCTGGAGGAAGAACTGATTTTAAAAGCCGCGCCCAAATGGGCCGAAGAAGGCATAAAAGTCATTTTTGCCCCGCGCCATTTGGAACGGAAAGCGGAAATTAAAACCGCACTTTCCGCCCAGCCGCTGGCCTATGCTTTTGTGAGTGATAAAAAACGCCCGCAAAACTGCGTACTGCTGTGTGCGGATGTGATGGGGCTATTACAGTCTTTGTATGCGGTGGGACAGCTGGCCTTTGTGGGCGGCAGCATTGCCCCGCGCGGGGCGCATAATTTGCTGGAGCCTGCCATATTGGGCAAAACGGTTTTATTCGGCAAGAGTTTCCACCATACGCCGGACGTGGCGCATGCGCTGCTGTCTGCCGGCGGGGGGGTATTGGTGGATGAGGAAAATTTGGAGCGGACGGTGCTGCGTTTGTTCAAAGATCCGGCCGCGCTGGAAAACATGGCCGCCAAAGCGCGGCTGACGGCCCTGAAGTTTAAAGGGGCCACCCAAAAAACCATGGAAGCGGTGGAGAATTATGAGCGAAAATCAGCCTAAAATTTTGGTCGTTCGTCTGTCCTCGCTGGGCGATATTGTGCTGTCGTCGCCGGTGTACAAAAATTTAAAAGCCAAATGGCCCCAAAGCCATATTACCCTGCTGGTCAAGCCCCAGTTTGCCCAGGTGCTGGCCGGCCACCCCGATATTGATGAAATTATGGTGGCCAAAAAGGGCCTGTGGGGCAATATCCGCCAGGTGCGCGCGGGGCACTTTACGCATTACCTGGATTTACATTCCAATTTAAAAAGTATTTTAATCGGCTTTTTCAGCCATATCCCCCATAAGCTGCGTTACAGCAAAAACCCCGTGGCGCGCCGCCTCTACGTCAAATTTAAAAAGAATTCGCCCGTGCTGGAAAAACACACGCTGGAGCGGTATTTGGAAACCCTGAAGGGCTGGGATGTGCCCGTGCTGTACAAAAACCCCGAGCTGGGGGACTGGGCCTACAAACATGCCAATCTGGACGGCAAAAAAATAAACAAAATCGGTATTTTCCAGACCTCGTTTATTGGTGACAGCGTGCTGACCATCCCGCTGATACAAAAGACGGCCAAGCTGTTCCCCGAGGCCAAAATCGTGGTAATTACCCGCCCGCAGACGGAAGATATTTTCCGCCCCATGCGTGAGGTGGATCAAATTATTTTAAATGACAAGCGTGGCTGGAACAAGATTTTCGGCGTGTGGAAAACCGCCAAAGCCATTAAACAGGCCGGCATAGACATTTTGTTGGTGCCGCACCGCAGCTTTAGAAGCGCGCTGATTGCCTGGTTCTCGCGCGTACCCATACGCATCGGCTTTACGTCCAGCGAAGGGTGGTTCCTGTATACCAAGACCATTCCCTTTAACTGGATGATACATGACGCGGAGCGCAATTTGTCCCTGCTGCACGGTATTGTAAAGGAAAATTTTAAAGCCGAAAAACTGAATATGCGCTATGCGCCTTCGGCCGAAGAAAATGTGGCCCGCCTGATGAAGGATTACAACCTGGAAGGCAAAACGCTGGTGGGCATCCACCCGGGCTCTGCCTGGCCGACCAAGTGCTGGCCCTTTGAAAACTTTGCCGAACTGATCAGCCGCCTGGAAACGCAGCTGCACGTGCAGACCGTGATAGTGGGCGGCGGCAAAAAAGATGCGGACCTGGGCGAAAAGCTTTGCCAGATTTCACAGGGGCACTGCGCCAACCTGTGCGGCAAAACCAGCCTGGCCGACTTAATGGCGCTGATGCCGCATTTTAAACTTTTTATCACGAATGATTCCGGCCCCATGCATATTGCGACTGCGTTTAATGTGCCGACGCTGGCCATTTTTGGGCCGACCACGCGCGAACTCGGCTTTTTCCCGTACGGCCAGGGCCACCGCGTGCTGGAGGTCAAAGGCCTGCCCTGCCGTCCCTGTGCGCTGCACGGCGGCAAAAAATGCCCCCAGGGCCATTTTAAATGCATGCGTTTGATTACGCCGGATGATGTGTTTAAAAATGCCAAAGAAATGTTGCAGGAAAACCACGTGATTTAATGGTTTTTTGAATATGGCTTAACCCCTCCGGACAGGATCGGAGGGGTCTTTTATCGGGTAAAAGATGGATATAAAAAGCCGCCTCAAAAAGGCGGCTTTTATCTGATGACGGCCCATACCCCGGATTCTGTCGGGCCTAAAGGCCCGTGAGAACCATTACTCTAAGCGGCCTACTCTGCCTCCGGCGCGGGACACGCATGGGCATATTTGGCCTTGCTCCGCGCGGGGTTTGCCCTGCCGCACGCATTGCTTTGTGCGCGGTGCGCTCTTACCGCACCTTTTCACCCTTGCCCGAAGGCGGTATGTTTTCTGTGGCACTTTCCGTCCGTGCGGATTTTAGCCCGCACGGCCCTTGCTTTCGCAAGGCGCGCTTCCCTGCGGAGTCCGGAAGTTCCTCCCCCGGCAATTAAGCCGGAGGCGGCTCTCTGGACCGTCAAATTCTTATTCTGCAAAAACAGCCAAAAACGTCCAGTTGCCTTTATACGCGCACGTTTAAAACCCGTCAAATAAAGAGGGCTGGGCGGCTTTTTTATTTTTGGCCGGTTTGCTCTTTGCGGCCGCCGGCGCGGGCTCTCTTTTTACTGGTTCCACTGGCACGCCGTTGACGATATTGTCCGGCGTTTTGGGGGCGGGGTTTAAATTTTTTATCGGATTAAACCCCACGGACTGTTTTAAATCCATGGCCTTGTTGGCCAGCGCATCGGGCTCTTTGTTTAAATGGCGCAGTACATGGCGTATGGAAATGTGAAACGGCGCGGCCAGGGTGCGTATTTCGGCCATGCGCGCGGCCAGATCCGGATGTTTGATTTTATATTCACCCAAATATTGTTTGACCAAAAGCAGGGAATCCGAAATAATATCCAGTTCTTTGGCCCCCAGTTCCGCGGCCTTGATTAAAGCCAGCTTTAAGGCGGTGTATTCGGCCTGGTTGTTGGTGCAGTGGGCGATAAAATGCCCTTCCTGTGCCAGGATTTTGCCGTTTGCGTCTTTGATGACGTAAGCCGAAGCCCCCGGCCCGGGGTTGCCGCGGCTGCCGCCGTCTATATTAATGGTTACGCGCATATATGTATTTTAGCAAATACATCGGCCGGATACAGTTTTACTTGCTATAATAAAACAAACTCGGTGCGGAGGTGCGTTGTGCTGAAAAAAATATTTAGTTGGGGACTGCTGCCTTGGGTGGCGGCGGCCATTGTGTCGGGCATTGTATGCGGTTTGTTTTTCCCGGACTGGCTGGTGCGGCTGTTTTTGACTTTTAACGGACTGTTCGGGCAGTTCCTGGGTTTTATCGTGCCGTTGCTGATTTTGGGGCTGATTGCCCCGGGTATTGCCGAACTGGGCAAAGACGCCGGCAAACTGCTGGTGTTTACGGTCATTTTGGCGTACGGGTTTACGCTGTTTGCCGGGTTTTTTACCTATGGCGTAGCCGCTTTGATGTATCCGTGGGTGTTGGATGTGACGGCCTCGCTGGCTTCTTTTACCCAGGCGCCGGAATTGACGGCCTATTTTACCCTGCCCATCCCGCCGTTTATGGACGTTACGTCGGCTATTATTTTTGCTTTTGTGCTGGGCCTGGGCATGGCGTTTATAGAAGGGGATACCCTAAAAAAAGCCATGTATGATTTCCGCGCTATTATTTACAAGGTCATTTCTGCGGTAATTATCCCGCTGCTTCCGCTGTATATTTTCGGCATTTTCTTAAATATGACCTCCGCCGGACAGGTGGCGGCGGTGCTGGCGGTATTTGCCAAAATTATCATTCTGATTTTTATCATCACGCTGGTGGTATTGCTGATACAGTTTGGCATTGCTGGGCTGGTGTCCGGCCAAAACCCGCTGAAAATGCTGGGTACCATGCTGCCGGCGTATTTTACCGCGCTGGGCACTTCTTCCTCCGCCGCCACGATTCCTGTAACGTATAAACAGGTGCAGGCGTTGGGCGTGCGGGAAGATATAGCCGGTTTTACCGTGCCGCTGTGCGCCAATATTCACATGTCCGGCAGTACCATTAAAATTACGGCCTGCGCCATGGCCATCGTTTTGCTGACCGGAGGGGAACTGCATTTCTGGCAGTTTGCGGGATTTATCTGCATGCTGGGCATTTCCATCATGGCCGGCCCGGGCGTGCCGGGCGGTGCGGTCATGGCTTCGCTGGGCGTACTGCAGAAAATGCTGGGCTTTAACGAAGAAATGCTGGGGCTGATGATTGCGCTGTACATTGCCATGGACTCCTTCGGCACGGCCTGCAATGTAACCGGCGACGGCGCGGTGTCCGTGATTGTAAATAAGATGTACGATAAGACAAAGTAGTTTTTACGGTTGACCAGGTATTATAAAAGGCCTTGCATCGTTTTTTTTTTTTGATAAATTTTGCGTATGGGCAAAATTTATCAAAAAATGACCCCCCCAGGGAAAAACCCCGCTAAAAGCGTTTTAGGCGGCTTTACGCTGATTGAGCTTTTGGTGGTGGTGCTGATTATCGGCATTTTGGCGGCGGTGGCCCTGCCGCAGTATCGCAAGGCTGTGGCAAAGGCCAAAACCGTCCGTGTCCTGCCAACGCTGCGCAGCCTGGCGGAGGCGCAGGAACGCTTTTATTTGGCCAACGGGTATTATGCCACGGATATAGCCAGCCTGGATGTAGGCGTGGCGGATGAATATTTACAGGACGGACTGGGGGTCAAGTGGAAAATCACGAATGATGAAGGGATAAGCGCTGCTTATAATTATCGGGTGGATATGCCTCCCGTGGGATATTATTTCCAGTATGGCACCTCTCCGCATCCCATTCACGGCAAATTCTATTGCAACGGGTATGATTCGGACATAAAGACCTGGGTCTGCCAATCGCTGGGAGAGCCGGTGTATTCCTGGACGCCCCATTTCACTTATTGGTAAACGGGCTTTTTGATCCTTTCCGGTTTTAGCTTATTGAAGGCATTTATTATGCACGGCATCCTAAAAGTATTTGTTGCCGGAAAAATACCGTGCAATATTCCGATATGGAAACGTCTATAAAAAATCACTTTTGCGGGATTTTCTGTTTTGTATGTTTGAGTAAAGCGAGTTTACAAAACAGCCGCAAAAGTGATTTTTTATGTTTCTTATCGGAGAGCTTTTTGCCTACTTTTTGTCGGCACAAAAAGTAAGATTAAACTAATCCTTGGTCAATCATCGCGTCGGCCACTTTGATAAATCCGGCAATGTTGGCCCCCGCCATATAATCTCCTTTCACACCATACTGTTCGGCCGCGGCCAGGCAGCTGTCGTGAATATTGTGCATAATACGCTGCAGGTACTGGTCTACTTCTTCACGCGTCCAGTAAATGCGCATACTGTTCTGTGTCATTTCCAGGCCGGACACTGCCACGCCGCCGGCGTTGGAGGCTTTGCCCGGGGAGTACAGAATTCCCGCGTGTTGGAATACATCAATGGCGCCCGGGGTGCAGGGCATGTTGGACCCTTCCGTCAGGCAGATGCAGCCGTTTTTAACCAATGTTTTGGCGTCCTCGGTATGCAGTTCATTTTCGCAGGCGGTCGGGCAGGCGATCTGGCACGGGATGTCCCAGGTTTTTTGGCCCGGGCGGAACTGTGCGTGTTTGAATTTTTGGCCGTATTCTTTCAGACTGCCGCGCCGCACAAATACCAGGTCTTTGAGGAAGGCCAGTTTTTCTTCGTCTACGCCGTCTTTGTCATAAATACTGCCGTCATAGTCCATAAATCCGACCACTTTGGCTCCCAGCTGGGTCAGTTTTTCTATGGTATAAATACCCACATTCCCCGTGCCGGATACAATGGCCGTTTTGCCTTTAATTTCATCTTTGCGCGTAGCCAGCATATTTTGCGTAAAATACGCCACGCCGTAACCCGTCGCCTCAGGGCGCAGCAGGCTGCCGCCCCAGTTGGGTTTTTTGCCGGTGAAGGCACCCGTAAAATCATTGGTCAGCTTTTTATACTGGCCGAACATATAGCCTATTTCGCGCGCGCCGCAGCCCAAATCGCCGGCGGGGATATCGGTGTGATAGCCGATGTGATGGTAGAGCTCATTGATAAACGAATGGCAGAAGCGCATGACTTCATCGTCGCTTTTGCCGCGCGTGTCAAAGTCTGAGCCGCCTTTTCCGCCGCCCAGCGGCAACGTGGTTAAAGAATTTTTGAAAGTTTGCTCAAAAGCCAGGAATTTCAGCGCGTCCTGGTTGACGGTTTCGTGAAAGCGCATGCCGCCTTTGTAAGGGCCCAGCGCACTGTTATACTGAATGCGGAAGCCGCGGTTGACGTGGATATTGCCTTTGTCGTCTTTCCAGGGAACGCGGAAAATAATCATGCGTTCCGGCTCCAAAATGCGGTCCAAAATGCTTTCTTTAATATATTTGGGGTTTTGCTCCAGGACGGGGGCCAGGCTGCCCACCACCTCATGTACGGCCTGTTGGAACACCTTTTGCGCGGGGTCGCGCTTGGCCAGACGGCCCAGAAAGTCTGCGGTATATTGTTTAATATCCATAGAGTCTCCTTTAGGTACGGCCTACCACTATTATAGCAACAAATTGTGCGAAAGCAAGTCCCTCTGTTTACGACGGAAAAATTATATTTCCCCAAAATATTGTGAATAATGTTATGATATAACTTAAAGTTAGTTTAACTTAATTCGGGGGCGTTTATGAGCAAACATTTAAGCTCCAATATGGAAGATTACCTGGAGGCTATTTCCCTGGCCAGCAATGAAGACGGTTTGGCCCGCGTAACGGACGTGCGGGATTTGCTGGGCGTCAAAACTCCCAGCGTAACGGGCGCGCTGCGCGTGCTAGCGGAAGGGGGATATCTGAAACATGAGCCTTACCGCGGCGTAACGCTGACGGCCAAAGGCCGCCGCGCCGCCGAAGACGTGCGCCGCCGCCACGGCATTTTAAGCAGTTTCCTTTCCGATGTGTTGGGGGTAAACGCCAAAACGGCCAATATAGACGCCTGCAAAATGGAGCATGTCATCAGCCGCGAAACGCTGGAAAAACTGCATGATTTTCTGCACAAATACACCGGCCGGCCGCGTCATCATACGCCGGATAAAAAAGGAAAATAAATTTTGTGATTCGGGGCAGCCCCGCGTTACGGCGCGGGGTTTTTGTTTCCCGGAACTCCTTGCCCGGTATATTGATTTAATGGTATGCACCAAAAGGGCCGCGTATCCGGTACGGAGTTTATAAAACGGGGGCTCCGGAGAGGAGCCCCTTGAGGTTACGACTAATTACCCCGTGTTTGAGCGGGGCTAAAAATTGCGTTTGATAATGCTGCGCACGATGCCTTCCACATGGAAACTGTGCGGGTCGGCCACGATGGGGGAATATTTTTTGTTCTGCGATTCCAAAATAACATTTTCCCCGTCGCGACTGAAGCGTTTGACCATTACTTCGCCTTTGTTGACGCAGACCACGATATCGCGGTTTTTGGGGGTATGGCTTTGCTCCACAATCAGCCAGTCGCGCGGGGCGATGATATTTTCCATAGAGTCGCCTTTTGCTTCCACCATAAACCCTTTGCAGGCCGGAAAATAAATCATGCTCGGGTCCACCGGCACCACGCGCGTGGGCACCCCGCTAAGCAGCGTGCCTTCGGGGCCGCATTTGGCACAGCCGTACATATTCAGGTACACCACATTGCGTTCGGGGTCTTTTAAAATGATATAGTCGCGCGGATTTTCCGGGTTGCGTTTAAGGTATCCTTTCTTCTCCAGCTGCTTAATGTGGTGGTGGGCCACGCTTTTGCCACTGACGCCCAGGCGTGCGGCCAGTTCATCCAACGTCAGCGGGTCGGAAATATTGTTCTTCAGGATTTCCAGCAGTTCTTTTTGTTTGGGGTGCAGTTGTTTCATATTATTCGCCCGTGTTTAAAAGTTCTATAATTTGTTCTATAAATTTTTAAGGCCTTTGTAAAGCCTTTTTATCTAGATGGCTTAAAGGTTTAAGGATCGCGGAACTCTGAAATGCGATATGTCCGGGGAAAACAGTAGCAATTTCCGTAAATGCGCAGAGGTTGAATACGGAGGTGAAATTTGGCCGCTCAATCAAACCCAAGCAGACGAACCGAGAAAATAAAACAAGATGGGCGCACCGTATGGCCGCCCGGGAAAATGAAAAATCCCGTATTGTAATACGGGATTTTTCTGTTACAGCCTTTTTAAAAACCGTTCAAACGCTTCCCGGCCCTGCGGGGTACGCTTGTATACTCCGGCGTATTCCAGCACTTTGGCAAAGACAGAGCCGACTTCTTTTTGCAAAATGCTTTTGGCGTTTTTGGCGGTGAACTTATATTTTGCCAGCAGTTCTTCCGCCCAGGCGGCGTGCTTGTTTACGGCAGGGTCTTTCTGTATGGTTTTTAAGTCCCTGCAGATCAGCAGCTTTTCCAGCGTGTCCAGCTCCGCCGCCAGCCGCGCGGGCAGCACGGCCAGGCCCATGACTTCAATCAGCCCGATATTTTCCTTTTTGATATGATGCACTTCCGCATGCGGGTGAAAGATGCCCAGCGGGAATTGCTCCGTGGTGCGGTTGTTGCGCAGGACGAGGTCTATTTCAAAATTTTTCCCGCGCCGGCGCGCAATAGGCGTAATGGTATTGTGCGGGGTTTTGCCGCTGAAAGCCAAAATGTCGGCCTGCGGGTCGCTGTAAGCGCGCCATTTTTTCAGGATATAATCCGATGCTTCTGTTAAATCTTTTTTGCTTCCGTTTAAGCGGATTACACTCATGGGCCAGCGTACTATGCCGGCTTTGACGCGGGGGAATTTTTTAAGCGTAAACCGTTTTTCCACGGGGGCTTTTTCCATGGCAAAGGTGTACCGTCCGCCCTGGAAATGGTCGTGGGTTAAAATGGAGCCGCCCACAATGGGCAGGTCTGCATTGGAGCCGATGAAATAATGCGGCAAAAGTTCCACAAAGCCCAAAAGACGCGCGAAACTTTTTTTGGTCAGTTTCATGGGTTCGTGTGCGCCGGAGAGGCAAATGCAGTGCTCGTTGTAATATACATACGGAGAATATTGCAAATACCACGGTTTGCCGTCCCCCAGCAAATCCAGCGGGATCAGCCGCAGGTTTTGCCGCGCGGGGTGGACCGCATGGCCGGCATAGCCTTCGTTTTCTTTACAGAGCAAACAGGCGGGGTAGCCGGAGGCTTTCACCTGCAGGGCGGCGGCAATATCTTTGGGGTCTTTTTCGGGTTTGGACATGTTAATGGTAATGTCCAGTTCCCCGTAGGGCGTGGCGGCCTTCCAAACGCGGTTTTTGGCCACGCGGTCGGTGCGTATGTAATTGAGCGCCCGGGCATCATGATAAAATTTATCCGTGGCGGCACGGGGGCCGCGCGTTTTATAGAGCAGGGCAAAGTCGCTGATGACTTCCGAAGGGCGCGCGGCAAACACGTTCATCAGGCGCGTATCAAACAAATCCCGCTGGGTAACGGTATCCGGGGAGATAAGGCCGTGCGCGGCGGCCCAGTCGCATATAGGGGTTAAAATTTCCGCAGCGGTTTTGGGTGTTTTTACTTTGGCGGAGGAAGGTTTGTAATCCGTCAGGCCCAGCACGGCCAGCAGTTCGTTGCGTGCCCAGATTTGGTCCTCTTTTTCTATCAGTTCATTTGCCAAAGCGTAGGCAACCAGTTGGTCAATCAAGCGGTAAATGTCAGCCATAATTCCTCCGTCAATCCTTTAACTCCCGCGCACCGTCTCCGGCCGCTGCGGCGTAAAAATCCGGCCTATATCCCGTAGCGGCCTGATAAAGGCGGGCGACGTTTTGTTTGAAATTTTCCACATATTCATTTTTCACCAGCGCCACCACGCAGCCGCCGAAACCGCCGCCCGTCATGCGCGCGCCCAGTACGCCTTCCTGCTGCCAGGCGGCCTCTGCCATGGCGTCCAGTTCTTTGCCGGTTACTTCATAATCATCGCGCAAAGATATGTGCGACGCATTCATCAGCTTGCCAAACGCTTCCAAATCTCCCTGCGCCAGTTTTTGTGCGGCCAGCAGGGTGCGGCGGTTTTCGTATACGGCGTGTTTGGCGCGTTTGCGCTCCACGAGGTCGGTAATAAGCTCTTTATTCTGTTCAAATGCTTCTTCGGTCAGTTCTCCCAGCGCGTTTATGTTCAGTTTGCTTTGCAGCTGTTTCAGCGCGTGTTCGCTTTGGGCGCGGCGTTCATTGTATTTGGATTCAATAAGGTTGTGCGGCTTGTTGGTGTTGCAAATTAAAATGGAAACGCCCTGTAAATCCAGCGGAGCGTATTCATAATGCAGGGTGTTGCAGTCCAGCAAAATGGCGTGGTCTTTTTTGCCCATGGCGGAGGCAAACTGGTCCATAATGCCGCAGTTCATGCCCACAAATTTATTTTCCGCTTCCTGGCCGATTTTCGCCAGTTCCGTCTGCGGCAGGCCAAAGCCAAACAGTGTGTTCAGCGCCACGGCCGCGGCCAGCTCAATAGAGGCCGAAGAGGACAGGCCCGCTCCCAGCGGCACGTCGCCCCAAAACAGCATATCCGCCCCGCCGTCAAAAGATAGTCCGCGCTGCTGCATGGCCCAAAAAACACCCAGCGGATAATTGGCCCAGTCCTGTTTTGGGTCATGAGCCAGGTGATTTATGTCCGCCTCCACCAGGCCCGTTTTTTCAAAATTCAACGAATAAAGGCGTATTTTCCCGTCCGTGCGTTTGGCCGCTGCCACATAGGTGTTAAACGTCAGCGCGCAGGGGAACACGTGGCCGCCGTTATAATCGGTATGTTCCCCGATAAGGTTTACGCGTGCGGGTGCGCAGAAAAGGCGCGGGGCCTGTGCCGCAGGAAAAATTTCATTAAATTTTTGTTTCAGTTCCGGGTGTTTCATAGATTCTCCTGTCCGACGGTCATGGTAAAATCCCATTCGTATTTGTCTTTCGGCGCGCACACCGCCGCGCGGCGTATTTTGTGCGCCACATACAAATCGTCATATACGCCCGTGCAGGGCTCCAGCGCGATATTATAATCGCCGCGGTAGCCGCCCTGCGTTTTCCACACGCCCAGATAAGGCACTTTGTCCGCGTCGTAGCGGTAGGTCAGGCTGTCGCCGTTGTCGGTATGTTTGACGGCGCACCAGCCCTGCGTGTTTTTTTGCGTGAAATAAAATTTTTCGCAGGATTTATCCGAAGCCGGCCGCGTTTGCGACATATCCACGGGTTTGCCCTGCGGCGTTTGGGTCAGCGGATACGGGTGGCGCGTGCCCCACGGCCCCAGCGTGCGCGTGGAATGCTCCACCGTTATAATTTCGGTTAAATTATCCGGCAATACCAGTATGGTATTTGGCGAGCAGTTAAGCAGGCAGTGCGGCGTCCAAATAAACTCAAAAGGTTCATCTGATAAGTTTTCCAATGTATAATGCAGGCGGATATCATGGCCGGACAATGTCAGTTCGCGCGTAAAGCGGTAGGGCAGCTTGGGGCTTTGCACGCGGGCCGTCAACCCGTTGCCGTCTGCGTGTAAGATGTGTTCCCACGGCAGGGCCCACACTTCGCCGTGATCCGGCACCGGCGTGCCCCGGTACGTCCCGCACGGGTACGGGCAGGCGTCTATGGAAGGCAGCACCTCGTCAAAGCCGCTGCTGTCGTAGTCTGAAAAAGCCGCGCCGTACGGAGGCGGGGTCAGGACGTCACGGGCGCTTTGAAACAAAAATTCACGTCCGGTGTCTTTTTTAAACAGACTGGCCATTTTGCAGGCATAATCCGGCAAAAAAGTCAGGGAAAGATATTCATTTTCCAGCCGCAGGGCATGCAGCCCTTTGTATCGGATTTGTTCCACGGGACCCCCGCATAAAAAAGCACGGCACGCCGCGCTTATAAAATTATTCCCCGGGTTTTAAAAACGGGAAAGGAATCAGGTCTTTGAGTTTCTTTTTGCAAATTTTACGCGTACCTTTTTTGGTAACGGCCACCAGTAAAATGGGTGCGTTTAAATCCATAAATTCCGTCATGACTTGGCGGCAGGCCCCGCAGGGTGTGCCAAAAGCGTCGCCTTCCACGGGGTCGGTGCAGACGGCCAGCGCGACAAATTTGCGCTGTCCCTCGCATACCCCTCTGAACATGGCATTTCGCTCCGCGCATACAGTCAGACCGTAAGACGCGTTTTCAATATTGGTGCCAGTATAAATTTGTCCGTCCTCTGCCAGCACCGCGGCCCCCACTTTAAAACGCGAATACGGCGAATAGGAGTTTTTCTTGACTTCCACGGCTGCGTCTGCCAACGCGCGCAGCGTTTTGTCGGATATTTTTTTGCTCATACTTTTATTCTAACTTTGTAGCCGGAAAAGTCAAGCCCTTTTCCGTCGTGAGGGATTTGTCCGCTCCGTATGTTTTGATACAATAGAAACATGAAAAAAATACTGATTCTTCTTTTAATATTGGCAGGCTTATATTGGCTGTGGGGCCGGGAAAAACCGGAAATCAAAAACACCGGAAAGACAGGCACCACCATCGTGGCGTTTGGTGACAGCCTGACCTACGGCAAAGGTGCGCCGCGGGATCAAACTTATCCGGCGGTGCTGGCGGAGCTGACGGGAAAAAATATTGTTAATCTAGGGCTGAACGGGGATACGGGCGCTGCGGCTCCGCGCCGCCTGCCGCAGGTGCTGGAACACAGCCCGTATATGGTGCTGATTGAATTCGGCGGCAATGATTTTATGCGTGGGGCGTCATTTGACCAGACGCTGGTCTCCATTTCACAAATTATAGACGAGGTGCAGGCCTCCGGCGCGGTGGCCGTTGTGGTGGATACGGGCGGCTATTACGGCATGAATAAATACACCAAGGCGTATAAAAAGTTGGCGCGGGAAAAGGGGGCGTTGTTTGTTCCCGGGATTTTGGACGGGATATTTGGCAAAAAGGATTTAATGTCGGACCAAATTCATCCCAATGCCGCGGGGTATGAAATCGTGGCCGAGAAAGTATATAAAAAGATAAAGGATTATTTATAGGTTTTGTCCGGCGTTTTTTATAAATAAAAGCGCTGTACATGCTGAAACAAGTTCAGCAAGACCGGATAGATATGCCGTTTGCCGTAGCCATTATGCCGTTTCCCCGTCGGCATTTTTGGCGTTTAACTGTCTGCCCTTGACCCGTTTTTTTTTTGATACACTTTTTGCATGAAGAGCAAGAAAAACGCCGCATTTACGCTAATAGAGTTGTTAGTGGTTGTTTTAATTATCGGCATATTGGCTGCCGTGGCCGTACCGCAATATCAGAAAGCAGTATTGCGTTCGCGTTATGTACAGGCACAGGTTATTACTAAAAACTTTGCTGATGCCGCCGACCGCTACTATCTGGCTAATGGCAGTTATCCAAAATACTGGCATGATATGGATATAGAGATACCGGCCGGTTGGTCCGCTACGGATGAAGAAGGGGGAACGTTGAGTGGGAACGGCATATATTGCGATTTGATGGTAGGGAATGAAGAAAATATTTTATGCATGGTATCCCTGGTAACTACTCCGGAGAAGCGGAGTTGGGAAGTGGGGTATTTGCAGTTTTTCTCTGCGGCCGGTGCCGCCCGGGAATGTTGGGCATGGAGCAATGATGAAGATGCACGGGCTTTTTGCAGGGGGTTGGGCGGGGCAGAAAACGGGACAAATGCGCACCGGATTTGCGGTGAAAGCGGCTGCACTCGTTATACCCTTCCGTGAGGGAGACCTGCCGGAAAGAATCCATTGCCATGGGCAGGAGATTTCATTATACTTATAAAAACCCCGCTTTTCAGCGGGGTTTTTGAATGAAACTATTTGTCTTTGCCGCAACACTTTTTGTACTTTTTGCCGCTGCCGCAGGGACAGGGGTCGTTGCGACCGATTTTCGGCCCTTCGTGCACAACTGTTTCCACTTTGGGCACGCCTCCGGCCTGTTCGGCTTTTAATTGCGCTTCATGCGTTTTAAGCCATTTTTTCATCTGGCGTATGCTTTTAAAGTCCACGCCGTCTTTTTCCATGCGTTTGGCGATGTCTATAAAACGCTGTTTGATTTGCGGGTCTTTGAGTTTATTTTTAATCATGCCCGGCAAAGAGTCTATCTCCCGCTCAATGCGCTCTTCAATACTTTCTTTTTTGGCGGGTTCCTTGGAAGAATTGCCATCGGAGGGCTGAACATCTTCTTCTTTTTTCTTAAACGGATTCCACATACTAATACGGCTCCTTAAACGAAATTAGCGGAGGAGATTCTCCACAAAATTTTTAATAATTTCTGCCTTTTCAAAATAATGTTTGCTGCGCGGCACCACCAGGCGGTTGGGGTGTTTTTCCCAGATTTTTAAAATTTTGTCGTCAATTTCAAAAGCCTGTTGCAGCGTTTCCGTGCGTACGTTGGTGGCCTGGTAAAAATCTTTCTCCGGCGGGGGGGAGAGGTGAATCACCGCGTCATAGCGCGCCAGTTCGGCCTCCAGGGTACTGTTCATGGCTTTAAAGAAATCTTCGGGGCCTTTGGGCCAGTATACGGCTCCGTCTATGGAGCCGCGGTCGCACACCACCAGCGGAGCGGCGGAAGTGGCTTCCGCCAAATGTTCCAGCTGGTGCACGGTATAAAAAATGATGCGCTGTGCGTGTTCAATATGCAGCGGGCTGTTGTCCTTGCGCGGAAATCCGCCGCTGTAAATCAGCGTGGCCGCTTCCTGTACCAGCTCTATTTTATTTCCGAAAGTTTCTTTTAAAATGGACAGAGCGGTGGTTTTACCGCCGCTGGGGCCGCCGGTCAAAACGATTTTCTTTTTGTTCATTTTTTCTCCTCCTGGGGAAGAAGGGTATCTATAAAATCTTTAATGATGCCTGCCTTTTGGAAAAAATGATCCATAGACGGCAACACCATGCGGTTGGGGTGTTTTTCCCAGATTTTTAAAATTTTGCGGTCAATGCGGGAGGCTTCCTCCAGCGTTTCCGTGCGTACGCGCGTGGACTGGTAAAACTCGGCCTTGAGCGGGGGGGAGAGATGAATTACCGCGTCATAACGGGCGATTTGTTCGTCCAGTGTGGTGCCCATGGAGGCAAAAAAGTCCTCTATGCCTTCGGGCCAGTATACGGCCGCGTCCACGGTGCCGCGGTCGCAGACAATCAAATCAGCCGAAGAAGTTTGCATGGCCAGGCTTTCCAGCTGCTGCGTGGCATAGAAAATAATGCGCTGGGCCGTGCGGACGTGCTCGGGGCTGCCGTCTTTGCGCGGGAAACCGCCGCTAAAAATCATGGTGGCTGCTTCCGGCACCACTTCAATCTTGCTTCCGAAGGTTTCTTTCAGCACCGACAGCGCGGTGGTTTTCCCGCCGTTGGGCCCTCCGGTAATGGCAATGCGTTTTGTCATTTGTTTTCCTCCTGCACCTGTGCGGCGGGTTGGACAACCTGCGCTTTTATCAGCGCGTCATTTAACGCTTCCAAATAGAGTCCTTTCATTTCCTCAAAATCCGCCATTTGTTCCTCGGGTATGGAGCGGAGGGCGGAATTGCGGTTTTTCATCTTTAAAAAGTCTATAAATTTATTGTTCTGCTTGATGCGGAAATCCAAATGCGGCCCCGTGGAAAGGCCCGTGCTGCCTACATAAGCAATCGTGTCGCCCTGCGTCACTTTGGCCCCTCTTTTGGTTTTTTTGGCAAAGCGGCTTAAATGCCCGTAAGATGTAACGTAATTGTTGGCATGGCGTACTTCCACATAATTGCCGAAACCGCCTTTTTTGCCCGCGAAAGTGATCACCCCGTCGGCCACCACCTGTACGGGCGTGCCCGTGGGGGCGGCGTAATCTATGCCCAGGTGCGGGCGGCGTATGCGCAGGATGGGGTGCATGCGGCTGGGATTAAAACGTGAGGAAATACGCACGCCGCGGAAACTGATGGGCGATTTTAAGAACATTTTTTTGGTAATTTTTCCGGTCTGGTCAAAAAACTCGTCATTGTAGTAAAAAGCGTAGTTTTCGCCGGTGACCTGGCCTTTGTACATGGCGGCCACCAGGTCTTGGCCGGTGATGGTGCCGTCTGCCGTATAATGTTCTTCCCACACGGCGGCGAACTGGTCGCCGTTGCGAGTTTCGGTGTTAAAGTCTATGTTCCAGGAGAAAGCGTCGGTCAGGTCCACAATCAGCGGTACGGTGACGTCGTCTTTGAGCATGGAAGCAAATAAAGAGTCTTTAATTTTGCCGGCGGTGCTTTTTACGCGGGTGTGAATTTCCACGTCGGATTTGCCCGCTACCAGCTGCCCGCCCGCATTGGCCACAAAATAACGCGTCAGCCCCTGGTTAAGCAGCAGCATGGCAAAGGTGCCGTCATCCGCGGTGGATATGGAATAAGTGTCATTTTTCTGCAGTTTGCGTGTATCTACGACGGAATTTAATTTGTCCACGATTTCCGACACTTCCACATTGCCCAGGCCCGCTTCCTGCAGGGCTACATAAACGGGCTTCTGTCCTACGGTAAAATCCTGGGCGTAAATTTCTTTTTGGTAAGAATTGATTTCTTCCAAGTGGTTTTTTTCGCGCGTAATTACCACGGTCAGCACCGTAGTCAGCACGATCACCGCCAGCGTCAGCGAATAAAACATCAAATCGTGGTAGCGGCGGTAATGACGGTTAAAAAAAGCAATCAGTTTTTTATACATAGACGCGCAACGGGGCGGCCGGTGTCCGGCCGCCCCGTTTCATTTATTTCTGGTCTTTTAAGAAAGAGCACAACGCAATGGCGTTGAGTTTGACTTTCGGGTCATCGGCGCGCGAAGGCAGAATGACCGGAATGGTCGGCCCGACCAACACGGCTGCCGCTTCCATATGGTCGCCGAAGAAAGCCAGGGCCTTATAAAGCGGGTTGCCCGCGTCCAGGTCCGGCAGCATCAGAATATCTGCATTGCCGGCCACCTGTTTGCCCGTGATGCCTTTTTCGGCGGCTTTCTTTTCGGACAGGGAAATATACAGGTCATACGGCCCTTCCACCACGCAGCCCGTGATTTTGCCTTCCGCATTCATTTTGGCCAGTTCGGCCGCGTCCACCGTGCTGGGGATTTTTTCATTGACTTTTTCCACAGGGCACACACAGGACACTTTGGGGTTTTCCAAACCCAGTTTGTGCATGGTGTTGACGGCGTTCTGAATGATTTTGGCTTTTTGCTCCAGCGTCGGGGAAATGACGACGGCGCTGTCCGTCACCGCAAAAGGTTTTTTGTATTTCGGCGTGCTGAACAGCACAAAGTGCGACAGCAAGGCCCCTTCCGGCACCAGGTGGGCTTCTTTGTTTAAAATAGCCTTCATGTAATATTTGGTGTCCACCAGACCTTTGATTAAAAAGTCGCCTTTGCCGGCCAAAATTTGGTCTACGGCCAGTTTGCACATGGTGGGGACGTCTTCACAGTCAATGAATTCAAACTTGTCTTCCGGCAGGCCGGCGGCCTTGACCATTTCTTTTACCTGGGCAATCGGCCCGATGAGAATGCCGTGGGAAATCAACCCGTTGTCATCGGCCATTTTAATGGCTTCCAGGGCTTCTGCATTGTTCGCGCCCGGGACGACCACGCGGTTGGATTTGCCTTTCACCTGATTGATCAGGTCTTCAAAGCTCTTAAACTTCATATGTATATACTCCTTTTATTACGAATAATGTTTCACTAAAGAGGGATCTTCCAGCGCACGGCGCGCCGCATCGCGCAGGGCGTCTTTTTCTTCGCTGCCCGGATAGACGTAAATGGGGGCTATCCACCCCACCTGGCGCGCAATTTCATGCGGAATATATTTGCTGAACATCAGCCCGCCCGTCAGCGCGATAAAATCCACTTTTCCTTCCAATACCACGGCCTGGGCGCCGATTTCTTTGGATACCTGATAAATCATGGCGTCCAAGGCTTCTTTGGCCTGTTCTTTGGTGCAGCGGATAAGCGAGCCCGGGCGCTTTTTGCCGGTACGGATAAATTCTTCCAGCTCTTTGACGTCATAGGTGCCCGTATAGGCGGCCAACCCGCCCTTGCCGCGCATTTTCAGGCGTATGTCTTTTTGGGTGTATTTGCCGGAAAAGCACATGCTCACCAGCCCCGCACACGGCACGGTGCCGCTGCGCTGCGGAGTCATAGGGCCTTCGCCTTCATAGCCGTTGCTGACGTCCACCGCTTTTCCGTTGCGGTGCGCACCAATGGATATGCCGCCCCCGCCGTGGCAGACAATGCAGCGTACGTCTTCGTATTTACGGCCATGTTTTTCGGCAATCAGCCGCGCCACGTGGCGCTGGCTTAGCGCATGGAAAATGGAAATGCGCGGGTTTTCCGGCATGCCGCTGTACCGTGCCAGAGGCTGCAGTTCGTCAATGACCACCGGGTTGGCGATAAAGCTGGGGCATTTGGCGTATTGGGCAATGTCGCGCGCCAGAATGCCGCCTAAATTGCTGGGGTGTATGCCGCCGTAACGGCCCGTTTCCAGGTCGGATACCATTTGGTCGTTGACGGCGTATACGCCACCTTCCACGGAGCGGATAAACCCGCCGCGGCCGATAACAGCGTCAATTTCTTTGAGCGGCACTTTGTGGTCCAAGAGATAGTCCAAAATCAGTTTGCGGCGCAGGGGCAGTTGTTCGGTCACATTTTTGCCTTCGTAAGGCTCCAAATCGGTAATGGAATAGCGCACCGTCACTTCAAAAACGGGCTTGTCCCCGCGATAATAACCTATATCGTCGGAAGTAGAGCCCGGATTGATAACCAAAATATTATATTTTTTGGAAGGTTCGCTGTGCATTTGCCTATATTTTAACATTTTACGCGCTCTGACGCCTGCCGGCCCGAGCGCGCGGGCTTTTTTCTTAATTTTTATCAGCAAATCTTTGGGGTCAAGGTGTGTGTTCATGGGGGGGCTCCGTCAGTTTGCCCCGCACATACAGGGCAAAATTCTTTAGGAAAAACAAATCGTCCTTTTCCAGTTCCGCCTTGCGCACCAATGTGCGCAGCAAGGCTTTGCGCTGGGCGGGGGTATAGTCCGTGCGAAAGCCGCTCTGCACCATCAGCCCTTCCAGTTCGTCTATGACCAGTTCCGTCTGGGCAAACGTCGCCCGTTCCAGCGGGTGCGCCGCTGCCGCGGGGGCCGCCTGGCGCGACAGCTCATAGCACGTTAAAATAACGGCCTGCGCCAAATTTACGGACGGCTGTTTGGCACGTGTCGGAATATGCAGAACGGCGGTGCATAAACCGATGTCGTCATTGGACAGGCCCGTTTTCTCATTGCCGAACACCAGGGCGGTTTTGCCCTGCATCTGTCCGGCCAGCCACACCGGCAAATCCGGCAGGGCGATGACGGGCTGGTCCAGCCGGCGGTTTTTCAGGGCGGTGGTGGCCAGCGTCAGCACGCAGTCCGACAGTGCCTGCGGCAGGGAGTCAAACAAACGGGCCGACTGCATAATATCTTGCGCGCCCACCGCGCTGACCGCGTCGCGCCAGCTCGGCGCGTACGGGGTTACCACGCGCAGATCCGTCAGGCCGAAATTGGCCATGGCCCGCGCCGCAGCACCTATATTATTGGGGTCGCGCGGGCTGACCAGCACGACGGCAAAATCGCGCGTCATCGGGCTAGCGCGTCCGCCACGGCTTCGCTGACCGTGGGGTGCGGGAAAACCACATTGCGCAGCTGCTGCACCGTAAATCCCGCCTCCAGCGCCACGGTGAACAGGCTGATAATTTCAGAAGCATTGGGCGCGGCCAGGCAAACGCCCAGCAGTTTGCCGCTGTCCTTTGCGCTGATGATTTCCACAAATCCTTCCGGTGCGTCCTGCGTCAGGGCGCGTCCGTTGGCCAGCATAAAGGCTTTTTGTACTTTCACGTCCAGCCCGCGCTGCTGCGCCTGCGTGCGTGTCAGCCCCACACTGGCCAGCTCCGGCGAGGTATACACCGCGCTGGGGATTAAATCATTATTGTATGTTTGCGGCTGCCCGCAAATATTATGCGCGGCCACTTCGCCCTGACGCGTGGCGGCGTGTGCCAACAGGGAAAACCCCGTTACGTCCCCCGCCGCGTAAATATGGTCTTTGACCTGCATGGTTTGGGGGTTGACCCCCTGCAGGCCTTTACGGTTCCAGGACAGCCCCGCGTTTTCGGGGTGCAAATCCGTCAAATCGCAGCTGCGGCCGATGGCTACCAAAATATCGTCCGCTTCCAGTTCCGTGCCGTCTGACAGGGAAATAATCTTTTTGTCCCCGTCCAGCCGTACGCAGGCGGCCTGTTTGCCGGTCAGCAAGTGTACGCCTTTCTTTTGCAATTTTTGGCCCAGCAGGCGCGAGAGGCTTTCTTCCATGGCGGGCAGCAGTCGCGGCTGCATTTCCACCACGCTGACTTCTACATTTAAAGAGGACATCAGCGCGGCAAACTCACAGCCGATGACGCCGCCGCCGATAATGGCCAGGCGTTTGGGCAGGCGCGGGATTTGGAAGATATTGCTGTTGTCGTAAATTTTATCGTGTATTTTATCAAACGGCGGCGGCACAAAAGCCGTGGAGCCGGCCGCGATAATGATGTAATCAAAGGAAAATTCTTTGGTACCTTCGGCGGTGTGAGCCGTCAGCGTATGAGCATCTTTAAACGCCGCGGCGGCGGGAACCACGTTGATTTTGGCCTGTTTAAACAGAACACCGATGCCGCCGGTCAGTTTGCGCGTGACGGCCAGCTGGCGGGTCTGTATTTTGGACCAGGACAGCTGCCCCAGCAAAGCCTGCGCCTGCGTTTCGGCCCCGTCTTCACAAAAACGGGCGATATCCCGCACGGCGTCAAAGCGGTGCGCCGCGTCCAGCAGGGATTTGGAGGGGATGCAGCCGCTGTTGAGGCACACCCCGCCCAACAAGTCTTTTTCAAAAACGGTCACTTCCGCGCCTAAACGCGCGGCGGCCAGGGCGGCCGGATAGCCGGCGGGACCCGCTCCGATGACGGCAACTTTTAAAGCCATATGTCCCCCTAAAATAAAAAATGCCAAACTTTCTTGTATTCTAGCATTAAAACGGCGGGAAAAAACATATAATTAAGTTATGCCCCAAAAACAAAAGCCTTCTTATCTGGGACACCGCGGGCGTCTGCGTGACAAATTCGCTTCCGGCGGGCTGGATCCTTTTTTGGATCATGAAACGCTGGAACTGCTGCTGACGTATTGCATTGCGCGGCGCGATACCAAGCCCGCGGCCTGGGCGCTGGTAAAGCGTTTTGGCAGTTTGTCGGCGGTGCTGGACGCGCCGTATGAAGAGCTTTGCGCCGTTAAAGGCGTGGGGGAACAAAGTGCGCTGTTTTTAAAACTTATCCGTGCCGTGTTTAAAAAATATTCTTTGGAGGACGTAAAAAACCGCGTCACCATCCGCACGCCGGAGCAGGTACTGGAGTATTGCCAGGCGTCTTTGGCCGGACAGGCGGACGAATGCCTGGAGCTGATTTATCTGTCCGTGCGCAATACGGTGATCGGTACGGAAGTGGTGGCCCGCGGCGGGCTGGACCGCGTCAGCGTGTCCCCGCGCACCATTGTGGAGCGAGCGCTGGCGGCCAAAGCGGCGGCGGTGATTTTGGTGCACAATCATCCGTCGGGGGACCCAACCCCGTCCATGGAGGACGTGGTGCTGACCAAAGAAACAGCCCGCGCGGCGGCGCTGCTGGGCATTACGGTGCATGACCATATCATTATAGGAAAGGGTGCCCATTACAGTTTAAAAGCCAACGGGAAGATATAAATGCTGCGGCTGATATTTTCCCGGAGAAATATTTTTTAAACAAAAGTCATACTGCCGGATATGTCTGCCGTTTTTAAGCGAAAATTCTGAAGATATTCATTCTTATACAATAGCAGCTTTCAGAAGTGGCCCTTTAGAATAAAAAACCCCCGGCTTTGCCGGGGGATATTCATTGGCAATTGGGACAGTTTTAGGCTTTTTCCGGCGTGTGTTTGTATTTAAAGATAAATGCAAACGCAATAGCCACTACCAGAGCGTAAGCGGCAAAAATAAACCAAGAGTCTGACCATCCGGACGCTATTGCTTGCGATACGTCTGCCGGGTATACTGCGCCCTGTGCCAGCGCGCCGTGTGCGGCAGTGTAAGCGTTCTGCGGCGCATAGACGAAGCGGTTGATAATTTCCTGCGCGCCCAGCGTGCCGATGGTGGCGCCCACGCCGTTAGTCATCAGCATAAACAGCCCCTGCGCGCTGGAGCGGATGGAAAGGTCGGTTTCCTTTTCCACAAACAGAGAGCCGGACACATTAAAAAAGTCAAATGCCACCCCGTATACAATCATGGACAGCACCAGCATGGATATGCCCGTTACCGTAACGGGGTTGCCCACGCCGAACAGCCCAAAGCGCAGTACCCAGGCAAACATGCTGATCAGCATGACTTTTTTGATGCCGTAGCGTTTTAAGAAAAACGGAATGAGCAAAATACAGAATGTTTCGGAAAGCTGGGACAGGGAAATCAGGGCGTTTGCGTTGCTGGCGCCCCAGCTGCCGGCCAAACCTTCCAGGGAGTTGTAGCTGTTAATAAACGGATTGGCATAGCCGTTGGTAATTTGCAGGCAGCTGCCCAAAAGCATGGAGAAAATGAAGAATACGGCCATTTTCTTTTGTTTAAACAGTTTAAACGCATCCAGCCCCATGGCCTGTGCAAAAGATTTTTTCTCTTTGCTTTGGCTGACCGGGCAGTCCGGCAGCGTAAAGCTGTACAGGCCCAGCACCAGCCCCAATGCCCCGGAGAGGTACCATTGCGCATAGGTGTTTTGGAAACCGGTAAAGTTGGACACCAGCATCGTGCAAATAAAGCCCACCGTGCCCCAAATGCGCAGCGGGGGGAAAGCCTGCACAGGATCCAGGTTTACGGAGTGCAAAGCCGTGTAAGACACGGAATTGGCCAGCGCGATAGTGGGCATATATAAGGCTACGCTGAGCAGGTAAAACGTATAAATGGAGCCGAAACTGACGGGCGACTGCGAGCCGAAATAAGCCGCGCACATCATAAAGAAACCGGCCAGCAGGTGGCACAGGCCCAGCATTTTCTGGGCCGGCAGCCAGCGGTCGGCCAAAATGCCGATGACGGCGGGCATGAACAGGGACACAAAGCCCTGCGTGGCGTAGAACAAACCGATGTGCTGCGCCTGCCCCACATTGGCCAGAAAGGCCCCCATGGAGGTTAAGTACGCGCCCCAGACGGCGTACTGAAGAAACAACATGACTACTAAGCGCAATTTCATTTTCATAAACGTTGTTGGACGGCAGTATTCTCCGTGTTAAAATAACGGCTGACAGTCGGGGCGGCGCAAGGCCGCTTCCAAAACCCATTGTACAAAAAATATATAATATATGTATGTGCCGCGGGCGTATCGGCGTTCGCGAAGGGAGGATGTATGGCAGATTACAGTTTTGACGTGGTGAGCAAGGTGGATATGAACGTCATTTCCGAGGCCGTCAGCGCCGCCGGTAAAGAGATTTCCAACCGCTACGATTTCAAAGGCACCCATTCCAATATTGAACTGAATGAAAAAGAAAACGAACTAAAACTTACGTCCGCAGATGAATATAAAGTCGCCGCACTGCGTGATGTGTTGTTTACGCGCCTGGCCAAGCGCGGCGTTGCGCTGAAAAACCTGACGCAGGGCAAGGTGGAGGCCGCTTTGGGCGGAAACGCCAAGCAAAGCATTAAAATCCAGCAGGGCATTCCTTCGGAAAAAGCCAAGGAAATTTCCCGCTATATCAAAGACTGTAAACTTAAAGTAGCCGCGTCCATTCAGGGGGATCAGCTGCGCGTATCTTCCAAATCCAAAGACGAGCTGCAGGCCACCCAGGCCAAACTGCGCGAAAGAGATTTCGGGCTAGATTTACAATTTACCAATTACAGATAGGAGTATACATGAAAAAGATTGTTATTGTAACCGTACTAGTTGCGGCGTTGTGTGCGTCGGCGTTTGCCGCACAGGATGCGACGCTGAATTTCTATCAACGCCAGGCTTTGATGCGTGGATCGGGGGCACGGGCAGACCGGGCTTTTGCGTCTGCTTTGGCAAGTGAAGTTAAGCGCTGGGTTCTTCAGCATCCGCAGGATGAAGATTTAAAAACGGCCCTGCTGATGTTGGCCGATTATAACCTGCGCGCCGGCAATGACGCCGAAGCTTTGATTGCTTTATATCAGGTGCGTTTTTATTTCCCGTCGGAACATGATTTGACGCTGCTTTCTTCCAATGTGGATCAGGCTATGCAGAACATTGACCGCGGACAAAAAGGCCAGGCATTGAAACTTTTGGCGGTAAATACCGAAGGCATGACGCGCCGACAGCAGCAGGCTGCCCTGCTGGAAACGCTGGTCAAAGGCAATTTAAAAGATACATACGGCCCGGTCAATGATTTGTTCAATGAGTTTTTTGTTGCCTACCCGGACAGTACTCTGACGGACAAACTGACGCTCTTGCAGGGGGACTGGCACCGGCAAAACGGAAACTTCAACGCCGCTATTTTGGCATATAAGAAAGTCAATGAGCTGTTCCCTGATACAGTATATAAAGCTGCCAGCCTGCGCATGACGGCAGATGTGTATTCCGGAGATTTGGAAGATTATGAGGCGGCGGCGGCCATGTACAATCAGGTACTTAAACAGTATCCGGATTCGGCGGAAACGGGCGTGGTGTATAAACATTTGGCCGTAATGGAAGAAAACCGCAAGGATTATGCCGCAGCGTTGGTTTGGTATGACAAGGCCATTGCCGCGCTGGGACAGCGGCCCGCTGCCTATGAAGCCTGGATCGGAAAGGCGGAAGTATTGCAGAAGAACAGGGATTATCAGGGAAGTTACCGGACGCTGACGGAAGCGGCCGATTTGTTTAAAGGAGATGAAGGCAAATATGTGTCTGCGCTGTCTGAAGCGGCGGAACTGGCACAGCGCCGCCTGAAAAACCCGTCCCTGCGCGCGAATGCCCTGGAACAGATTTTGGCGGTCTATCCTGCCACCCAGCATGCGCCTGAGGTGCTGTATGATTTGGGGTATACCTATGAACAGCTGGGTAAAAATACCCAGGCCGAAGAAACCTATAAACGTTTGATTATTAATTATCCGACGGATAAATATGCTTCCCGTGCCCAAAGCCGTTTAAGCCGTTTGGAAAAATAGATAATTTTTTCCCGGTTTCCCCGCACTTTCCAAAAGTGCGGGGATTTTTTATGGTGTTAAAGCTTTGCTAAAATATACGTATGGAACTTTTCACACAAATTTGGGATGTTTTTCTTCATTTGGATGTGCATTTAAACGCCTGGGCCGGCACGCTGGGCCCGTGGCTGTATGTGGTGTTGTTTGCCGTGGTGTTTTGCGAAACGGGGCTGGTAGTCACGCCGTTTCTGCCGGGGGACTCTTTGCTGTTTGCGGCGGGGGCTCTGGCTTCCCGTGCGGGCAGCCCCATTAATTTATGGATTTTAATCCCCGTTATTTTCGCTGCCGCTGTTATCGGAGACAGTGTAAATTATGAAATCGGCAAGTGGCTGGGGCCGAAGGTGTTTACGCGTAAAGACAGCTGGCTTTTAAACCAAAACCATTTGCACAAGGCCCACGCATTCTATGAAAAATACGGCGGAAAAACCATTATTTTGGCGCGTTTCATTCCCATTATCCGCACATTTGCACCGTTTGTGGCGGGTATTGGAAAAATGACCTATTTGCATTTTATTTCTTATAACATTATTGGTGCGGCAGCCTGGGTGCTGTTGTTTATTTTCGGCGGTTACTGGTTTGCCGACTTACCGCTGGTGCAGAACCATTTCCATTACGTCATTGTAGCCATTATCGTGATTTCCGTTTTGCCCGCCATTTATGAGGTATGGGCGGAGCGGAGAAAAAGCCGCCGGAAATAGGCCTTTGGCTGCCGGCTTTTCCATTCGCTGCGGCCTTCTTCCTTTCGGTTTGTACATTCCATGAGGCCCTTTTGCAAGCCGCACGGTTCTGTTATTTTTGGGTATTCCTGCCGTTTAATCGCCGGGCCTTGACCCGTTTTTTTTTTTTGATACACTTTTCGCATGAAGAGTGAGAAAAATGCCGCATTTACATTAATAGAGCTGTTAGTCGTCGTTTTAATCATCGCTATATTGGCTTCCGTGGCCGTGCCTCAATATAACAAAGCGGTTTTGAAAAGTCGTTCCCTGGAAGGACTTGTATTGGTGCGTGCGCTTGCCCAGGCCCACCAGCGTTACTATATGGCCAACGGGCAATATACCGATGACATTAACCAACTGGATATTACCATTCCCGGAGAAGACAAAAAAATATTTGAGACCAACAGCCGGAAAACGGCTTATTTTGAGTGCCGCAACAATGCCGGCGGCGGCGTGGCAGGGCAGCAGTTGGCCTTGTGCCGCTGGTATGGCAAACCCGGGGCTAATTTTTATTTTTATATCCAGCCCCGCAGCCCGCGTACGGTCTATTGTGTGTTTGGCGATGAAACCGGGGAAAGCGTATGCCGTATGTGGGGGGAGCAAATCAGCAGCAATACCTATCAAATAGACTGAACCTTTGCCGGCCCTTTATTCTTCCGGCAGGTCTGCCGGAATTTTCCCTTGGGCTTTTATATTGCCCGGGATAATATTGGCTGGGATAATATTGGCTGCTGTTTTTTGTAGGAAATCTTGTTGATGGCTTATGGCCGTTTTGTGTTTGAGCAGGTGTTTTAAAATGGCCTTGACTCGTTTTTTTTTTTTTGATAGATTTTGTTTATGAACAAAATCTATCAAAAAAGAACCCTTTGCGGGAAAAACCCCGCTAAAGGCAAAATAAGCGGTTTTACGCTGATCGAGCTTTTGGTGGTGGTATTGATAATTGGTATATTGTCGGCTATAGCTTTGCCGGAATATACCAAAGCGGTGGAAAAAAGCCGCTCATCGGAAGCCATGACACT
>CASFOP010000013.1 GCA_949296525.1 uncultured bacterium | reverse complement strand
GCAGCAGCAGAATAAGCACACCCGGCACGTCCGGTGTGGACAGGCCGAACAATTTAAAATAAAAATACCCCGCCGCCCCTATGAAAATGAGCCCAAACATCTCAAATGTCGCGCGCATATCGCCGGACATGGGGGGCAAAACCCCGTATTGCATATAATCCTCCAGTATGCGGCGTATTTCGCTGACTTCGGGAGGCTCCGTTTTTTCCGCATATGTTTTTTTCGGCTTTTCCAACGGCTCCGTGTGAAGCGAAAAAGAAGCAAATTTCTGACGCATATCCAACAGCGGCAGCACCCGCCGCAGGCTGCTAATGCGGTGCGGCACGGAAACGCAAGCCGCGGCGTTTGTTAATTTTATTTGCACGGCGGGGACAACGAAGCTGTATAAATATGAAGATCGTTTGACGGCGGCTTTGGCTGTTAGTTCAAATGCGGTTTCCGTATACGGGAAAAACAGCGGCGTCAGCGGCGGGCGGTATACGCTCACGCCCTGGGCGGTAAACTCCAGGGCCGTAACATCCGGGCCGTTTTTGCGCCGCTCGTGCCGTTCCCTGTATAAGATATAAACGGGAACGACTATTAAAAAAAGAGCCGCAGCAAACGCCAGAAACGCCCCGAAAGAGACGGCTTTCGGGCAGAACTCTCCGCCGCCGGAACAAAATATTTCTTCCAGCGGGGCAAAATACAAAAAGGCGAAAATGACTATTCCCGTGACGAGTCCGCGGCGCAACATAGTGGCGGCGGCCCATTCTGTGGGATGTTTAATTTTTATGTGCATCTTTTTCTTTTCCTTTTGCGTTTATTTTTGTGCCGTATCCGGAGCGGCCGCTCTTTGCCGGTTTTCCAAATCCCGGGATTTTAAGCGTTTGAGCTTTCGGACGGTCAGCCAGTCTTTTATCCCTATATACACCAGAACCGCAGACAATACCAGAAAGTAAAGAGGTATCCACCACAGCAACTCAAAAAGCTCCTTGTCCATGTCCATATAAAACAGGGAGGTCATGTAAATACTTCCGGCCAGAATCATCAGACCATAAAGAATAAATGCACTGCGCATACCATCCGACAGCGCGGGCCAGGCTCCGTATTTCATATAATCTTCCAATTCTTGCCGTATGGCGGGCACTGCTTCCGGCTCCTGCTGCTCTTTAAGCATTTGAGAGATTTCTTGCAGTTCCCTGTCCATATTCAGTTCCTGGCGCATTTCATCATCCATGGTTTCTATTTCCCGGAGCAACTCTGTATTTTCCTGTTGGTGGCAGAGGGTTTTGACCTCCTGCTTACTAAACGATTCCACGGTCAGCGCAAACGAGGCGAAGCGGTGTCTGGCGTCCAGCAGGGGGCGCAGCTGTTTGCGTTTGCGGTATATGCCGCAGGGAATACAAATCTCCGCATCTTTTTGCCTAAACGTCATATATACGGCAGATACCGTATACCAATACGTATGTTTGTTTCTTTTTTTAATGGCTATTACTTCCAGGGAAAAAGAAGTTTCCCCGTACGGGAAAAACAACGGCGCCAGCGGCGGACGGTATATGCTCACCCCTTGGGCGGTAAACTCCAGGGCTTTTACATCCGGTCCGTTTTTGCGCCGCTCGGCACGCTTTACCCAGAGCAGATAAAGCGAATGAAACAGAAAATACCCTATAACTGCGAACAATGACAGCAGACACAAGGAGGCATCTCTGTCCGCGAGAATATCATCCATGGTACTGCCATCAATGGTAAAACAACTCCATACTATAATGGTAAGTAAAGAGAAAAGCAACACAATAATCAATTCGTTTCGGGCCGCGAGGTCGTCCGGATGTGTAATTTTTATGCGCATTATTTTACCTCTGTGAATATGCATAAGAAAAATATACAAAATTTCCGGGTTATGAGAATAGAAAACGCGTTAATTCAGCCCCAGTTTGGCCAGCATGCGGTCAAAAAATCCGGCGGCTTTTTCCTTGGCGGCGGAAACGGGTTCGGTACGCCCTCCGTGTTTTTGGGAATAGAGCGCCAAAGAGAGGGCAGAAGTGTATTGCGGGGCGAGCAGATCTTCCCCGTCGGAGATTAAATCATCATGCGCGCCTATGCGCGCGCGGCGCAGCCCCAGCACGCTTTTGGCGGCGTTTTTTACATGCAGGCCCGCTCCTCCGCCGCTCAGCACGGCCTGGGCGGGGGCGTATTTTATGTAGGGCAAAGACTGGCGCAGTTCCGCCTGTATTTTGAGCAGAAGTTTGCGCGCGGCTTCGTCCAATACGTCGTCCATGATTTCATCGTCGCCGTAGGAATAGTTTTTCAGGGCCTGGCGCGCGCCGTCCAGGTCGTTTTGCAGCACATCGGCCACTTCCTGCAAAATAACGTCCGCGCCGAAAGGCATTTCCCGCGCGTCTTCCAGCATGCCTTTGTGGTACAGCGCGGCGGAACTGTTGGCCGCGCCGATGTCCAAAAGCAGGACGCCGGATTTTTTCTCTTCGGGCTTTAGCAGGCTTTCGCACAGGGCCAGCACGGTGGGCACGGCTTCAAAATCTTCACAGCCGGCGGCGGCCATGACGCGGTTTAAGTTGGCCAAATGGCTGCGCAGACCGACGGACAAAAATGTTTCCGCTTCCAAAAAGAAACTTACCAGCCCCACGGGGTTTTGCACGCCGGTTTTGCCGTCTATGGTAAAAGTCTGCGGGCGCAAATCCACCACTTCCAGGTTTTCGTCCAAATTAGCGGGGACGGAATTGTCCAGCGCGGCGCGCACATCTCGCTCGGTAATGACATGGTTGCGCCCTTCCACGGACTGGCAGCCTCCGGCGCGGCGGAAACTCAAAAAATCCCCGCGCAGACCGACGGCCACGGTGGGGGTGAAGGTTGCGTAATCGCTCATTTCTTCCAGCAGGCGGCCTACGGCGCGCACTGCGGCATTAAAATCCAGAATATAACACGCGCTGACGGCGGGGCAAATGACCCGCGCGGCATGGCGCACGCGGCAGGTGCCCGTGTCTTCGTCATATACGGTCAGTACGGCGGAAATTTGGCCGCTGCCAAAGTCCAGCGCGATAAAGTTCTGGCTCATGGAGCCATTCTAGCAAATTTGCCGTTTTTCCCGCCGCGACGGCGCCCCGTCAGAAAACCTATGTTTTCCGACGGAGTGAGACGGAAATTTTCTATAATATATTTACATGATAGAGATCAAAGATTTATCCTTCCATTTCGGGCTGCGCACCCTGTTTGAAAATGCCAACCTGCTCCTGCCGGACGGTTTAAAGGTGGGCGTGGTGGGCCTGAACGGGTGCGGCAAATCCACGCTGTTTAAGCTCATTACGGGGGAGCTGTTCCCGGACGGGGGAAAAATAGAAATCTCGCGCGGCACGCAAATCGCTTCCGTGGCGCAGGACATTAAAGACCCGTCCAAAAAACTGCTGGAATTTGTGCTGGAAGCGGATAAGGAAATCACGCGTTTGGAGCGGGAGTTGACCCGCACGGATTTATCCGGTGAGCGCATGGCCGAAATTTATGACCGTCTGGACAGCCTGGGCGCACACGCGGCCAAGGCCAAAGCCAGCGCCATTTTAAGCGGACTGGGGTTTGAAAACGCCGATTTTGAGCGCCCGTTAAAAGAGTTTTCCGGCGGCTGGCAGGTGCGCGCCAATTTGGCCGCCACGCTGTACGCGCCCAGCAACTGCCTGCTGTTGGACGAGCCGACCAACCACCTGGATTTGGAAACTTCCGCCTGGCTGGAAAATTACCTGGCCAAGACGGACAAAACCGTCCTGCTCATCAGCCATGACCGGCACATTTTAAACCGCCTGTGCGATAAAATCGTGCATGTGGAGCAGGCGCAGCTGAAACTCTATAACGGCAATTATGATACCTATGAACGCACGCGTGAAGCCGAGCAGGAAGGCGCGCGCCTGGCCGCGGCCAAGCATGAGCGCGTGGTGGCGCATTTGCAGTCTTTTGTGGATCGTTTCCGCTACAAAGCCAGCAAGGCCAAGCAGGCCCAGAGCCGTATTAAAATGATTGAAAAAATGGGGGAGCCTCCCGCCGTCATTAAAGATCCCGAAGTGCATTTTCAGTTTCCTTCGCCTTCGCGCCTGACGCAGGCCCTGATTACCATAGAGGACGGCGTGGCGGGTTATGATGACAAGCCCGTATTGCAGCATTTGACGCTGCGCGTGGAGCCCGACGACCGCATCGCGCTTCTGGGCGCCAACGGCAACGGCAAATCCACGCTGGCCAAAATCCTGTCGCACCGTTTGCTTTTGATGAGCGGGCGCATGACCGTGGCCAAAAAAATTAAAATTGCGTATTTTTCCCAGCACCAGACCGAAGAACTGGACGTGGACAAAACGCCGTATGAACAGCTCTCGGAACTGATGCCGCAGAGCACCGAAACCCAAATCCGCGCCCAGCTGGGGGCGTTCGGCTTAAACAAGGCCAAGTCCGACACGCTGATAGGCAAGCTTTCCGGCGGGGAAAAGTCCCGCCTGTTGCTGGCGCTCATCACGCGTGACGCGCCGCATTTGCTGATTTTGGACGAGCCGACCAACCACCTGGACATTCTTTCGCGCCAGGCTCTGCTGGAGGCGCTCAACGCCTATGAAGGCGCGGTGGTGCTGATTACGCATGATTTGCACGTCATAGAAATGGCCTGCGACACCCTGTGGCTGGTCAAAGACGGCACCTGCCGGATTTACCGCGGAGATTTGGAAGATTACAAAAACAGCCTGCTGACCAAAAACGGCCGCGCGGGCCAGGCCAGCGACAAAGAAAACTCTGCCGAGGCCCGCCGCCAAAACGCCGCGCGCCGCCGCGCCGAGCTGGCCCCGCTGAAAAAAGAAATCCGCGAGCTGGACAAAAAACTGGAAAAACTCAACAAGCGCAAACAGGAACTGGAAAATCTGCTCCTGCAGCGTTACGACGCCGACAACAGCATAGAGCTGGCCCTGCTGGGCGACCAGATTTCCGACGCGGAAGAACGCTGGCTGTTTTTAAGCCAGCAGTGCGAGCATATTATGTCCGGCAAAGAAGAGGAGGCCGCGTGAACGCCTTTGACCGCCTGCCGCCGGACTTGCAGACCGCCCTGCGCCGGCTGGGCATAGAAACGCCCACCCCCGTGCAGCAGGCCGCCCTGCCGCCGCTTTTGCAGGGCAAAGACGTGCTGGCCACCGCGCAGACGGGTACGGGGAAAACCTTTGCTTTTTTGCTTCCTTTAATCGTGCGCCTGCGGCAGGCGGCGGATAAAACCGCGCTGATCCTTTCGCCCACGCGCGAACTGGCGCAGCAGACGCAGGAGGCGTTAATCAGCCTGCTGGCCGACCCCAAAGAAATGCCGTCCGCGCTGATTATCGGCGGGGACAATATTCATAAACAATACGCCGATTTGCGCCGCAAGCCGCGCCTGGTGATTGGTACGCCCGGGCGTGTGCTGGACCATATCGGGCGCAAAAGTTTAAGCCTGAAAAATACCGCATTTTTTGTGCTGGACGAAGCCGACCGCATGCTGGACATGGGTTTTATCCCCGACGTGCGCAAAATCGGCTCCGCCCTGCCCGCGCCGCGCCAGACGCTGCTTTTTTCGGCCACGCTGCCCGGGGAAATTGAAGCACTTTGCGCCGGATTTATGACCGACCCCGTCCGCGTGCAAATCGGCTCCGTCACGCGCCCCGTGGATTTGGTGCTGCAGCAGTTTGTGCGCCTGACCACGCGCGACAAACTGCCCCAGCTGGTGCATGAATTAAACACGCGCAAAGGCTCGGTGCTGGTGTTTGTCAAAAGCCGCCACGGCGCGGAACGCCTGGCTAAACAGCTGAAACTTTACGGCTGCAAAGCCGCCGCCCTGCACGGGGACTTGCGCCAAAGCCGCCGCCGGCAGGTGATGGAGCAGTTCCGCCTGGGGGATGTGCCCGCGCTGGTGGCCACCGACGTAGCCGCGCGCGGCATAGACGTGGCGGACATTTCCTGCGTGATTAATTATGACCTGCCCCAATGCCCCGAAGATTACATACACCGCATCGGCCGCACGGGCCGTGCGGGCGGCACGGGGACGGCCTTGTCTTTTGTGGCGGAAGATACGGATAAATGGAAAGACATTTGCCGCGTCTGCCGTTTGGGCAAATTGACCGAGCTGACTAAAACGGACCGCCCTTTGCCCAAGCCCAAATTTACGCCGGACGCGCCGCGCAAAAAAGAAAAAACATCGCGTCTGAAAGAAAGCTCGGAAAAGAAATCGCCGGAAATTTTACGCCCGGTTTTAACGGAAGAAAAAAGGAAGGCTGCCTCTGCTTTGCCGAAAAACATGGCCCGGGCGTCCGCGCCCGGACACAAGAAAGGGCCTGACTCCGTCCAAACACGTCCTACCCCCGTGCAGGCCGCCCCTTCCGCTGGGGAGGCTGCGTCGCTGGCCGGGTTCCGCGTGGTGCGCGCGGGGGGAAAGAAGAAAGTTCCTTCATCGGCTTCGTCTTATTCCGACAGCCGGACACCAAAGAAAAAACACGGTGGCAAAACTGGCAAAAAACAAGCCGTGTTTTCCAAGTTTTTTAAACGCAAAAAACGTTGAATATTTTTTCATATGAAAGAACCCCGCTTCCGTCTGCGGGGTTTTTATTGTATAACAGAAAACTCCAGAGAGAGCGGGGAATATTTATTTGATTTCGTAACAGCTGTCCGATATCACGCCTCCGCTGGCACTTTTGCATACCCATTGCCCGGTGGAACTGCCCGAGATGGGGCAGCAGTATATGGGTGCACTCACCCCGCTGGTGCTGACAGTGGGGAAAGTCATTTGCAAATAATAGCCGGCCTTGGTATTGCGGATGTTGACGTTTGTGCTGTTAAGCGTATAGGTAAACGCCCCGTCCGTAAAGGAGCTGCCGTTGATATTGGTGCCGGCAAATCCGACGTCGAGCTGGCTAAAATCGGTGGGGGCGTCCCCGTTGACGGATTTGTAGCGCAGGGCTGAATCGTAAATTGTTTTGCCGTGGCTCATCCCTTCCATCATTTCCGCGCGGTATACACTGCGGCGGTATTGGGGCAGCGCCACCGAGGCCAACAGCCCGATAATCAGTACCACCGTCAGCAGTTCTACCATGGTAAACCCTTTGGATTGGTGCATAAAGAAAACGGATTTTTTCATACCGGCTCCTTGTGTAATATATATTATAAGTATAATGTTTTCCGCTTTTTCTTTCAAGCGTTTCCCTGCGGCAGGGACGGGTTTGTGCACAAAGAGGGGAAGATAGCAGTATTTGCAGGCTTTTGTCAAGAATAAATTTAAAAAGAACTTGAAAAATTTTTTTCAATTAGCTAAAGTTTGATGGTAGGGTAGTTTAAACTATTAAGGAGGAGTAACTGCATGAAGAAACTACTTGGCCTGCTTTTGGCTTGGCCTTGCTTAGCGTTAGCGATTACCATGGCTTGGCCCGTGGCCGCCAACGCCAGTGTGTTGGACAATGTAGACGTCATTGGTGAAATTGAAGCCATTGGCGCGGAAAATAACCTGGGCAACGCTGCCGCCAACGGCGCCGCTTCCCGTGTTATGGCCGGTTTGTCCGCCGAACTGACCGAGGATGTGAGAGCCAATGTACAGTTTGTATACGGCAAGGCTTGGGATGGTGCTACTGCCGGAAACAACCTGGACGGTTATTGGGCAGATGTCCACTTGGCGGAAGCCAACATGGTCCTCTCCAACCTGTTTGATTGCTTTGAAGTAACGGTCGGCCGCCAGTTCTACGGTGATGAAAGCAGCGCCGTCATGTACTTCGGCCCCCGCCACGGTTATATGGCTGCTTTGACCAATGTAACGTCCTTGGACGCGGCCAAACTGACCTATTCCGATGATTTCAAATCCGTCACCCTGATCGCCGGTAAAACGCAGAGAATGAATAATCCGAGCTTAAGCCCGGTTTCTTCCGAGGGTGCCACCCTCTTCGGAGCGGACATTGCGTTGAACCTGTCCGACCTGCTCAAAGCCCAGATCTACGGTTACGCTTTGAAAGACAATGCCTGGATTCCCGATGGGGAAGAATACAACGGGTTCTACGGCGCCAAATTGTCCCTGACTCCGGAAGCCGGCCTGCTGAGCGTGGAATATGCCCGCGGGCACTCTGGCAACCGCCTGATCAAAGAAAGCCATGACAACCCGTACATGGTCAAAGTGGACGGCGCGCTGGACCTGGATGCGTTCACGCCCCGCGCGGCTTTCATCTACCAGAAAGGTTTCGTGTCTACATTCGGCGGTTATGCCCCCGGCTTGGTATTTGGTAAAACCATTTATGGTTCTGACCCGTATGAAGCCTTGGCTGAAGCCCGTATCTTCAACGTGGGTGTGGACTATGCCTGGAACAAATGGACCTTCTCCGTGGACGGCTATGCCTTCCAGGATCGCACGGCCCAGCATGAAGCCACGCTGGAAGCTGACCTGAACGTCAATTATCAGCACAATGACAACGTGGGCCTGTTCGCCGGCATCGGCTATGCCAAACTCGGCGGAGCTTCCGATAATGCTACGCTCAATGTCCAGCCCGATGCTACCGTGTATCAGGCCGGTGTGAACGTGAAGTTCTAATCTGTTTTTCACAGATAAAACCCCGCCCGCAAGGGCGGGGTTTTTTGTCTGCCGCGGTGCGGTGTAAACACATTCGGTCATCCTGAGGTATCATAACTCAGGGTTTTTCCCTTTTTCGGCAGGTTCTTTACCCTGTTTCCTTATCCTTCAAAAACAGCTACAATAATAAAAGAGTATTCCTATATATAAGGGGGACGTATGCGGTTTGTAAAACTGGGACTGTTATCTTTGCTCGCGGCGGCGCTTGCGCCGGCCGCTTTTGCCGCGCAGGACTTGCAGGTGGTGTCTGCTTCGCCCAAAGGAGAAGGCGTCCGCGCAAGCCGTGCGGCCGTGACCGTCAATTTTAATGTACCCGTGACGGCGCTGTCCGAGCAGGCCGCTTTTGCCTCCGGCCAGTGCCCGCTGCAAATTACGCCGGCCGTGGACGGCACCTGCCGCTTCTCCGGCACGCAGACGCTGTTGTTTGAACCGAAAGAAAACTGGCAGCAGGCCACCGAATATACGCTTACGCTGCCCGCCGGATTTAAGTCCCAGGTTTCCGGCGAAACCCTGGCCCAGGATTACAGCTGGACGTTTGCCACCGCCCGCCCGCAGGTAACGGGCGTTACTCCTTATAATAATGAGCTGTGGATTGACCGCCGCCCGCTGATTTATATCACCCTGTCCCAGCCGGCGGAAATATCGGCCGTTTCCTCGGCGGTGTCTTTAAGTTATGTCGCCCTTAAACAGGACTGGATGACCCGCCTGCGCAACTGGCTGAGCGAAAAAACCAACGGCTGGGTGGAAAAGGACGATGAAGTGATGGAGCAGTCCGCTCCGCTGCAGGTGCGCGCTCTGACGGATGAAGAGTATGAAAAGAATTATTCCTACCTGGAAAAAGACCGCGTGTTCGTGCTGGTTCCCCAGGCGGATTTGCCCGCCGGCACCAAAATCACGCTGACCGTGTCCGAGAGCCTGCGCGGCAAGGCCGGCACGCTGGGCATGGCCGAGCCCTATACTTCCGTTTTTTATACATACCCCGATTTGAAAATAACGGGCGGCAATTATTCCGGCTGCCTGCCTTTTGACGCGCATGTGGATTTTTCGTCCCCCGTGCGTTTGGCTGATTTGCTTAAGCACATCAAAGTATCCCCGCAGAGCGCGCTGGCTGAAGTAACCGAGCAGGAAGCCCAAACCCTGGGCCGTCAGCGTATTGGCGAAGAAGCCGGCGAAGGCTGGTTTGAAATGCCGCTTTCTTTCCTGCGTTTGCAGCCCAAAGAAAGCGTGACGCTGACCATTGACAAAGATTTAACCGATATTTACGGCAACCGCCTGGGCGAAGAAAAAGTCATAGAAGTCACCAACGAGGGCTATTGCCCCGCCGCCACGTTTAAAGGCGGCCGCGGCGTGCTGGAAAGCTACCTGCCCGCGCGCCACCCCGTGGACGTGCTGAATGTGGACGCGCTGGAAGTGTCGGCCGGACGCTTCAGCAAGGCGGACTTTATCCCGTTTGCCAAAAAATCGGTTTCCTATTGCAGCAAGGCCGAAATTGCCGCGGCCAACTTGCAGTTTGACGGGAAATATGATTTTGACATTACGCCGGATAAAACACAGAAAACCTATTTGGATTTGAAAAAATTTAATCCCACCGGCCAGAACAGCATTATTTATTCCCAGGTGCGCGTGCCGAGCAAAAACCGCCAGGACGGCTATTGCTGGGTGGGCGCAACGGATAATATTACCGACCTGGGGGTAACCCTGAAAACCTCTCCGGAAAACATTTTGGTGTGGGTCACCTCTTTGCAGACGGCCGAGCCGCAGGGCAGCCTGAATGTGGAAATCAAAGACGAGGCCAACCGCACGCTCTGGACGGGCAGCACCGATGAAAACGGCCTGGCTATGGCCCCCGGGCTGAGCGAGCTCAAACCCCAGGCGCGCAACAGCTGGAGCACGCCGGCGGTGTATGTCTTTGTCACCAGCCCCGGCGGGGACGCGGTGCTGGCCAGCACTTGGAATGACGGGTTGGAACCGTGGCGTTTTAACGTCAGCTACAATTATTCGCCCAACCAGGCCCCCGTCAAAAGCGCTTTGTTTACCGAACGCGGCGTCTACCGCCCCGGCGAAACCGTATACGTCAAGGGCTTAACCCGCCGTATGTTAAACGGCCAGTGGGCCCTGCCGTCCGCGACCAAAGGCACGCTGACGGTGTATAATTCCCGCGGGGAAGAAGCGTTTAAACAGACGCTCTCTTACGGTGCGGGCACCGGCGCGTTTGACTGGAAGTTTACTTTGCCGGAAAATGCCGTCACCGGCGGCTGGAGCATGAGCTTTGAGCCTGCCTCCGGCGAAGGGAGCGCGTATTATTCCTTCCAGGTGGAAGCGGTGGAACAGGCGGACTTTAAGGTCAACCTGCGTGCGCTGGAGCCGTCTTACGTCGGCGGGCAGGAGGCGCAGTTTACCGCGTCGGCCGATTATCTGTTCGGCTCGCCCGTGTCCGGCGCGCAGGCCAAGTGGACGGTGCGCCGCGTATTTTCCAATTTTTCTCCGGAAGGGTATGAAGAATATACCTTTATCCCGTATTTCTTTGAGCGGGATTTCAAAGACCATTTGATGAACGAAGCCTCCGGCACGCTGGACGAGCAGGGCAAAATTAATTTTACCGTGCCGCTGCCGCAGGTCACCTCCCCGCAGCAGGTATATGCCGAAGTGGGTGTGCAGGCTGTTTCGGGCCAGCAGCTTTTTGCCCGCACCAGCGTGATGTTAAATCCGGCGGATTTTTACCTGGGTGCGAAAATGGATTCTTCCAGCGTGGAGCAGGGAGAAAACGCCAAAGCGCATATCGTGGCCATTACGCCGCAGGGCCAGGCGGCGGGCGAAGTGAAGGTGGAGGCCAAAATACAGAAGGAAGAATATTTCAGCGTGCGTAAAAACGGCCTGGCCGGACGTTTGGAATGGGTCAGCGAGCGGCGCGTGAAAGATTTCCCTTCCCAGACGTTCACGGTGGGGGCGAAAGGGTATGACTTCTCTTTTGATCCCACGGAGCCCGGCTCTTACCAGGTTACCCTGACCGCCAAAGACGCGCAGGGCCGGCAGGTAAAAGGCGGCTTTGCCTTTACCGTATACGGCAAAGGCCAGGCTTACTGGAAACAAAATGACGACGATATTTTGCAGCTGGAGCAGGACAAAGAAAAATATAACCCCGGTGACACGGCGCGCATTTTGGTCAAAAGCCCCTATGAAAGCGCGCTGGCTTTGGTAACCGTAGAGCGCGAAGGCGTGCTGGACGCGTGGACGGTGCCCGTGGCTTCGGGCGCGGACTATGTGCAGGTGCCCATAAAAGCCTCTTACCTGCCCAATGTATTTGTGGGCGTCACGCTGGTACGCGGCCGCGCGGCGCAGCCCGAATATGACAAAGAAGGGCTGGACTTGGCCAAGCCGCAGGGCAAAACGGGCTATGTCAATTTGACCGTTTCGCAGGCGGAGCGCGAAATACAAACTTCCGTGTCTGCAGGCAAAACCGTCTACCGCCCCGGGCAGGAAGTCACCGTCAATATCAATACCGCCGTACAAGGAAAAGGTGTACCGGCCGACGTCACGCTGATGGTGGTGGACGAAGGCGTGCTGTCTTTGACCGGTTACAAACGCCCCGATCTGATGGACGTGTTTTACTCGCCGGCGCAGCTGTCCGTATCCACGGCCGATAACCGCGTGTTTATCATCGGCCAGCGCAACTTTGGCGAAAAAGGCGAAAACCGCGGGGGCGGCGGCGGTTCTTCGGACAAACTCGGCGGCGCGGATTTGCGCAGCCATTTTGAATTTACGCCGTATTTCAACGCTTCCGTCCGCACCGACGCGCGCGGCCGCGGCAGCGTGAAGTTTACGCTGCCCGACAATCTGACCACCTTCCGCATTATGGCCGTGGCGGCCACCGTGCGGGAATTCGGCGGTGCGGAAACGGAAGTCAATGTGTCCAAGCCGCTGATGGTCACGGCCAAGATGCCGCGCTTTGCGCGCACGGGCGACAAGTTCAAATGCGGCGCCGTCATCTATAATTATGAAGATGAAAAAGGCGATATCACCGTGTCCGCCCGCGCCGAAGGGGCCGTGCGTTTAAGCGGCGATTGGCAGACGGTAAACGTGCCCAAAGGCGGTGCCAAAGAAGTCAGCTGGGACTGTGAAGCCGCGGAAACGGGGGAGGCCAAAGTCTCTTTTGCCGCCGAAGCGGGCAAAGAAAACGACGGCGTGGTAAGCACCCTGACCGTTTCCGACGTGGAAAAGAAACAGACCCTGGCGCTGTATTCGGCCACCAATGACAGCCAGGAGCAGGTGCTGGCCAAACCGGCTTCCGTCAATGAAAAGGCCGGGGCCGAAGCCGCCGCCACGCTGGCTTCCACCGCGCTGATTAACCTGCGCGGCGGCATTGTGTATTTGCTGGCCTATCCGTATGACTGCCTGGAGCAGAAAATGTCCAAAATTCTGCCCGTTATTGAAGGGGCGGATATGATAGAGGATTTCGGCCTGGGCGATTTGACGGCCTATAAAAAGCAGACGCAGGAAATTTTAAATGAAATTTCCCAGTACCAGTCCGCTTCCGGCGGTTTTGCCTACTGGCCCAATGCATTGCCGGATCCGTATGTAACCGCTTATACGCTGGAAACGGCTTACCGCGCCAAACGCGCCGGATACACGGTGGACGAAGCCGCGCTTAAGCGTGCGGCGGCGTGGCTCAAAGGCGTATTCGGCAAAGACCAGCAGAAAGCCTATCCGTATTCGGCGGCGGAAAACGATACTGCCCGTGCCTATGCGGTGCTGGCGCTGTCTTTGTACGGCGAAAAAATGGAAGGCCAGTTTAATAACCTCTATAATAAGCGCAACACGCTGAGCGCGCCCGCGCAGGCCTATTTGCTGCTGGCGGCTTTGCATCTAAACCAGGGCGCGGACGTCAAGCTCAAGCTGGCGCAGGAACTGTTAAACCGCCAGCAGACGGGCAACCAGACGGTGCATTTTTCTTCCGGGGAAGCACAGCCCTGGCTGCATATGACCGATGTCAAAGTAACGGCCCTGGCCCTGGAGGCTTTGCTGGTGGTGGGCGACTATCTGCCCCAGCCCTACCGCGCCGTGCAGTGGCTGACGGACCAGCTGGGCAAAGAAGGCTACTGGATTAACACCAGCGCCAATGCGGCGGTGTTCGGTGCGCTGAACGCTTATTACAAGCTCAAAGAATCCGTGGAGCCGGACTTTACCGCCTCCGTGTCTTTGGACGGCAAAAATGTGCTGACCCAGTCCTTTAAGGGCCGCACGCTGCAAACCGTGCGCGGCGTATGGCCGTTTGCGCAGGTGTATCAGCATGCCAACCAGGCGCGCGTGCGTTTTGTCAAAGCCGGCGCGGGTACGCTTTACTATACCCTGTGGCAGACCTACGCTCCCGCAGCTTATACAGACAGTGTCAACGCGGGTTTTGAAGTGTCCCGCTCTATCAGGGACTTGCAGGGCAAGGCCGTAACGGAATTTAAGGCGGGCCAGCGCTATAAAGTAACGCTGAAAACCCGCAGCACGGCCTCGCGCAGTTTCGTGGTGCTGGAGGATTTTATCCCGGCGGGTTTTGAAATCGTCAACACCTCCCTGGCTACCGAAAGCCGGGAGCAGGCCGCGTCTTTGAATAACGCCGCCTGGGGCGGTTTTGAGCGCGATGAAAAATACGATGACCGTATCGTCATTTTTGCTGATTACCTGACCGAGGGCGAGCACGAATATTCTTACCTGGTGCAGGCCTCCGTGGCGGGCGACTTTGCCTACCCCAGCCTGTGGGCCAGCCAGATGTATGATCCGGCCGTGTTCGGCCGCAATGCGACCTCGCGCATGGTGATTAAGCCCTGATGAAACGCGCGGCGTGTGTGCTGTGGCTGCTGTTTTGTATGCTTCCCCGTCCTTTGGGCGGGGAAGCGCTTTCCGCGCCCGCCGCACCTTCTTCCGCCGTTTCCGTACAGCTATTTGACCGCGCGGGGCGGCCCCTGCGTTCTTTTCTTTCCGAGCGGGAAACTTATTCCGAACCGGTTGCCCTGTCCGATATTTCCCCGTGGCTGGTGCTGGCCGCCGTGGCGGCCGAGGACCGGCGTTTTTATACCCACGCGGGCGTGGACGCCCGCGCGGTACTGCGCGCGCTGTGGCAGAATTTGCGCGGCGGGGGGGTGGTGTCCGGCGCGTCCACCATTACGCAGCAGCTGGCGCGCGCCATTGAGCCGCGCCCCAAAACCCTGTGGGGGAAAATACGGGAAGCCTGGGACGCGCTGAAACTGGAGCGGGAAAAAAGCAAAGAGGAAATTTTGCAGGATTATTTCAACGCGCTGGAATTTGGCAATATGACCCAGGGCGTGCAGGCCGCGGCCAAATTTTATTTTGGTGTGCCGGCTTCGGCGCTGTCTTTGGCGCAGAGCGCGTTGCTGGCGGGGCTGATACAGTCCCCCGCGCGTTTAAACCCGCTTAAAAACCCCAAGGGCGCGCTTGTGCGCCGCGGGCGGGTGCTGGAAGCTATGCGCAAAAACGGCTTTATTACGGACGAACAATACGATTTGGCCATGAAAGAGCCGCTGGGGCTTTCGCGCGGGGAGCGGCCGTTTTCGGCGCCGCATTTTGCGCGGCGCGTCTATGAAATGGCGCCGGACGCGGCGCGCGTGTATACCACGCTGGATAAAGATTTACAGCTGTATGCCGAACGCGCGGTGCTGAACCATTTATCCAAACTCAAAGACAACAACGTCACCAATGCCGCTGTGGTGGTGCTGGACAATGCCACGGGCGGCGTGCTGGCTTATGTGGGCTCGGCCGATTTTTATGACGAGGCGCACAGCGGGCAGGTGGACGGTGCGGCGGCTTTGCGCCAGCCCGGCTCCTCCTTAAAACCGTTTGTATATGCGCTGGCCCTGCAAAACGGCCTGACCGCCGCCAGCGTGCTGCAGGACGAAGATACGTTTTTTGAAGGGGGCTTCCGCCCGCGCAATTATGATGAAAATTTTCACGGAGGGGTGTCCGTGCGCCGCGCGCTGGCGTGCTCTTACAATGTACCCGCCGTCAAAGCGGCCGAACCGCTGGGGGCGGCGCGCCTGCTGAATTTGCTGCATGATTTGGATTTCCGCTCTTTAAGCCGCGCGCCGGATTTTTACGGCCTGGGGCTGGCGCTGGGCGGGGGGGAAGTGACCCTGTTAGAACTGGCCAACGCCTATGCCGCACTGGCCCGCGGCGGAGAGGTGCGCCCCGTGGTGTTTGCTTCACAGCCGCGCCTGGCCACCCGTACCACGCGCAGGCAGGCCCTGCCGCCGGACGTCAGCTATATCATTACGGATATTTTGTCCGACAATGCCGCGCGTGCCGACGCTTTTGGCCTTAACTCCCCTTTAAATATGCCTTTTCCCGCAGCGGCCAAAACGGGCACCAGCAAAGATTACCGCGACAATTTTGCCGTAGGCTATACCCCGCGTCTGACCGTGGCCGTCTGGGCGGGGAATTTTGACGCGTCTTCCATGCAGAAAGTATCGGGCATATCCGGCGCCGCGCCCATTATGCACGACGTACTTTTGTACGCCCATGACAGGTATCCTTCCGGTGTCTTTGAGCGGCCTGCGGGGATTAACGCCGCTTTGGTGTGTGAGGAAAGCGGTCTGCTGGCGGGGCCGGACTGCCCGCATACGCGCGAAGAACTTTTTATCTCGGATACCGTGCCGCAAAAAGTCTGTGACGGGAAGCATGAAGCATCGGCCGCCGCGCTGCAAATTCTTTTCCCCGTGCGCGGCGACGTGTTTAAATACGACCCCTCTGTACCCTCCGCTGGTCAGCAGCTGCATTTTAAAACGGCCGGTGCGCAGGGGGCCTGTGTATGGACGCTGAACGGGAAGCGGCTGGAAGGGGACGGCGCGGATATTTGGTGGCCGCTTGAAAAGGGCAAGTTTGCCCTGGAAGCGGCCTGCGGCGGGGAAGAGGCGCAGACGCAATTTACGGTATTGTAAAAGATAAACAGCCAAGCGTAAGGTATACGGAAATAAATTCCGCATGACCTGATTTATAGGATTAGCGCTTACAGCAAGTAAAGCCATTCTATACTTCGTTTCAGAAACTTATCCTTGTTCCTCCGCTGTCGTTTTCTTGTTGTTTTTTTGCTGAAAAAACGGGTCAGGCTTGACTCGTTTTTTTTTTTTTGATACCCTGTACATGGGCGGGAAAGAAAGCGCCTGTCGTTTGATTTTGGCCGTTTAAACCTTTGTGCAGGGATGAAAATGAGAAAAGGTTTTACGCTGATAGAATTGTTGGTGGTCGTATTAATTATAGGCATTTTAGCCGCCGTGGCGGTGCCGCAATACCAGAAGGCGGTCATACGGGCCCGCATAGCGCGTGTGCTGCCCATGCTGAAATCTATTCAGGAGGCCCAGGAACGTTTTTACATGCAAAACGGTTTCTATGCCGATGATAAAGAGGATTTGGATATAGACTGGAATAAGGCGGGGATGGAGGCGCATTCCGGTTTTGATATGAATAAATATAAGGTCTGGTATAGCCTTCACGGAGGGCCCGGAATACACCGCTGTTATGAGCATCCCTCCGAAACGGATGATTCCTGCCGTCCGGAAGCCGTGCACGGGAAATTTGTCTGCAACGGTTGGGGCTCTGATCGGAATAAGGAGATTTGCCGCAGTTTTAGTACGGATACCGTTTATGCTTGGACAGATTATCTTAGTTATTGGTAGAAAGTATTTAAAAACCCCGCCTTTCAGCGGGGTTTTTTATAAGGTTTAGTTTTCTTCTTTTCTTTTTAAAGCCGCTTTGACAAGGCCGTCAAACAGCGGGTGCGGGCGCAGCGGACGGGAGCCGAATTCGGGGTGGAACTGGCCCGCAATAAAATACGGGTGGTCTTCGCGCTCCACAATTTCCGGCAGCACGCCTTCGTGCCAGCCCGTCACCTTCAGGCCCGCTTCGCGCAGTTGTTTGACGTACGCGGGATTAAATTCATAGCGGTGGCGGTGGCGTTCCTGGATTTGATCCTTGCCGTAGAGTTTATGGGCCAAAGAGCCTTTTTCCAGATCCGCCGTATAATTGCCCAGGCGCATGGTGCCGCCTTTGTAAACCACGTTTTTCTGCTGGGGCGTCAGGTCCACCACCGGGTCTTTGGTCTGCGGGTCAAACTCGGTGGAGTTGGCCCCTGCCAGCCCGCAGAGGTTGCGCGCCGCCTCAATCACCGCGCACTGCATGCCCACGCAAATGCCCAGAAACGGCACTTTGTTTTCGCGCGCGTACCGCACGGTGTCTATTTTGCCTTCAATGCCGCGCGTGCCGAAGCCGCCCGGGATTAAAATGCCGTCGGCATCTTTTAACTTTTTGGCCACGTCGTCCTTTTCCGTATTGACGTAGAGGATTTCCACCTTGGCGTCATTGTTCATGCCCGCGTGGCGCAGGGCCTCACAGACGGATTTATACGCGTCCTGCAGTTCGGAATATTTGCCCGCAATGGCGATTTTGACCGTCTTGGACGGGTGGAGGGCCTTTTCAAAGAATTTAAACCATTTGGCGTCCACCGCGTGTTTGGGCTTGAGGTCCAGCAGTTCCAATACCTGTTCGTCCACTTTTTGTTTGTAGAAATTCAGCGGCACTTCGTAAATGGATTTGGCGTCGGCGCATTCAATGACCGCCTTGGCCGGCACGCTGCAGAACAGCGAGAGCTTGTTTTTAATCCCTTCGGACAGCGGCTTTTCCGTGCGGCAGATGAGCATGCTGGGCTCTATGCCCACTTCGCGCAGTTTATTGACCGAGTGCTGCGTGGGCTTTGTTTTCAGCTCCTGCGCCACAGCGATATAGGGCACCAGCGTAACGTGTACGCAGATGACGTTTTTGGGCCCCCTTTCCAGGCGCAGCTGGCGCGCCGCTTCCAAAAAGGGCAGGGACTCAATGTCGCCCACCGTGCCGCCGATTTCTATAATGGATACGTCAAAATCTTTTTCAAACGCGCAGAAGCGTTTTTTGATTTCGTTGGTAATGTGCGGAATGACCTGCACCGTCGCGCCCAAATATTCGCCGCGGCGTTCCTTGTCAATGACGGTCTGGTAAATGCTGCCGGCGGTGTTGGTGTTGGCTTTGGTCATTTCCACGTCCAAAAAGCGTTCGTAATGGCCCAAATCCAAATCCGCTTCGGCCCCGTCCACGGTGACGAACACTTCGCCGTGTTGGTAAGGGCTCATGGTGCCCGGGTCCACATTGATGTAAGGGTCGCACTTAATCATGTTGACCTTCAGGCCGTGCAGCTGCAGCAGCTTGCCGATGCTGGCACCGGAAATGCCTTTGCCCAGCGAGCTGACCACGCCGCCGGTGATGATGATGAATTTGGACATATGTTTCTCCTTACTAAATGTTTAAAAGCGGTGGGGACGGTGCGTATACCATCTCACGCGGTGCCCATGCTTTTTTCTGCATGGCAAATACCGTCTTTTCCCTCTCCAAAAGAGGAACTCCCGCCGGGGGCGGGAGTCCTGCGCCTTAATGCGATTTAAAATATTCTTCGGCGGCGGCCAGGTCATGGGCCGTGTCTATGGCCGGCCCGGCCGATTCTATGACCACGCATTTTAAGGTCATGCCGTCTTCCAGCGCGCGCAGCTGCTCCAGCCTCTCCAGCTGTTCCAGCGGACTGGGGGGAAGGCTGACAAAGCGTTCCAAGGCTTTGCGCTGATAGCCGTAAATACCGCAGTGCTGCCAGTAAGGCACTTTTTTGTTTTCTTCGGTCAGTTCGCGTTTGTACGGTACGCGCGAACGGGAAAAATACAAAGCACGTCCCTGTTTGTTTAAAACGGCTTTGACGCAGTTGGGGTCGTTTATTTTGTTTTCGTCCAGCGTCGGCGCGACGGCGGAGGCAATGTCGCACTGCGGGTCGGCCTGCAAAAGCCGCGCTATTTTCTGTACCGTGGAGGGGGCGATAAAAGGCTCGTCGCCCTGCACGTTAATGATAATCCGCTCGGGGCGGTTTTTGGCCGCTTCATAAACGCGGTCGGTGCCGCTTTGGCAGGACTCACTGGTCAGTACGGCTTTGGCGCCGAACTGTGCCGCCGCGTCTACCACAATTTGGTTTTCCGTGGCGATAAGCACTTCGCCCACATCTGCCTTTACGCAGGCCTGCCACACATGCTGTACCACGGGTTTGCCCGCCAAGAGTTTTAAGGCCTTGCCGGGCAGACGGGTGGAGCCGTAACGGGCCGGGATAACGATTAAAACCTCGCTCACGGAAGCACCTCCTCTATTTCTTCGGGAGTGACGGTGGCGGTGCCGCTTTTGCCCACCACAATGCCCGCGGCATAGTTGGACAGCACCGCCGCTTCATGCAGTTTGGCCCCGCAGGCCAGCGCCAGCGTAAATACGGAAATCACCGTGTCGCCCGCGCCGGTAACGTCAAATACTTCGCGTGCGGTGGCGCGGACGGTAACGGGTTTTTTCTTGCCTTTTTCAAACAGGCTCATGCCGTCTGCGCTGCGGGTGATTAAAATGGAATCTGCATTGAGCATTTTCAAAATCTTCTGCCCCAGATGTTCTATGGCTTCTTCGCCGGCTTTTGGGGCCAGGCCGGAGCCTTCCCAGGCTTCTTTGGTGTTGGGGGTCATGCAGGTAATGTTTTTATATTTTTTGAAATTGTCAATTTTGGGGTCCACACACACGGGAATTTTACGCTTGCGGCAGGCGGCGATAAGGGTTTTGATGTTCTGGTCGCTGAGCATGCCTTTGCCGTAGTCGGACAAAATAACGCCTTTGGCGGTTTTAACGGCCGCATTAAAATTTTTCATACATTCGGCAGACACTTCACGGGAAATGCAATGCTTGCTTTCGCGGTCAAAACGCACGATTTGTTGCTGCTCGGCCATGACGCGTATTTTTTGCGTGGTGGGGCGGTCGTAATCTTCCGTAATGCCGGAAATGTCCACGTTTTGCTTGCGCAGGAAATCTTTTAAAATTTCGCCGCCTGCGTCCCGCCCGACGACGGACACCAGCAGCGGGCGTGCGCCCAGTGCAGCCAGGTTGACGGCCACATTGCCCGCGCCGCCGGCCACAAAAAATTCGTTCTTTACGGCCACCACCGGCACCGGGGCCTCCGGTGAGATACGCGATACGTCGCCTTTGATAAAGTGGTCCAGCATCACGTCGCCCACCACGATCATTTCTTTTCCTTTAAAAGCGCGTAAAATTTCTTTGAGTCTTTTGGTTGTTACGGTTTGCATGATAGCCTCTTTCAAAATCCATTATAAGATATTTTCCGGTTCTTGTCTTTTATACTCCAGCAGTTTGGCCGACACAGAGCCGATGAACACTTCCACCTGCATTTTAACGGGCATTTTATATTCGTCGTCGGTCAGCCAGACTTTTAAACTTTTGCCTTTGGATACGAAAATCCCTTCCCCGCGCAGCTGCGGTTCCACCACCACGCAGTCAAAGGTGCCGGCGTCGGTTTTCACCTTTTCTTTTTTTAGTACTTTTACGACGAGGGGATATTGCTTTTCCCGGTTGATGATGTCAAACACAATATCTTGTCCGGGCACCAACTCCTGTCCGCGCACATGATACAGGGACGTTAAAATATCCAGCACGGCTATGTCCAGCGGGCCGCCGATGTCGCGAGGTTCCTCTTTTTTCTGTATTTTGCCGCGGTAAACGCCGTTTTCATAGTCAAACGTCACCCATTCGTCGCGCTTATAATTGCCTTCGCGCACGCTCTGGCCGTACCCCAGCGAATAAAAATCCTGCGCGTCCAGCCAGGACTGGTTGACATCACGCACCTTAAAAAACGCGTCAATGACGGGGGCGGAAAAGGCTGTGGTCTGCAGCAGATAGGCCGGCCGGCCGTTGATGTTGACCAGCCCGCGGTTGCGTATGTAGGCGGTGCCCGCTTTAATAAATGTGTAATACACGCCGTATTTTAACTGTTCGTAAGCCCAGGGGGCATTTTGGTCGGCCCGGGCGTCCGGCACCAGTTCGGCGTACGGGTGCAGCATGCGGCCTTCAAAATCAATGAGCTTTTCATCTTCAAATACGGCCGTGTCCGCAGCGGGAGTAAAAGAAACAGGTGCCTCTGCGGCGGGCGTTTGGGGTTCATCCTGCGGTGTCAGGGGTTGTGTTTGGGATTGGCCCCCGGCGGGTGCCGTTATGGTTTGGGTGGGAGCCGGGTTTTCGTCCGTGTCCGGTACGGCGGGTTGCTCGTCCGCTGTTTGTTCCGGCTTCAGCATAGGGACAGAATTCGGCACGGAAACGCTCTCCTGCGGTGCCGTGGATATCTCTGCCGCCGTTTGGGCGGAATTTTGGGTTTTGGCGCTGTGGCAGGCCAGCAGCATCAGGCACAGAAGGGCAGAAAAAATATGTTTAGCCATGGGTTTTATCCTCCCGCAGAATATACCGCGCTGCCGCCGCCATGTCTTTGGCCGTAAAATCGGGCTTTAAATCCGGGTATTTCTGCAAATGTTTTTTACCGTTGGCCGTGGTAACCAGCACGCTTTTCATGCCCAGCGCCCGGCCGAAAAGCACATCGGCTTTTTTGTCGCCCACCATAAAAGAATGCGCCGGGTCTATATGGTATTTTTCTATCAGGCGCCGCCCCAGCAGGGTGCCGGGTTTGCGGCAGGCGCAGTTTTCCTGCGGGGCATGCGGACAAAATACAATCTCTTTAATGGATACAGGGAGCAGGCTTTGCAGGCGTGCGTGCACGGCGTTGACTTCTTTTTCCGTAAAATACCCGCGCCCGATGCCGGACTGGTTGGATACGATAAAAAATAGAAACCCCGCTTTTTGCAGCCTTTTTAAAGCTGCGGGAACGGGGGCGTAAAGAACCACTTTGTCGGGGTCGCTTAAATAGACTCCGGGTTTCTCGTGGATTAAGGTGCCGTCGCGGTCAAAAAATACGGCTTTTACGGTATTTTGCATTCGGGGTGTGCGGCAAACCACAGTTTGCCCTCCTCCTCTCTTTTCCAGCGGTTGTGCGCCCAAAGCCAGTTTTGCGGGTTTTTGCGTATCCATCCTTCATAAATGTCGGTCAATTGGCGCACAAAAGCGCGTATGTGTTCCTGGCTGTATTCTTTGGGGGGATAGACAGGATCCTGCACGGTGCAGATCAGTTTGTCATGCTCGCGCGTAACGACCACCGGGAACACCGGCACCTGCAGGCGTATGGCCAAAAGCCCCGTGATAGGAGACACCGCCGCCGGCCGGCCCAAAAAGTGCATAAACATTTCGCTGGCCACTACATTTTGGTCGGTCAAAATGCCGATGAGCTTGCCGCGCCGCAGCCACCGCGCGCAGGCAAAAAACGGGTTGGCGTCATGGTTGCTGTAAAAAGTGCGTCCCCCAAAAATATTGCGCAGGCGGTTGGTTTCTTCGTCTACATAAGGGTTGTCCACGCGCTGGGCCAGTACGGCCTTGTCTATGCCGTATACGGACGTGGCCAGGCCGAAGGCCTCCCAGTTGGTAAAGTGGCCGATGTGGATAATGCCGCCGGTTTTATTTTTTTCGGCTTCCTGCATTTTCTCCAGCCCGCGCACCTTGACGTGCTTTTTAAATTCATCGGGGGAATAGGAGGACAGTTTGATAAATTCGGCTAAAATCTGCCCCATGTTGCGCCAGGAATTGTAAGCGATTTTATATACTTCCTGCGGGGATTTGTCGGGGAATACCCGTGCAATGTCCTGCAAATTGCGTTTAAAACGTTTGGAGGCAAAGCGCGCGGCCAGCCCTGTGGAGAAACGCCCTACGGCCCGTGCGGCGCGGTAAGGCAGCAGGCGCAATACCCAGCACACTGCTTTCAGCCCGGCGTATTCCATAAAATAAGTGGGAGATTTTTGAAAACGCATATCTTATTATATCTTTTTTCCCGCCCGCAGGGTCAAAAGGCCGGCAGGTTCCCGGGCCGGGTGCAAGAAATGCTAAAATATATCAAAACTTTTACAGGGGATATGTGTTATGGATGTATTGGCTTTACGCGAGAAACTGAAACAAAACTGGGCCGGCCGCCTGCTGCTGTCCGGGGCAAGTAAAATTTACGGGGCGGGTGTATGGCTGGATCGGGCTTGTTATGAAAACGGCTGGAAAACCGTCAAGTCCGTCAATTCCCGCGTTGTCTGCATCGGTAATATCACGGCCGGGGGTACCGGCAAAACCACGGCCGTGCTGCTGGCCGCCACTGCTTTGGCCAAAGAGGGCATACGCGTGGCTATTGTGTCGCGCGGGTACAAGCGCCAGCAAAAAAATAATGATGTGGTGGTCTTGTTTGACAACCCGGATGCAGACTGGCGCAGCGCCGGCGATGAGCCGTACATGATGAGCCGTGTGCTCAGCCAGTACAAAGTCCCCATCGTGATCGGCAAAGACCGCGCCGAAGCCGCCACCGAAGCCCTGCGCCGCTTTAAAAGCCAAATCATTTTGCTGGATGACGGCCTGCAGCACCACCGCTTAAAACGTGATGCCAATATTATTTTGGTGGATGCGAAAAATCCCTTCGGCGGCGGGCATTTGCTGCCGCTGGGCAATTTGCGCGAGCCGATGTCGGCCCTGAAACGCGCCGCGCTGGTTATTCTGACGCACTGCGACCAGGCCACCGAGCGTGAACTGGAGGATACCAAAGACAAAATCCGCGAATACAACGATTTGGTGGAAATTTTGGAAAGCGAACATCATCCGGAATATTATTTTGACGTCTGCAAAGCGGAAAAAGTAAACCTGAAAGACGTAAAAGGTGCCGTGTCCTGCTTCAGCGCGCTGGGCCATCCGGAAACTTTTGAAAATACCCTCAGGGGGCTGGGGCTGGAATTAAAACAGGTGTGGCGTTTCCCGGATCATGAACGCTATACGGAAGATAATCTGTATACTTTTGAGCAAACGCGCGGCGGCCTGCCGCTGGTTACCACGTTTAAAGATTTTGTCAAATTCCCGGACAATTGGCGCGATATTTTAAAAGGCCGGGTCTATGTCCTGTCCGTGAATCTAAAAATACGCGGGGGGGAGAAGGAGTTTGACAAATTTACCGATGTGCTGTATCCGAAATTTTCCAAAATGAGGAAATAATTCCCTTCTTTTTGGGGCCTGCGGGGCAAAACACAAGTTTTGTCCCGTGTTGTTTTATGTCATTTCGCAGGGCCGCTGTCAGGAATCCCATCCTTGCCAAAATAGGGGGGAACGCCCTGCAGAAACGTTCGGAACTGACGATACGACATAAAAGTCATTCCCGAAGGCCGTAGTCGGCAATCTCCCTTTGAAATGCCGTTTATTGCTTGTTTTTCCGGCGGAGCTTGACTCGTTTTTTTTTTTTGATACCCTATATGCGGCAAAAACAAAAAACCGTTTGAAGCCTTTTTTGTTTGATTAAACGTCGTTATAGGGGCAAAAAATGAAACAAAAAATGAAAAAAGGATTTACTTTGATAGAGTTATTGGTCGTAGTGTTGATTATCGGTATTTTAACCGCAGCGGCTCTGCCGCTGTATGAAAAGGCGGTGGCAAAAACGCGCTTCACCCAGATTGTGACAGCGAGCCGTTCGTTAAAGGACGCGATGGAAAGATATTACTTGGCTAACGGGCAATATCCCAGCCGTTGGTCGGAGCTGGACATCACTTATTCCGGCTGTACGGAGATGGGAAATAGTTATCTTTTAAAGTGTGATAAGTTTGCCGTGGATATGTATGACGCCGCCAATCAAAATTTGGTGTTTTATGATATGCACGGAGTGGCGGAAGAAAACAGCAACAGTACGGTAGGTTTGGGTAAAGACAGTCCCGTCATATACAAAATCTGGCTGGACCAGTCCGCCCGCCCCGGCGAAATAAATTGTATCAGCAAGATAGACGGTTTTTGTAAAAGTTTGGGATATTAGTCCCGCCGCATAAAGCGCAATGTGCTGTTTGTCTGAAGAATTAAATCCCGCCGAAGCGGCGTTTGCGCGCGCGGTAGGCGTCTACGGCTTTTTGCAGTTCTTCTTTATTAAAATCCGGCCATAGAACGGGGGTGAAATAAAACTCGCTGTATGCCGCCTGCCACAAAAGGAAATTGGACAGCCGTTCTTCCCCCGAAGTGCGGATAATCAGCTCCGGGTCCGGGATTTCCGGCTGGTAGAGCCGGCGGGCAATATCCTGCGGGGTTACTTCCGCCAGGCCTTCTTTTAAAATTTGGTTTACCGCACGGGTGATTTCCTGACGTGCGCCGTAATTTAAGGCCAAATTAACGGTTAGGCCTTTGTTCTGCGCCGTGGAGCGTACCAAGGCATCCATTTTGGCCAGGGTACCGGCGGGCAGGCGGCTGCGTTCGCCGCTGATCAGGATGCGGTAGTCTTCTTTCTGGGCGGATTTTTGGTATTCGTCCAGCGTCCGTTCCAAAAGCTGCATCAGTGTGTGGATTTCTTCCTGCGGGCGCGTCCAGTTTTCCGTGGAAAAAGCATACAGGGTCAAATACTTTATGCCCATGTCCCTCGCCGCCTCCAGCGTGCGCCGCACGGCTTTGGCACCTTCGCGGTGCCCGGCCGAACGAGGCAAAGACCGCGCCGCGGCCCAGCGGCCGTTTCCGTCCATAATCACGGCGATATGCATTGGGAGGGAGTTGTTTGTTTCGGGCATATATATATTTTACCTAATCTGCACGGTGCCTGTCCGCAGCAAAAAATACTGGCGCGCCGTGTTTGCGTTTTATACAATAAACATATGCGTTTTGATAAATACCAAGGGCTGGGAAATGATTTTGTTATGGTGGACGCGCAGGCGGAACAGATAGCCGATTTTGCACGTGCCGCGCGTGCCGTATGCGACCGCCGCTTCGGCGTGGGAGCCGACGGCCTGGTGCTGCTCTGGAAGCAGGAAAACGGCGTAAAAATGCGCATTTTTAATTCCGACGGAAGTGAAGCCGAAATGTGCGGCAACGCTTCGCGCTGCGTGCCTCTTTTTGCGCGTGAACACGGGTGGCTTAGCGGCAGCAAGCTGACGCTGGACACCCTGGCCGGGCCGATTGTAACGGAAATTACCGATGGGAAAAACAATTGGGTCTGCGTGGATATGGGGGTTCCCCGCCTGACGCGGGGGCAAATCCCCATGCGCGGCCCGGCGGAAGAAAAAGCCGTGGACGTTTTTTTGCAGGCCGCCGGCCAAACCTGGCAGGGGACGGCCGTGTCCATGGGCAACCCGCATTTTGTCATTTTTGTGCCGGATGTGGAGAGCCTGGATTTGGCTTTTATCGGACCTCAGATAGAAACGCATGAAAATTTCCCGCAGAAAACCAATGTGGAATTTGTCCAGAAATTAGACGGCCAGACCCTGCGCATGCGCGTATGGGAGCGCGGAGCGGGCATTACCAAAGCCTGCGGCACGGGTTCCTGTGCCGCGTTGACTGCGGCGGCGCTGACGGGCCGCACGGGCCGCCAGGCACATATTATTTTGGACGGGGGGATTTTGCAGGTGCAGTGGCACGAAGACGGCCATCTGTTTATGACGGGCCCCGCCCAAAAAGTGTTTACGGGGGAATATTTGGAGAAAGTATGACGCTGATCAATGAAAACTATTTGAATTTGCAGGGCAGTTATCTGTTTGCCGAGGTGGCCCGCCGCACCGCCGCTTATAAGGCTGCGCATGCCGGGCAGGAGGTCATCAGTCTGGGGATAGGCGATGTCAGCCGTCCGCTGGCCCCCGCCGTGGTGGAAGCGCTTAAAAAAGCCAGCGAAGAAATGGGCCGCGCCGAAACGTTCCGCGGCTACGGGCCTTATGAAGGGTATGACTTTTTGCGCCAAGCGATTGCGCAGCATGATTACCGCGCGCGCGGAGTGGACATTGCCGAAGATGAAATCTTCGTCAGTGACGGGGCCAAAAGCGATACGGCTTGCTTTCAGGAGCTCTTTTCTCAAGATGCCGTCGTGGCCGTGCAGGACCCGGTGTACCCCGTGTATGTGGACAGCAATGTGATGGCCGGCCGCAGCGGGGCTTTTTCTGGAGGAAAGTTTTCCCGACTGGTATATTTGCCGTGTACGGAAGAAAATCATTTCGCGCCCGTGCCCCCCAAAGAGCATGCCGATTTGGTGTATTTGTGTTCGCCTAATAATCCCACCGGAGCGGCGATGACGAAAGAACAACTGCAGGCCTGGGTAGACTGGGCGCGGCAGCATGAGGCCGTTATTTTGTACGATTCGGCTTACGAAGCGTTTATCCGGGATGAAAAATTGCCGCGCAGCATTTTTGAAATCCCCGGGGCCAAAAACTGCGCTGTGGAATTTCGTTCTTTTTCCAAAACGGCCGGGTTTACCGGTACGCGCTGTGCCTATTGCGTGGTGCCCAAAGAGTTAAAAGCATGGGATAAAGAAAGCAGGGAGCATTCCCTCAACGATTTGTGGATGCGCCGCCAAAGCACCAAATTTAACGGGGTGTCTTACATCGTGCAGCGCGGGGCCGAGGCCGTGTTCAGCCCGGAAGGGCAAAAACAGGTTCGCGACGTGATAGACGGTTATTTGGCCAATGCACAGGTGATTTTGCAGGCTTTGCGCGGTGCGGGCTTTACCGTATACGGCGGGGAAAATTCGCCGTATGTATGGCTGAAAACGCCGCATGGCATGGGGGCTTGGGACTTTTTTGATTTGATGTTAAATAAGCTGCAAATTGTCGGTACGCCGGGCAGTGGGTTTGGGCGCTGCGGGGAGGGGTTTTTCCGCCTGACGGCTTTTAATACCCCCCAGCTGACGCAGCAGGCCGCGCGGCGTATTGCCCAATTTACGTTTTAAGGAGACAGATTATGAAAAAATATATTAAAAGTTCAGGTTTTACGCTGGTGGAAATGCTGGTGGTGGTGCTGATTATCGGCGTGCTGACTTCCATTGCCGCGCCGACTTATATACGCAGTATAGAAAAATCCCGCGCCACGGAGGCCATGAACATGGTGAAGTCTCTAAACGATGCGGTATATGCGTATGCGGCGGAACGCAATGCCTGCCCTCCGTCTTTCTCCAAGCTGTTGGTGGAAGTGCCCGGCAATGCCAATGCAACCGGGACACAGGTAACGGGGAAATTTTTTAAATATATGCTCAATGCCGCCACCAATGCCCCTATCCCGGGCACAAATTGCGGCGGGGTAGTGGCCGAACGCCTGGATGTGGACAGGTACCGTATTTGGAACCCATACAGCACAGCCGGGGATAAACGCACACTGGCTTGCAACGGGGATAATGACGAAGCGATAAATACCTGCAAGTCCATGAATATTTATACGACGGAAACGCCTTTTTAATGTCCGTTGGCACAGCCCTTTTACCGGCCCCGCGTGAAACGGGGCCGGTTTCGTTATAAGGCGGCTTTCCTTTATTGGTCTGCTGCAGACGCGGACTTGACGCCCTTTTCTTGACGACAGGGACCATAGCCATACGCACTTGGAGGAAGTAGAGGGTTCCCGGGGATATATGATTGTGAAGGACGGAGGCGTCCCTTCTGGTAAACTTTTATTTTTTATTATAAACGGGAAGTACCCGGCAGAATGTTACGCCTATGACGGGGAAGGGGAAGAGTTGGGCAATTCTGTATGTAAAAGCCTAACGGGGCGCTCGGCGGAACCCACCGGGCGCATTGCCGACGCCAATACGTACCGCTTCATGGATTAATCTTCCAGATACATCAGCAGGCGGCCGGAGGCAAAGGACACTTCACAGTGTTTAGCGCATACTTCGTTGGAGGTGCCCATGGTCAGGCCTGCTTTCCAGTGGGCGTTTTGCAAGGGATATTTGAAGCCTTTTAGCGTAACGCCTTTACAGGCGGACAGAGGCAGCAAGCTCATGCGCGCACCCGGCCGCGCAGTGAATTTCAACCCGCGTGCCAGCGGGCGCATGATCCAGCCGTCCCCGTGAAAAACGATGTCCATGCGTTTGGCATAAGCAAAAGCCGCCAGCAAATTCCCTACCGTAAAATCCAGGCGTTTGCCCGCTGCTCCGGCCACGGCGCAAGCGGTAAATTTTTTGCGCGCCAGCCAATGCAGGGCTTTGTCAAAGTCGGTGTTGTCCTGCCGCGCCACCTGTATAAACGGCACATTTTTAAGCGTACGGCGGGCGCGGGGGGAGGCGGAGTCCAAGTCCCCGATGACGGCGTTTGGGATAAGGCCGGCTTTCAGGGCCGCGTCGGCCCCCGCGTCGGCGGCCAAAATCAAGTCCGCCTCTTTGGCCAGGCGTTTGAGCAGGGCGGGGAAATTTTCCCCGTTACAAATCAGTAACGCTTTTGACATAACTCTTTCCCTTGCGCAGGTTAGACAGCAGTATCAGCGCCCCCGTCAGTACGCCAATATAGAAAGGGTCAAACTTTTTCCAAAATTCCGTCAGCGGCAGCAGGCGCCACAAGGTCATGGCCGCCGCACTGCACAGCGCGCTGGTAACAAATAAATTATCACTGATGCGGTGCGGATAAATATATCCCAGTAAAATGGGCATCAGCAGACACGCCGAAAAATACGATCCCAGCGTAAGCCATATTTCCTTAAAACTGCCGTCAAACAGAAGCGCCATTCCCACCGCCAGCGCGCCGACGGCCAGCATGGCGATGCGGTTGGAAAGCACAATATTTCTAAAGCGGTTTCGCAGCAGGTCAAAACTTAACGTGTTGGACGCGATGAACAGAAAGGAATTAAGCGTGGAAAGGATAATGGCCAAAATCCCCGCGATAAAAAAACCCCGCAGGCCCGAAGGCAGCAGCTGCACGGCGTAAAAGAAATACGCTTCCGCCGGTTCGGCCTGCGGCAAAAGCGCGCGCGCATACAAGGAGCCCGCCGTTGTACAGATGTCAAAACAAAACCAGATAAACGTGGAAATCAGCACGCCTTTTTTGACCACCTGCGGGCTTTTGGCCGCGAAACAGCGCTGGTAAAAACTCGGGTCAATCAGCGTAGCCAGCGCAATAAAGCCCCATATCAGCGTATTGAGTATGCCGTTGCCGCCTGTCAGGCTGAAATGCGATGCGGGCAGATTGGCCTTTAAAAAACCCAGGCCGCCGAAGTCATGAACGGAAAACAACACCACAATCAGCACCGAGGAACACATAACAAAGAACTGCACCAAATCCGAAAATACGACCGACTTAAACCCGCCCCACATCGTATACAGGCACACAAACAGCGTACCGTAAATCATGCCCTGCAATACGCTCATGCCGAAGGCCATGTTCAGAAACAGCCCCAGGCTCAGTACATACGCCACCGGCGTAATGTAGAAAAATGTAAATACCGCCGCCACTTTGGCCGCCTTAGGGCCGAACATGCGTCCGGCCAGGTCGGGCAGGGTAACGGAGTGGTATTTGGCCACTTTTTCCGCAATAAAAAACGCAAAAATCAAATACGCGATATACCAGAAAAATCCCTGCGTGACAAAATTATAAATGCCGTAATTAAACGTAATTTCATTGACGCCGAAAATCCCGCCGTACCATGTGGCCACCAGCGTGGCCACAAACAGCGGCAGGGTCAGTTGCCGGCCCATGAGCAGATAGTCCAGGGCTTTGTTTTTGGGGCGTTTTTTGCGGTAATGGCCGTACAGCGCCGCGGCAAAGGTCAGCGCCAGCACACCGAAAAATACCCACCAGTCCGCGGCGGAAAGATACGAAACTATTTTTAATTTGGGCAGCATATTCTTTTAAAAAAGGCCCCTGTGCGGGGCCTTTTTATTCTACCAAATATAGTACGCCGGTATTAAGAGCAAAAGCGACAGCGCAATCAAAATCACTTCCAGTTTCATAAACCATTTGACCCACGCCGTATAGCTGATGCCCGCCAATGCCAGCGCGCCCATGGTGACGGGGGCGGTGGGGATGATGGGGTTGCCCCAGCCTTCGCCAAACTGATAGGCCAAAATGACCGTCTGGCGCGATACGTCCACCAGGTCGCCCAGCGGGATCATAATGGGCATGGTCAGCACGGCCTGGCCCGAGCCGGAAGCGATAAATACATTCAGCAGCGTCTGTACGCCGAACATGGCCTGCGAAGCCAAAATGGGGTGCAAATTCCCCAGACCCTGCGTCATGCTGTGCAGGAAGGTGTCCAAAATACGCCCGTCGGCGGCGATAATGACGATGGAGCGCGCCAGCGCCATCAGCACCGCCACGCCGATCATGCTTTGCGCGCCGGCCAAGATGGCGTCCGTGGTTTCATTGAGTTTGAGTTTGCCGAAATACGCCACCGCAATCGTGACGCCCAAAAATACGGCGGCTATTTCCGTCATGTACCACTGGTATTTGACGATGCCGTAAAACAGAACTCCCATCCCCGCGGCAAAAGACAGAAACACCAGCTTGTGCGCGCGTGTGAGGCGGAAAGTTTCGTCCACCACCACATCGTTTACGATATTGAGTTCCGCGCGGCGCACCACGTCCATTTTGGCGGTCATGCTTTTGCTGGGATGCTTTCGTATTTTTTCTCCGTACCAGGTAAAAAACGCCGCCACCACGGAAGTAAAAATAAACCATACGACCACGCGGTATTCCCAGCCCGAATACATGGGCAGCTGGGCAATGGTTTGCGCTATGCCCACGGTAAACGGATTGACAAACGCCGAAGAAAACCCCGTAAACGCGCCGATAAACGGTATGGCCATGCCTACCAGCGTGTCATAGCCCAAAGACAGCGCCAGCGGGATAAAAATGGGGATAAAAATCAGCGTTTCTTCTTCCATGCCGAACACCGCCCCGCACAGCGAGAACAAAAACATGCAGGTAGGTATAAACAACACGCGGTATTTGGGGTGCCTGGCAAAAAAGAAACTTACTTTTTTTATCAGCGTATTGACCGCACCCGTACGTTCTATGACGGTAAACAGTGCGCCCACCACCAAAATAAACGCAATAATCTCGGCGCATTGGGCAAAGCCTTTTATCGGCGCCTGCAGCGCCTGGCCTATGCCCTGCGGGGCGGCGTCCACCGTGTGAAAAGAGCCCGCCACGGCATAGGTGCGGCCGTCTTTTTCCACGCGGTCATACTGTCCGGCGGGCACCAGCCACGTCAGCGCGGCCACGGCCAGCATAATGCTGAAAATCAGAAAATAGGTATTGCAGAATTTGGAGAGAATGCTTTTCATTTTTGTTTTCCTCTGTGCGGCGCGTGTGCGCCTTTTTTAAATAAAAAGCCTCCCGGCGGCTCAAACAAAACAAAATGCGGCGGGAGGCAAAAATGCTTATTGCCAGTGCATGAAATACGGCGGCACCAGCGCGGCAAAAGACAGCAAATACATCACAATCAGCAGCGGCAGCAGCCATTTGAGCCACTTGCCGTAAGCAATTTGCGCAAAACCGATGGCGGCGATGGTAACAGGATCGGTGGGGAAAATCATGTTCAGCCAGCTGCCTCCCAGCTGGAAGGACAGCACCATGGTCTGGCGCGTAATGCCTATCAGGTCGGCCAGCGGGGCCAGGATGGGCATGGTCAGCACGGCTTTGCTGGAGCCGGAGGGAATAAAAAAGTCTATGACCGTCTGCAGTATCATGGCCGCCCAGGAGGCGACAATCGGGTGCAGTTTGGATATGCCTTTGGACATAAAGTTCAGCATAGTGTCCAAAATCTGCCCCTGCTGGGCAATCAGGATAATGGCCTGGGCAAAGCAGAGCAGCATGGCGATAGACGCCATGCCGCGCACGCCGTCAAAAAAGCTGTCGTTAAACTCACTCATGGACAGGCCGCCCACAATGGCCGACAAAAAGCCTATGCCCAAAAACAGCGCGGCGATTTCGCTGATGTACCATCCGCTTGCTTCCAGGTCCAAAATCTGCATCAGGTCCCAGCCCGTAAAACCTTTGATAAAGTCGCACAGCTGCGGTTTAAGCACTCCCGCAATCAGCCCCAGCATGCCCAGACCAAATACAATCAGCACCAGTTTCTGGCGCAGGGTGATTTTTTCCACCGTCTGGTTCATGCCCAGTTCCTGGCGTTTGGTCAGGTCAAACTGATAGGTGATGCTTTTGGTCGGGTCTTTGCGGATTTTGCGTGCGTACATCATCATAAACGTGATGACCACCGCTGTGCACACCGCCCAGATAATCAGACGGTAGCCCAGGCCGGAGTACAGCGGTACCTGCGCAATACCCTGTGCAATGCCCACTGTAAACGGATTGGTAAACGCGGCGGCAAAACCCACGCCCGCGCCGACAAACGGAATGGCGGTGCCCAAAGCGGAGTCATAGCCCAAAGACAAGGACAGCGGGATAAAAATGGGAATAAAAATCAGCGCTTCTTCGCACATGCCGAACGTGGCCCCGCACAAAGAGAACAGAATAACTCCCAGCGGAATGAACAGAAACTTAAACTGCGGGTGCTTGGTAAAAAAGCGGCTGGCTTCTTTAATGCCGGCGGTAATGGCGCCCGTTTTTTCCACTACGGCCAATACGCCGCCGATAACGAGTAAAAACACAATGACCAGCGCGGTGTTTTCAAAGCCGTGTATGGGGGCCTGCAATACGTCAAAAATCCCCTGCGGGTTGGCCTCCACGGCGTGATACGTGCCTGCCACGACCACCTGGCGGCCGTCCACATCCATTCTGTCATACGCGCCGCTGGGCACAATCCACGTCAGCGCGGTCACCAACACGATAATGCTTAAAATAATGGCAAACGTGTTGAGCTGGGGCAGTTTCCACTTCAGTCTCATTTTCTGTTTCCGTAACCTCTCTCAATAAAATAAAAAAGACAGTTTTTTACCTCTGTACCACCCGGCTGTCCGCAAACGGATACCATAGGGCCCTGTAGGGTCGGCTCACTGCCAAGTACAAAAATAAAAATCTGTCCTGTTTACATATTGTACAAAAATGCACCGGAATGCGGTGATTTATTTTTATGGAAATACAAGGATTATACAGAGTTTCCCAGACATTGAGAGAAACTGCAGGGGCATATTCGCATCCACTGCTGCTTGTGGCCAACCTCTTGCCGCAGAAAAGGCCTTCCCGTCCGCAGCGCTTGCCTGTAAGAGGGAACTTTACTTCCCTGTTTTTTTTTTGATAGACTTTCTTTATGAAAAAGTTATATATTATCGCAAATAATCCTTCTGAAAAACCCTCCGGGGGCCTATGCGGTTTTACGCTGATAGAAATGCTGGTGGTGGTGCTGATTATTGGCATATTGGCCGCCATTGCGCTGCCGCAGTATAATAAAGCGGTGGCTATTGCGCGCTCTTCGGAGGCCGTTACTGTGTTAAAAACAATTACGGACGCGCAGGAAGTATATCATCTGGCCAACAACGAATATACGGATGATATTTCTAATTTAGATGTACAGGTGTCGGATGGGAAATACTTTACATTTGAATGCCGTTACCAACGCACCTGCTATGCCTGGCCCAAATTTCCGGATTACCCGGTTATTGAGTTCCATATGCAAAAAATGGGCGGCACAAACAACCCGGATGCACGTTACCTGGGCAAACACTGGTGCCAGGTGGGTTTTAGCAATACAGACATGATGTCGGGCGACAAAGAAAAAGCCCGTAAAATTTGCGAGGCCCTGGGGACGCAGGATACCAAGGTAAGCAAAGACTATTATATTTTGAAGTAATGCTGCTGCGGCAGTGCAAAGATATATTACTGATAAAAACCCGGGGTTTTCCCCGGGTTTTTATCGGTTGTATTAAAAGTACAGATCCCGCTTTCCTTCTTTGATTTTAGCCAGGTTTTCATCAAGCATCTTCCGGATGGGTGTGCCCTGCGGGAAGTTTTCCCGCGTTGTGTTCTCAATTAACGCGTAGCCTTTGGCCTTTAGTGCGGCGGGAGCAAAATCCTCCAAATATTCCGCAAAGGTAAACATGGCATTGGGAAGGCAGTGTTTTTTAATCAGGCCGGGTTTGGCCATATCCATAAAGTCTTTGCCTACGCGGCCCAGCCGGTAACAACCTGTACAGAAGGACGGCATGTGTTTGGCGTCCACAATGGCGTCTATTACTTCGGCCAGGCTGCGGTCATCGGTCAGCGTGAACTGGCTGCCGTTTTGTTTGTCATAGGAATAACCGCCCGGGTTGACGCGTGACGCGGCCGAAATCTGCGATACGCCCAGTTCCAGGCAGGCGTTGCGCATGGCGGGGGACTCGCGCGTGCTTAAAATAATGCCCGTATATGGCACCGCCAGGCGGATGACAGCCACGACTTTTTTAAAGTCGTCATCGCTGAGCTGGTAGGGCGGATGCAGGCTGAACTCGGAGCCTTCCGCCGGTTCTATGCGCGGGATGGAGATGGTGTGCGGGCCCACGCCGTAGGTTTTGTCCAGATAAAATGAATGTTCCAGCGTGGCCAATATTTCATATTTATAATCATACAGCCCCAGCAAAGGCCCGATTCCTACGTCGTTAATACCGGCTTTTAAGGCCCGGTCCATGGCGTCTAAACGAAACTGGTAGTCCTTTTTGGCGCCGGCCAGATGCAGCTTTTCATAGGTTTCTTTGTGGTACGTTTCCTGGAAAAGCTGGTACGTGCCGATACCGCATTTTTTGAGTTCTTCAAATTCTTCCTGCACCAGGGGGGCAATATTGACATTGACGCGGCGGATATTCTGGCCGTTCCAGCGGGTTTCATAAATAGCTTTGATGCTGTCGTATACATACTGCAGACCTCCGCCGGGATAGGCTTCCCCGGCCACCATCAAAATACGCTTATGGCCCTGTTTAAGCAGTTCGGTCACTTCCTGGTGTATTTCGTCGCGTGTGCTGGCATGGCGTTTGAGGGAGGTGTTGCTTTTGCGGAAGGCGCAGTAAATGCACTCATTGGTGCAAATGTTGGAAATATACAGCGGGGCAAACAGGACAATGCGGTTGCCGTAAATAGCTTCTTTGACGTATTTGGCTGCATCAAAAAGCTTCTGTAAAAGGTTCTTATCGGTAATATTTAACAGTACCGCCGCTTCCCGCAGGGTAATGCCGTGCAAATTTTTGGCTTTGCTCAAAATATCCGTCACTTCGGCGTCCGTATGGGAACGGGCTTCTTCCAAAGTTCGTTGCAGTTTCTCGTCATCAATAATCATATGTATATGATAGCACTTTTGGGGGGCGGGCGTAAGACGGGAAAAATGCGCCCCGGGAGTTCCCGGGGCGTGGTATTTGGCAAAACTTACGGACGGATTTTATCCATCATACGTGGGAAGGGAATAGTTTCCCTCACGTGTTGCAGACCACATACCCAGCGTACCATGCGTTCAATGCCCATGCCGAAACCCGAATGAGGCACACTGCCGTATTTACGCAAGTCCAGATACCAGTCGTATCCGGCGGGATCCAGGCCGTTTTCTTTCATGCGGCGCACCAGCGTGTCATAGTCATCCTCTCTCTGGCTGCCGCCGATGATTTCGCCCGCTCCTTCGGGGCCGATGACGTCCACCGCCAGCACCACATCGGGGTTTTTCGGATCCTGCTTCATATAAAACGCCTTGATGGCGGTGGGGTAACGGTGAATCATAATCGGCGTGTCGTAATCTTCGCCCAATAGGGTTTCTTCGTCGCCGCCGATATCGCCGCCCCAGGGGGTGTCATTGCCTTTTTTATGCAAAATTTCAATGGCGTCCGTATAAGCGATGCGCGGGAATTTCTTTTCCACTGTCGCCTGCAGTTTGGCGGTGTCGCGCCCTAAGATTTTCAGTTCCGCGGCGCGGTTTTTCAGCACCTGTCCGACGATGTATTTAATGAAGTCTTCAGCCAGGTCCATGTTGTCGTCCAAATCATTGTAGGCCACTTCCGGCTCCACCATCCAAAATTCTGTCAGGTGGCGGCGGGTTTTGCTTTTTTCGGCGCGGAAGGTCGGCCCGAAGCAATACGTACGCCCCAGCGCCATGGCGGAAGCCTCGCCGTACAGTTGGCCGCTCTGGGTCAAAAAGGCTTTTTCGCCGAAGTAATCGGTTTCAAACAACGTGCTGGTGCCCTCGCAGGCGGCGGGGGTCAGGATGGGGGAATCTGCCAACACAAAACCGTTATTATGCAGATATTCGCGGATGGCAAAAATAATTTCGTCGCGGATTTTTAAAATGGCGTTTTGTTTGAGGGAGCGCAGCCACAGATGGCGGTTGTGCATGAGGAAATCCGGCCCGTGTTCTTTGGGGGAAATGGGATAGTCTTTTGCCATTTGCACGACCTGCAAATCTTTTACGCCCATCTCAAAACCCAGCGGGGAACGTTTGTCCTCGCGGATGGTACCGGTAACAATAATGGAAGATTCCTGCGTCAGTTTGTCGCCCAGTTCAAACAGTTCTGGGCTTACGTCGCCTTTAAACATCACGCATTGGATAATGCCGCTGCCGTCGCGCAGCTGCAAAAAGTGCAGTTTGCCGCTGGAGCGTTTATTATAGAGCCAGCCTTTTAAAGTAATTTCCTGGCCGACGTAACGGCCCACGTCGCTGACTCTGATTTTGCTGGACATAGTACCCTCACAAAAATGAAATATATATTATTGTATCTTTTCCGCGCGCCCGCTTCAATGTTCCTGAGGCGGACCAATTAAAAGGCCTTGCATTGTTTTTTTTTTTTGATAAATTTTGCGTATGAGCAAAATTTATCAAAAAATGTATCTGCAAGATAAAAACCGCTCTAAAGGTGTTTTAGGCGGCTTTATGCGTGGTGTCATTCTGAGAAGTTTTTACTCGGAATCCCAATTGCTTTCCGGCAAACGGGCCGGCTTTACGCTGATTGAACTGCTGGTCGTGGTGCTGATTATCGGCATATTGGCGGCAGTGGCTTTGCCGCAATACCAACGGGCTGTAGTCAAGGCCGATGTGGCGAAAATTTTGCCCTGGTTTGACACCATTCGCAAAGGACGCACAATCTATCTTCTGGAAGGAGGCCGTGCAGATTGTATGGACTTGGGCCGTTATATGCTGGCGGCCGGCGTGCAGGCCGATACCCGTTGCGGTTCGGGCACTTCTCCTATTTGCAGTAATACCAACAGTTGGTGTGATTCCAGCCTGTATATTAATAATGAAGATGTTATTTCTACCTACAATGGCCATGCCGTATATAAGTATGACAAACATGGATATCATTTCACTTTAAGAATGCTGGCCAAAGAGGAACCCTTTCTGCAGGAAGAACATGGAGTGGTGTATTGCGCACCGATAAAATCGGGGGGATATAATCCGGCACAAAAGGATCATGATATTTGTAAAATGTTGTCCGGCAACGCTCCCATGATCCGTTGCGGATTAGGTTTGGACGGCTGTTACGCAATGAATTAAAATTCCGTTAAATGATAGGCAGCCCGGAAGAAAAGTTTTGTTTTCTCTCCGCATATGCTATAATAAATATGTTCCAGCCAGCAGGAACATCGTTTTTCGGGCGTGTAGCTCAGCTTGGGAGAGCGCCTCGTTCGCAACGAGGAGGTCGTCGGTTCGATCCCGATCACGTCCAAATTTAGAAACCCCGCTTTAGGCGGGGTTTTAAATTTATACGGGTAGAGAGCCGAACGAACGACG
>CASFOP010000012.1 GCA_949296525.1 uncultured bacterium | reverse complement strand
TTAGAAGCCGTTTTTGTTTGATTAAACGCCGTTATAGGGAGAAAAAATGAAAAAAGGTTTTACGCTGATAGAACTTTTAGTAGTCGTCTTAATTATCGGTATATTGGCGGCTATTGCCTTGCCGCAGTATCAGACGGCAGTAGCTAAAAGCCGTCTGGCCACCCTGATGCCCATCGTTAAAAATCTGAAGGAAGGAGCGGAGATGTATTATCTGGCCAACGGCCATTATCCGTCTTATACGATGGCAGACGTAATGGGAAGTCTGGGTGTCTCCCTGCCGGGCAATTGTGTAATAAACGCAGATAATAGAAATGCCGCTTGCGGGGATCAACGTTATAGTTTGGTTTTAAGTGACAGCGGTGCAAGCGGTACTCGGGGGTATGTGCAGGGATCGGATGCAAACGGGGAAGTGGGTTATGCGATGTATTTTGATCATTCCAATCTGCCGGGGAAAATCTATTGTCTGGCTACGCGTATAAATAAAGCGGCCAACAATGTTTGCAAAAGCATGGGTGGCGTCCTGGATAACAGCGGGTTACAGTGGTCAATCAATAGCATACCCTGTTACGGATATCTGCTGAACTGAGCTTTTTCCTCATATAAAAGACCCCGCTTTAGGCGGGGCCTTTTGGTATGTGACCGGGTAAAAAACTAAAACTGCTGTTGCGGCGGCGGAAAACTTGTTATAATACAAATAAGATTTTGTGGGAGAATATATGGAAGAACACCGCATTCAAAATATTATGGAAGATGCTCCCGCCGAAACGGTCTCCGAGGCCTCGGAAGAGCTGGAAGCCAAGCCCGCCGGCGTGGCGGAGCGTTTTATCGCGCTGCTTATTGACTGGAGTATTATCAGCATTCCCTATCAGCTGCTGGCCGCTTGGGTCCTTAATTCCATGCATCCGGATCTGGAAACGATTTATGTCGTTTTTGGCGCGGTCGTTATCCCTTTTATTTTGTATGAAACGGTTTTTACCTGCGGCGGGCGCAGTACGCTGGGCAAGAAACTGGTGGGCATACGGGCGGTTAATTACCGCACGGGGGAACCGTTGTCTTTCCCGCGCGCTTTTATACGCGCCGTGGGATATGTGGTCAGCGCCGTATTGCTGATGTGCGGCTTTTTGCTGGCTTTTATAGACAGCGACCGCCGCGCCCTGCATGACTTTTTGGCCGGTTCGGTGGTGGTGCAGTCCCGTCCCAAAAGCTGGGGGGAAAAAACGGCCCTGACCGTGACGGGAGCACTGCTGATGCTGGTATTTGCGGCGCAGTTTTATAATCAGCTGTTTGGGGCCGGTTCTCTGTCCCAGCAGCGCATGATTGACGCGGCGCAGGAGCATGTGGAAAAAATCGGCTATTTGGAAGAAATACATAACAGCCATTTCGGCTATTACACCAATGATTTGCTGCGTTTGTCCATTCTGTCCGGCGACCCGGTACAATTCCAGCGGGACACCTTTGAAGTGTTGGATAATAAAGATTTTCGTATAGGGATATCCGGGAATGGGTATAAAATACGGGCCCACGCCAAAGACGCCAAAAAGACGCCGGTTTCTTATCCCAGATAAGGTGTTTGGCCTGTTTCCGGTTTTGGGCTCCCCGTGCAGCCGGGGAGCCCTTTTTGCCTGGCATCATAGCTTTTTTATTGACGAACGGAATGCTTCTTTACCGGGCCCGTTTTTGGGGCCGGGGCCCGCATGTGTTTTGGGCCCAAAGGCTCTGGCGGCGTGCCGAGGCGGCGAATATAATATAAATAAATAGTGCAGGGGGAAGAGAATATGAGATATCAAAAGTATGGGCTGTTTGCAGCCATAGGCCTGTGCCTGGCCGGCTCCCTTTATGCGGCGTCCCCGGCGCAAAAGGCGGATACGCTGCAGCGCTGTATGGAGGCCGCCGTCTGGAAAGAATTAATAAACTTTCCCGACGGGCAGGGCCGTACGCCGCTGATGCGGGCCGTATTGGCCAACGATACGGATGAAGTGCTTTTTTTATTGGCCCAAGGGGCGGATGCCAACCGCAGGGACGGGGAAGGAAATACGGCTTTAATCCTTTCGGCAAAAAGCAAACCTGTTATTTCTTCTCTGCTCCTGGACTATGGCGCCGATGTGCATATGCGGAATCCTTATGGGGCGTTTGCCCTGATGGCGGCGGCAGATGCCCGTAATGCAGAGTTGACTGAAATGCTGCTTAAGCACGGGGCATGGGTCAACCAAGCCACCGAATACGGGCGGACGGCATTATTTACGGCGATTTTTTTGCATGACATTAAAATTGTCCGCCTCTTGCTGGCACACGGCGCCAATGTAAACGTCCGGACAAAACGCGGCTACACACCGATGATGGCTGCCGCCTGGGAAGGGGATGTGAAAATATTGCAGCTGTTGTTGGAGAAGGGGGCCGAGGTTAATACCGCCGACAATAAGGGCCTTTCCCCGCTGATTTATGCGGCCAAAGCAGGCCAGCGCCACGCCGTGGAGCTGTTGCTGGCCTGGGGGGCTGATGTAAATTGGAAAGATGAAAACGGACTGACCGCCGCCCCGTATATAGACTGGACTTGCCCGGGCCTGGCCAGGTATATACGTTTTTTACAGGGGAAAAATCAATAATTTTTTATCCGTTCCCCGCAGGGAAAAAACTCCCTGCGGCTTTCCGTCCCGGCATCCGGCCGGCACAAAGCATGCCGGCGCGCGCCACGGGCAGCGGGACGGATAAAAAACCCCCGCCGCAGCGGGGGAAAATGTTAATTGCGGTTCCTTTCCGAAGAATGCTGGCAGTTGATGCAATAGCGCGCAAACGGCAGCGCCTTAATGCGTTTTTTGGGGATGGGCTGGCGGCACAACTCGCAGCGGCCATAAATGCCCTTTTCAATTTTGCGCAGAGCGGCCTCAATTTGACCGATGGTGTTGTGGGAATTACCCGAAAGTTCAAACAAAATTTCTTTGTCCAGGCTTTGGCTGGCCGCGTCTATGGGGTCGCCCACTTCGGCTTCGGGCATATCCATATTCTTTTTTTCTTTCAGGCGTTTTTCCGCGTCGGCTTTCAGTTCTTCCAAATGTTTTTTAATTTCTTTTATTTCGGCCGCGGTCAATGCGTCCTTGCTGTTCTTCTTGGTTACCATATACGGCTGCTCCTTCCATAAATAAAAATCGGCCGGCCGCATTTTGCGCGCCGTTTGATTAATGTAGCAAATACGGACACGCAATGCAAGAGGCTTCGGAATTGTTATAATAAAGATATTTATATTAACAGCGGAGAGAATCCCTGCCATGAAGAATATACTAAAAGCCCCGATAAATGAACTGATTTTTAAAAATTCGCTGGTAGTCAATTACAAGCGTATGTGGCCCTATATCAAACCGTACTGGTTCCGCGCCTTTCTGGGCGTGGGGCTGGCCGTGCCCGTGGGGGCGCTGGATTCGGTGGTGGCCCTGTTTTTAAAGCCTTATACCGATGACGTGCTGGTGGCCAAAAACGCCACGTTTGCTTCTTATATTCCGTTGTTAATTATCGGCTTTGTGCTGGCGCAGAGCGTGCTTAATTACAGCGTAAAATATTTAACCACCTGGGTAGGCAGTAAAATTACACTGGACGTGCGCAAAAAACTGTTTGCCAAGCTGCTTTCTTTAAATACTTCGTTTTTTGACACGAGCAATTCGGGCTTTGTCATGATGCGTTTTAACGGGGATGCCGACACCGCCTGCAATGGCCTGATTAACAATGTGCGTCTGGTGATTTCCAAAGTCTTTTCTTCCATTGCCCTGGTATGCGTGCTGTTTTATAATTCCTGGCAGCTGACGATTATCGCCGTGGCGGCGGTGCTGGTGGCCTTTGTGCCCATATACATCGTACGCCGCAAGATGGAAGAGCTGGTGCGCAGCACCGTGCAGGTGGGGGCCGTGGCCATGAAAGCCTATAACGAGGCTTTCAACGGCAACCGCACGATTGCCGCCTACAATCTGCAGAAAGAACAGCAGTCTTCCTTTAATCGGCTGATGGAACGCATTTTCAGCCTAAACATGGGCATTGTCAAACATACGGGCTGGCTGTCTCCGGTGATGCATTTTATTATTTCGCTGGGCTTGGCGTTTGTGATTTGGCAGAGCAGCTCGCTGATTGTCAGCGGGACGATTACCAGCGGTAACTTCACCTCGTTTGTGGCCGCGTTGCTGCTGCTGTACACGCCGCTGAAAACGGTGGGGGACGATTATGTTTCCATCAAAACGGCCCTGTTGGCCATTGACCGCATTTTTGAAATTTTTGCCTTAAAACCCGCCATTAAAGATACCAAGGATTCCCAAAAACTGACGGGTGTTTCCAAAGAAATTAAATTTGAAAACGTCAGCTTTGGCTATAAAGAAGGTGTGGACGTGCTCAAAAATATTGACCTGACCGTACCCGTGGGCAGTACGCTGGCGCTGGTGGGCAATTCCGGCGGAGGAAAGAGTACACTGGTTAATTTGCTGCCGCGTTTTTATGACGTGCGCCAGGGCCGCATTACCTTTGACGGGCGGGACATACGGGAGTTTACGCTTGCCTCCCTGCGCGACCAAATTGCCGTCGTGTTCCAGGATAACTTCCTCTTTTCCGGCACTATACGCGACAATATTATGATCGGCCGCCGCGGTGCGACCAAAGAGGATTTGCGCCACGCGGTGGAAAATGCCCATTTGGAAGAATTTATTTCCACGCTTAAAGACGGCCTGGATACGGAACTGGGCGAACGCGGCATGACGCTTTCCGGCGGGCAGCGCCAGCGCGTGGCCATTGCGCGCGCATTTATCCGCAATGCGCCCGTGGTAGTGCTGGACGAGGCCACCAGCGCGCTGGACAACAAATCCGAAGCCATAGTGCAAAAGGCATTGGACAACCTGATGAAAAACCGCACGGTGTTTGTGATTGCACACCGCCTATCCACGGTGGTTAATGCCGATAAAATCGTGGTGCTTAACGGCGGGGAAATTGTGGAAGCCGGCACGCACGAAGAGCTGCTGGCGCTGGAGGACGGCGCATATAAGGCACTCTATAACGCGCAGTTTAAACACCGTAAATAACGGGAACAAAATATGAAAAAACTCTTACTTTTTGCAGGGATTTTTGCTTTTTTGTTTGCCTGTTCCCAGCCGCAGGATATTTTTGCTCTGGCCAGGGAGGGCCGTGCAAAGCAGGTGGCCCGGCTGCTGGAGGAAGGGGCAGACCCGAACCAGCCCGATACCAATGGCCGTACGCCGCTGATGCATGTAAACGATGAGCCCACCGCGCGGGTGCTGCTGGAAGCGGGTGCCGACCCCAACGCGCGGGACCGTTTTGGGCAAACGGCTTTGGTGTGGACCAGAAATGCCGCGGTTGCCCAGGCGCTGCTGGAAGCGGGCGCTGACCCCAATGCGCGGGACAAGGACGAAAGGACACCTTTAATGCGCACCAAAAATGCGGATGTGGCCCGTGCCCTTTTGGCCGGGGGCGCGGATGTAAATGCACGGGATAAGGACGGCTATACGGTTTTAATGTCCAATACCGGCCGGCCCGAGGTGGTGGAGGTACTGCTTGACGCCGGGGCGGATGTCCGGGCCCAGGCAGAAAGCGGCATCACGGCCTTATGGAGTTTGTCCGATGGGGAGGTGGCCCGTATGTTGCTTAACGCGGGGGCAGACGTCCATGCCGTGGATCATGACGGCCAGACCGCGCTTATGAATGCACGGAGTGCGGATGTCGTGCGCATATTACTGGCCGCGGGTGCGGATGTAAATGCCCGGGATAACAAAGGGCGCACCCCTTTGCATACCAACTATTCTGCAGACGTTATCGCCGCATTGCTGGAAGCGGGGGCCGACCCCAATAGCCGGGATGACTCCGGGCAGCCCGTCCTGATCCGGGCCATCTACCAAAGCGATGCGGAAGGAGTCCGCGCCCTGCTGGCTGCAGGCGCTGACCCCAATAGCCGGGATGACTTCAATCCTGCTTTAGGCGTGGCCGTTAGGAGAGGAGATGTGGAAGAAGTCCGTGCATTGCTGGAGGCCGGGGCGGATCCGAACGGCAAAGCCGAGTCAGGGCGTTCTATTTTGAACACTGCTGTCTCTGAAGGAAATGTGGAAATTGTCCGTGCATTGCTGGAAGCAGGTGCGGATCCGAACGAGAAAGATGATATCATGGGATCCGTTTTAATCGGTGCCGTATATAAAGGAAATGTGGAAATCGTCCGTGCATTACTAGAAGCGGGAGCGGATCCAAAGAGCCGGGGGGAGGCGAAGTATAGCAATTTCCCAATGCAGTTCGCTGTTAATAAAGGCAAGACGGAAATTATACGTGTATTACTGGAAGCGGGCGCGGGATGTGCCGATGAGATTTATACCGCTTTGTGGTTCTATTCTGTTAACCCGCAGGATATGGCGGAAATGATAGAAGTATGCCTAAAAGCGGATTTAGACGCGAACAGGGCGGACGAAAGGGGCACAAGCCTTTTGATGGTGGCCGTCCTGCATAACAATGAGGCCCTGGTGCGGGTATTGTTGGAGGCCGGGGCGGATCCAAACGCGGAAACCGAAACCGGGGAAACCGCTTTGTCCTTTGCCCGCGAAAAAGGCAACGAAGATATAGTATCGCTTCTGCGGCAATACGGGGCGCGTCCGTAAATTTCTGCCCAGCCAAAACCCCGCCGGAAAGCGGGGTTTTTTCGTTGGGACAGGCTTTGTATTTGTTTTTTGCCGTTTCTCTGTCGGGTCTTATCTCCTGCATGGCAAAATAAAAAAACTGTTGCCTCTGATAAACCCCGCGGCGGAAGCAACAAACAGAAAATGGATGTGCATGGGGATTGTCGGCCGTTTTTAATGACCGGTATGCCTGCTTGGGAAGGATGCCCCGGCGCGTTTTACATGTACGGAGTTTGCCCGGGGACTTGTTTTTCGTCCGTTTCCCATTATATTTAAAATATACAGACTTATTTTGGTGGGGTCACGTTTGGTTCTCGGAGGAAAATCTATGAAAAAACTTTTTATTTTGGCTTTTATATGTTGGCCGCTGTATGCGGCGGCTGCCCCTGCTCCGTGGAACGCGTTGCAAGGCTTTACTTCTCCGTCTGAAAATAAAAAGGAGGATGTCCGCGCGGAGCCGCAGCAATTTCTTAACAGAAAATCCTTTTTAAAGAAGAACCCGTCCTTCCACATGGGGGAGAGGTATCTGTTGCGGGCCATTTTGCTAAATGACGGGGTGCTGCGTGTGGGGCTGCATCTGCCCCCCAATAAAGAAGAATGGAGGAGGGAATACGAACAAGTGATTACCCGTTCCTATAACCTCTGGTTTCGGGAACCCGCTCGCCTGATCCGCCAGGCAGGCCGGGAACAGGAGTTCCGGGCGGTGCTGCCGCTGCTGGACAGGGGGGTGGACGTGCGGTTCGTTCCGATGGCTCCTCCGGTTTTTTACGGTGAGCAAAAGCCGTGGGACATAGAATTTACCGTTGTGCCCGATGCGCAAATCGAAGAAGTTTGCGGGGACGGCACGATGGGGTGCCACAAGGGAGCTTATCCGCATGAGAAGATTTTTTTGTCTGATGATCCTCCGGGGGATACATTCGCTGGAGTTGCGTTGCATGAAATCGGCCACTCGCTGGGGTTGGCCGACCAGTATAAGAAGGGGTATTTGAGCAACGCCCATCCCGCCATCGGATCGGAAGCCTATAGGGAAAGCGTCTTGGATGAGGCGAACTACATAACATGTGATGACGCCGACGGCATCATTAACCTGATAGATTTGATAAAACAAACGCATTTGGGCGGCCGGTCGGGCTGGGCCAGCCTGTGCCCGTATTCAAATGAGGTATATTTGAACGGTACGGCGCTTACAAAGGGGCCATATGCCATTATTAGTGAAGGGGGCTGGAAGTGCCGTTTGACGGAGTTGCAAAACGGAAAGGTAGTCTCCAGTAAAGTGATGCCGCTGGATTTGGAGAAAGGTTGTTCTCCTTTAGAGGAAATGCCGGAGACCGTCCTGCTCCGGGATAAAGCGGGGCGGCCCGTTTATGCCCGTACCGAAGACGGGGCGGAGCTGTATTATTCGTACAACCGCTACGAGTCTTTACGTCTGATGATAAAAGACGGCCGGCTGGTGCAAATAAAAGAGACTGAATTGCATGTTCCGCAGTGGACTTACTTTTTTGGGGAAAATGGGGAGGTGGCTAGCTTTTTCAAAAGCGTTGATGCTCAAGATGAATATCTGTTTTTCGGTGGCAAAGACTACAGCATTTACCTGTCCGCTAATGAAACAGAGGGCATTCTTTTGAGTATAAGGTGGAACAGCGCGGAATATGAAGGAAGAGCCAGAGAATACCAGCAACGTGGAGATGTTGTAACAGAGAGACTAGCAGATCCTATTCCGGAGAGGATAAAAGAGGCGGAAAGCCCCGGGCCGCAGTTGCGCAAAACGGACGGGAGTACTGACCGTTTGTCTGCGGCCATGAAGCGGGCAATAGACGAGCAGCGCAAAAATGACTTGTTGCAAAAAGCCGAGAAAATGAAGAAATTCCTGTTTTAGGGTGCGTTGGTTATTGGAGTTTGTTTTGTTACCCTCCGGTCTCTCTGCCGGGGGGTATTTGTTGTGATTGTCCATATTAGGCCAGGCCGTTCTATAAGATGATGTAAAGATGCTGTGCCCCGGCCCCATTTGCCCGGGCCGTTTACTGATCGTTCTTTCCTGCCGTGAAAACACCTCCGTCTTGACTCATTTTTTTTTTGATACCCTGTACATGGACGAAATAAAAAGCCATTGCTGTTAATATCTGCTCATTTAAACTCCATGACAGAGGTAAAAAAATGAAAAAAGGATTTACACTTATAGAGTTGTTGGTGGTTGTGCTAATCATCGGTATCCTGGCCGCCGTGGCCGTGCCGCAATACCAGCTAGCTGTAGACAAAGCTCGGCTGATGTCCGGCGTACCATTAGCCCGTGCAGTAAAAGACGCATTGGAGCGTTATTATTTGGCTAACGGCAATTATCCTCCCGGGCAGCAGTCTCTTAAACTGTTGGATATAGCTTACCCCTCAAATTGTTTTCCCTCGAGGGAGGTGGCAGTTGGATTCAGTGTCCGCCCTATATACAGGTGGATTATATTCATTCTTCAGGCCAAAATGTAGCGGCAGTACTGACAACAGATCCATCCGACAGCTCCGGAAAAAGAAAAATTGCTCCTTATGTATTCATCTTAGATCATGAAACGGGACAGGAGGGTAAAATACGTTGCCTCACCAATTCGTTTTCTGACGAATATGAGCGCGGAGCCAGACTGTGCCGCAATCTCTGTGGTGCGGATAGCTGTTGGATTGAGTAAAAAAGATGGAGTTCCTTTTGTGACTGTATTTTAAAAGAATTATAAACTTTGAAACCCCGCCTGTTCAGACGGGGTTTTTGTATATCAAACTTACAGTCTGGTAATGTCTGCCATACCCCGCGTGAGCACGGCGCGCACACGCGTGAGCAGGGCCAGGCGGTTTTGGCGCACGGCCGTATCCTCGGCGTTTACCATAACATCGGTAAAAAACCGGGCCAGCGGAGCGGCAAAAGAAGCCAATACCCGCAGCTGGGCACGGAAATCTTCCGCGGCCGGTGCGGACAATTCTTTTTCCGCCTGTTGCAGGGCGGCAAAAAGCTCTTTTTCCGCCGGTTCCAGGAGCAGGCTTTCCTGCACTTTCCCGTCTGAGGAATCGGCTTTTTTCAGGATATTGCAGGCGCGTTTGGCCGCTTCGGCGGCGGCTTTGAAATCCGCCCCGTCGCGTTCTGCGTCCAGGACGCCAACCAAGTTTTCCACGCGGCCCAGCGGCAGGGCGTACCAACCGTTGACCGCCTCCACCGTGCCGGCCCGGTGGCCGCGCTGCTGCAGGATAAGCGACAGACGCTGGAAGAAGAAATTTTTCAGTTCTTCTTCGGCTTTTTTCCCGTCGCGTCCCGTGTAGAGCGACAGTGCCTTCTCCGTCAGCTCTTTAAGCGAGACGTTTAACTCCTTTTCCAGCATGATGCGCACCGCGCCGTAAGCTGCGCGGCGCAGCGCGAAGGGATCCTCGCTTCCCGTCGGGATTTGGCCGATTAAAAAGTTGCCCGCCAGCGTGTCCACCTTGCCGGCCAAAGACACCAGCGCGCCCATTAAGGTTTCGGGCAGTTCGGAATTGGACGACAGCGGCCAGTAAAATTGCGCCATGGCGCGGCCTTCTTCGGGGTGGCCTTCCAGCTCGGCATAGCGGCCGCCCATATAGCCTTGCAGCTCGGGAAATTCATACACCACGCTGCTGGCCAAATCCGCATAGGCGTATCCGGCAGCGTAGGTGACGCTGTCTTTAATGTCCAGTGCGCCCAGGCGGTCGCACAGCCACATGGCCAGCTCCCGCGTGCGGTCGGACTTATCCAGCATGGTGCCCAGTCCTTCCACAAAGGTGCGTTCGGCCAGTTTATTTTTGAAATGGTCCAGGCTTTCTTTTTTGTCATTTTCGTAAAAGAACACCGCGTCGGACAGACGCGCGGACATGACTTTTTTAAAGCCTTCACGCACTTCGGTCTGGTTGGCCGATACGCCGTCGCGCACCGCAATAAAATAGGGCTGAATGTCATTGCGGCCGTCCACAACGGGGAACATCTTCAGCTGCGTTTTAAACACGGTGGTGATGAGTTCTTTGGGCAGGGTCAGAAACTTCAAATCAAAATCTCCGCCCACGGCCACGGGATGCTCGGTAAAATAGACGGTTTCTTCCACAAGGTCCTGGTCCAGGTCCGCGTGATAACCGCGCGCTTTGGCTTCGGCCATTACGCCGCGGATAAGCGCTTCGCGCCGTTCCTCCGGCAGCGCCAAAATGGGCTGCGGCTGGGATTTGAGCAACTGTACGTAATAGTCTTTGTCGGCTTTTTCCACGCGAATGGGCTTGCGGCCGAAAGACGTAATCGGATAGGTGTTGCGGCCGGATTTGACGCCCGCCACTTCAAAGGGGACGATTTTTTCGCCCCACAGGCCGATCAGGCTGCGTATAGGGCGGCCCCACTTCAGGCCGCTTTCTTCCCAGACCATATTTTTTGCAAATTCCATGCCCGTAATGATTTTGACAAAAATTTCCGGCAGGAGTTTAAAGGTCTTTTCGCCTTTGATGTGCAAATCGGCGAAGATAAACGGCCCTTTGTCGGTTTCTTTGACGGTTAGTTTCTCTGGCTTAATGCCGTTTTTCTGCGCAAAGCCCGCGCTCTGGGGGGTAAAGTTTCCCTGCGCGTCTTTAAGCAGTTTGGCCGGGGGGCCTTTGACCTCTTTTTGCACGTCGGCGGCTTTTTCGGCCGCGCCTTCTATAATCAGGCACAGGCGGCGGTATGTGCCGAAGGCCTCCGCCTTTTCATACGAAATACGGTATTCTTCCAAGAGCTGTTTGGCCAGCGTTTCCATTTGGGCCAGGGCGGGTTTGACAAAGCGCGAAGGCAAATGTTCGCAGCCGATTTCCAAAAATGCGTTCATTTTGCAGCCTCCTCTTTCTTTTCTTCTTTGGGCTCCACGCTGTCCACATACACCTTGGCGCAGGCTTTGGCCAGGTTGCGGATTTTGGTAATGATATTGGTACGGTCGGACACGGAAATGGCGCCGCGCGCTTCCAGCATATTGAAATAGTGCGACACGCGCATGGCGCATTCGTACGCCGGCAGATACAGGCCCTTTTTGCATAGGGCGTGGCATTCGGCTTCGTTTTCCTCAATGTCGCGGCGCAGGCGGTCCACATTGGACTCTTCAAAATAATAATGCGAAAACTGCCGCTCCCCTTCCTGGTGCACCTCGCGGTAGGTGACGGTGTCGTTCCAGCGAATGTCAAAGACATTGTCCACTTTCTGGCAGTACATGGCGATGCGTTCCAGCCCGTAGGTGATTTCCACGGTGATGGGGTTTAAGGCGTATCCGGCCATGTTTTGAAAATAGGTAAACTGCGTAATTTCCATGCCGTCTAGCCAGATTTCCCAGCCGACGCCGGAGGCGCCCAGCGTGGGGGACTGCCAGTCGTCCTCAATAAAGCGCACGTCGTGCTCTTTGGGGTCCAGGCCGATGGCCTTTAAGGAATTTAAATAAATTTCCTGTATATTGGCCGGGGCGGGCTTCATAATGACCTGGTACTGGTAATATTTGCCCAGGCGGTTGGGATTTTCGCCGTAGCGGCCGTCGGCGGGGCGGCGGCACGGCTCCACATAAGCGCGGTTGACTGGCGTTTTGGTCAGCGCGCCCAACACGGTGGCGGGGTTGAAAGTGCCCGCACCTTTTTCCATGTCATAAGGCTGTACCAGGATACAGCCCTGTTTCTTCCAGTATTCGTTTAAGGAAGAAATAATATCCTGAAAATTCTTGCCGTATTTCATAAGTAACCATATTATATAAAATACGGCCCTGCCTGCGTGTGCGCGGTAAAACTGTTATAATAACAAAAAGGAGTATATATGCCAGGATATGGCCCGGACCCGAACAGCGCTTTTCCCAATCCCGCAGTACCGTCGGTATGTTTTATTAAAAATGTGGTAAAAAACCCGAACATTGTGGTCGGGGATTATACATATTATGACGACCCGTCCGGTGCGGACGATTTTGAAAAGCACGTTACTCATCATTATCCGTTTTTGGCAGATAAGCTGATTATCGGCAAATTCTGTGCCATAGGCAAAGGGGTGGAATTTGTGATGAACGGGGCCAACCACCGTTTAAAAAGCGTGTCCACCTATCCGTTTAATATTTTGGGCGGCGGCTGGGAAACCTCCGTTCCATCACTTTCCGACCTTCCCCTAAAAGGGGACACCGTGCTGGGCCATGATGTGTGGCTGGGGCAGAATGTTACGGTGCTGCCCGGCGTGCATATCGGCAGCGGGGCGATTATCGGAGCCTGCTCCGTCGTAACCAAAGACATACCTCCTTATGCGGTGGCGGCCGGCAATCCGGCCCGCGTGGTGCGTATGCGTTTTGAACCGGAAAGCGTGGAGTTTTTGCTTCGCCTGTGCTGGTGGGACAAGCCCGCGCAGGAAATTACGGAACTGCTGCCGTATTTGTGCAGCAGCGACGGAAGCGGCCTGCGCCGTTTAAGAGAGAGATATCCCGTATGATTACCAGCGTGATTTTTGACATGGACGGTACGATTTTTTCCACCGAACCCATTTATTTTAAATGTTACCAACAGGCCGCCGAGCCCATGGGGCTGAAATTTACCTTTGAACTCTTTGAAAGCTGCATTGGCATGAGCGTCAATGATTCTTCCAAACTGGTCAAAAGTTATTTCGGCCGCGATGTGGACGTAAAGTATTTATATGACCAGTGCGCGCGCAATGTGGAGGCGTATTTTGCCGCGCATGATGTGCCGTTTAAACCCTGCGCCAAAGAAACAATAGAGTATTTTCACAAGCGGGGGTTAAAACTGGGCATGGCCACTTCCAATATCAGCCGCTGGGTGGAGATACTGCTGGAAAAAGGGGGGCTGAAGAGGTATTTTTCTTCCATTGTAACTTTTGACCATGTGGAAAACCCCAAGCCGGACCCCGAAGTCTATTTGCGCAGTGCGCAAAATTTGGGTGCGGACGTAAGCCAGTGCCTGGCCATAGAAGATTCCGTCGCCGGCGCGACGGCGGCCATATCGGCGGGCATGCGTACGGTGGTGGTGCCCGATTTAAAACAGCCCAATTCTTTCGTGCGCGCCAATGCTTTTCGCATTTACAAATCTTTGTGTGATATGCAGCGGGAAATGGAAGATGTGCTGGCCTGAACAGGCGGTTTGCTTTTAGCGGAAAATATAAAATCCCCGCTTATGCGGGGATTTTATATGCCAAAAGGGGCTTGCATCCGTATTAGTGTTTTCCCGTTTCCCGGCTGTAGGAGCGGCTTACTGAGCGCGGGCGGGCACCAGTTCCGCCATTTCGCCGGCCTGCGCGTTTGGTTCCTCCGGCCGGGCGGCGGGTTTGGCGGGCAGGTCCTCATCGGCCAGGCCGAAAGGCTTTAACGTTTGCAGCGGGTAATTTAAATAGCCGTTTAAAAAGCGGCGGCAAACTTCGTTGCATTTGCTTAAAGACAACAGGTCTTCCGCGTCCGTAAAGTTCAGCGCAGAAAATTCATCCTCATGCATACGTTGCCAGAACTGCGGCGTGATTTGCAGGACGGGGCGGTCTAATCCAAAGCCCGCCGCCGCCATCAGGCGCAGTGTAAAAGCCGGTGCAAAGGCCGCATTGGGCTGCCCCAAATCCAGCTCCGTCAGCGCTTGCAAAAGTAATCGGTATTTTTCGGCGCTGGGCTGGTGCGGCGGCGTCAGGCGCATCATCAGTTCGCAGAAGTGAAAAGCCAGCGTCTGGCGTTTGAGGTCTTGGCGGATATGGGGGAAAACATGCGCGATTTTCCCGCCCGTTACCGTACCCAGCACATTGCCGCTGCGCGCATAAATGCGGTATGCGGCGCAGGTGAAGGGCTCGCTTAAGGCTTTGAGTTTGCCTTTTGCGCGGTTGACCCCGGGCAGGCGCAGGTTGATGCGCCCGTGCTGCAGCGTGTAAAGCGCAATAATACGGTCTGCTTCGCGGAAGTCCTGGCGGAAAAGCACAATGCCCGAGTCAGTAAATATCATATATTCACTGTAGCAAATTTGAAGCCTTCCCGCGCGCCGGAGGCAAAAAACCCGTTGGACAGCGCCCCGCGGATAAGTTATAATATATGGGTCCTTTTTTGTGCCGTTTTTATGCGCCAAAGGAGAATTTAACTTAATAACAGGAGTGTACGGGCCTGAAACGGCCGTTGCGTTTCCGCCCGTATAAAGAGAAGCATGTTACCTACATACAGACCTAACAAAGCCAAAAGAGCCAAACACATCGGATTCCGCGCCCGCATGGCCACCGCCGGCGGCCGCAAAGTCCTCAGCGCCAGACGCGCCAAAGGCCGCCACGAGCTGATCCGGGCCTAATATATGTTTTCCCAGGGCTTGCCCCGCAGCCGCCGTCTGCATTTGAAAAACGATTTTAAAAACGTGATACAGACCGGACGGAAAATACAGGGCTTCGGCCTGGTGCTGTGGTGGAAGCCGGCCCCGCTGGGAAAAGAAGACAGACGTTTGGGGCTTGTCGTATCCAGGAAACTGGGAAACGCGGTTGTCAGAAACCGCGTCAAGAGGCTTCTTCGAGAAGCTTTCCGACTGAACCGGGAAAGATTGCAAAGCGGGGTGGACTATGTGTTCAGCCCCCGAGACAGCGAATGTCTGGCCACGGCCGACGCGGCGGAAAACGCCGTTTTAAGCCTGTGCCGGCAGGCCGGCCTGGCGCCGGCCCCCGCGGGCCAAGGTCCCGCGCAAACACATGAATAAAATTTCGCTGGCAGGCAGAAAGGTTCTGCTTTTTTTGCTAAATATTTTTATGCTGCTGGTGCGGCCTCTGCTGGGGCCGCGCGGGGCTTGCCGTTTTACGCCCACCTGCAGTCAGTACGCCAAAGAGGCAATAACCAAATACGGGGTTTTTAAGGGGGTGTGGCTCTCAGCCCGCAGGCTGGGCAAATGCCACCCTTTTCATGCGGGCGGTTACGACCCCGTACCTTAAACGCCCGTTTTCCCGCGTCGTGAAAGCCCGATGAAGAAGTCCGCCGCCCAGGCGGCTGATTCAGAGGATTTTATGAACCGAAATTTTTTACTCGCGGCTTTGTTGTTTCTGCTGGTGCTGACGGGATATAATCAGTTTGTCGTTATCCCGCGCATGCAGAAAGAACAGCAGACCGCTGAGCAGCAGCTGGAGCAGGCCAAACAAGAAGCGGCCCTCTCCGGCGAAACGGCCGTAACTCCGGCCGCCGTGTCCAAAACCGCGGCTGCCGCCCTGCCTGAAGAACTGATTACTTTTGACGCTCCGAGCGCGCAAATTACCTTCTCTTCCAAAGGCGCAGGCATTAAAACCTATCTGTTCCGCGACGTAACGGGCGATTTGGACCTGACCCCGTATAAAGGCGAAGGCTATTTCGCCACCCTGCCGCAGCTGGATTTTGCAGAGGCACAGCGTACCCAGGATTCCATTACTTTTACTGCCCGCCCGTCTGCGGGAGTGGAAGTCATCAAGACCTACCGCTTTAACGAAAACGGGATTAACAACTTGTCCCTGACGTTTAACAACAAAAACGAACATGATGTGGCCCTGCCGGCTTTTGATTTTAATTTCGGCCCGGGCCTTTCCACCACCCAGAGCGAACTTTCCGACAATGAACGCGAAAGCAAAGCTGTTTATCTGACGCAGGAACCCGGCAAAAAGAATCCGACGCTGGTCGAGTTTACCGACAGTGAGGATTCTCCTGCCTCCGGAAAGGACTGGATTTGGGCCGGCGTGCAGAACCGCTACTTTTTAAGCGTGCTCATCCCGCAGAACTGGACCGCCGGCACGCTGGCGACCGATAAGCAGGTGGTTACCACGCGCAAACGCCTGTGGGGTTTGTTCGGCGAGGGGGAAGTGAAAGGGCCGCAGCTGCAAATTAATGTCCCCGCGCGGGAACTGGGGGCCAAATCCTCCCTGACCCTGGAGTCGGATTTTTACTTCGGCCCCAAGGATTACCAGGCGTTTGAAAAACTGCCCTACCATTTGGGCCGCAGCATAGAGTTCGGTTTTTTCGGTGCGCTGGGGCGTCTGGCACGCAATGTGCTGGAGCTGTTCTACAGCTGGACGGGCAATTACGGCGTGGCTATTATCATGCTGACGGTGCTGCTGCAGCTGATACTGTTTAAATTTACGCTGATGTCGCTCAAATCCAGCGCGAAAATGCGCAAGCTGCAGCCAGAAATGAAACGCCTGCAGGATAAGTATAAAAATAATGCGGAAATGCTCAACCGCGAAATGATGGCCCTGTACCAAAAGCACGGCGTCAACCCGTTTTCGGGCTGTCTGCCGCTGCTGGTTCAGCTGCCTATTTTCCTGGCGTTGTTTAATGCACTGCGCACGTCCTGGTCTTTGCACGGGGCGAAGTTTATTTGGTGGATTACGGATTTGTCTTCCAAAGATCCGTACTATATATTGCCCATTCTGATGGGCGCTGTAATGTTTTTCCAGCAGCGTTCGGCCCTGCCTTCGGGCATGGACCCCGCCCAGGCCGCCATGTTTAAATACATGCCGCTTCTTTTTACGCTGCTGTTTATGAACTTTCCGTCCGGCCTGGTGCTGTACTGGCTGACCAACAGCCTGATTACCTTTGGTATTCAGACCCTGGCCAACAAAAAAATCGCCAATGCGAAATAAGGAGTTTTTATGCCGCATAAAGTAAAAGTAGAAGCTAAAGAAGTATCCGAGGCCATTGAAAAAGGCCTGAAAAAAATGGGTTTGCGCCGCGACCAGGTGGAAGTGACCGTGCTGGAAAACCCGCGCAAGGGCTTTTTGGGCATAGGCGCGCGTCCGGCCGTGGTGGAACTGCGTCAGAAACGCTGGGTGTCTGACAATTTGGACGCGCAGATTTATATGGACGTGCCCAAAAAGAAACGTTCTTCTTCCGGCCGCGGCCGCGGGGGGCGTTCTTCTTCCCGCTCCCGCAAGAGCGAAGAATCGGGCGTGCGTGAAATCAAACGCGGCGGCCGCCGTGCCTACGGTGCGCGCCGCAGCGCTGCGGCGGACAAAGCCCCCAAGGCCAATGAAGCCCAGCTGCTGCCCAGCCAGGAAATCCAGAACGCCGTTATCCCCGATTTCCTCAAAGCCCCGTTGCAGGAGGCCAAAGACTATTTGGCCAATGTGCTGGAGCATATGGGCGTGAAAGTGGAAAATTTAAACGCCTGGTGGGACGAAAAACAGCAGCGCATTTTGCTGACTTTTGACTGCGACCATCCGGCCATCGTCATTGGCAAAGAAGGCAAAACGCTGGAATCTTTGCAGTATTTGGCTACGTTAAGCGTCAGCCGCCATTTTGACAAGCCCATCTCCGTCATTGCCGATACGCAGAATTACTGGCGCAAGGCTGAAGACAAAATCAATGCCGATTTGGAATACGGCATTAACCAAATTAAAAACGGTTACAGCGTGTACCGCTTCCGCCCGATGAGCGCACAGCTGCGCCGCTATATACACCGCGCGGCGGAAAACAATGAATTTGTCATTACCGTTTCCGAAGGCGAAGGCCAGTGGCGCAAAGTAACCCTGCGCCCGCGCCCGGCCGACCAGCCCGTGCAGAAAAAGGCCGAACCCGTTTCCGTTCCTGCCGCCGAAGCCGCGGCAGTGGTGCTGACGGAAGCGACGGTAAACCAAAATGCCGCCGGCACGGAAGTGACTGAAACCGTGACGGAAGTTGTGCAGACCGCGCCTGTAGAAGTGCCGGCTGTACAAAATGCCGAACAGCCTGCCAATACTTCTGCCGAAGCGCCCGCTGCGGCGGAAAACAATGGCCCTGCCGCCGCGGACGTAAATGCGGCCCAACAGCAGGCCTCGCAGGAACCTGCCGCACAGGCGGCTGATGACGCCTCCGGAGCCACCTGCCAGGCCGAAATGGCGCGCAACTGCGCCGAAGGCGAAACGCAAACCGGCTGCGCCTGCGGACCTTTGTTTGAAAATCCGCAGGAAAATACGCAGGAAGCACAGTCTGCGCCCGCCGTGCCGGAACAAAAATAAATCGCCTGCGTTTATAAAGTAAGTTTACAGAATTTGAAATCCCCGCCGAGAGGCGGGGATTTTGGCATGCTTGAGTGTGGCTAGAACTTATAGGTTACCAGGCCGCTGCGCAGTTTGGGCTCAAACCAGGTGGATTTGGGGGGCATAATCAGGCGGGCGTCGGCCACTTTCATCAGTTCTTGCATGGAAGTGGGGAACATGGCAAAAGCCACGGCGTATTCGCCGCCGTTTACGCGTTTTTCCAGCTCTTTCAGCCCGCGTATGCCGCCTACGAAGTTAATGCGCTTATCCGTGCGCGGGTCCCCTATGCCCAGTACGGGGGCGAGCAGGTTGTTTTGCAAAATGCTCACGTCCAGCGCGCCTACGGGGTCAGCTTCGTCAAAAGTGCCCGCTTTGGCCGTCAGCGTATACCACTGCCCGTCCAAATACATGCCGAACTGATGGCGTTTTTCGGGGCGCGCTTTTCCGCTGGCGTCTACGTCAAATTTTTCGCTGATTTCCCGCAGAAACTGCTCTTTGCTCCGCCCGTTTAAATCTTTGACCAGGCGGTTGTAATCCATCACATGCAGCTGCCCTGCGGGGAAAATAACCGCCAGGAAAAAATTATAATTTTCCTGCCCCGTATGGTGCGGGTTTTCCGCTTTACGTTTGCGCGCCACATTGGCGGCGGAGGCGGAGCGGTGATGCCCGTCGGCGATGTAGAGCACGGGCAGCGCGTTGAAAATCTGGCGCACGGCGGCTATGTCCTTGTCGTCGTCCATGACCCACAGCGTGTGGCCGATGCCGTCCGTCGCGGTAAAATCATAGGCAGGGGTTTTTTGCGTAATTTTTTGCACCAGTTCGTCCATGGGCTTTTGGTCCGGATAGGTCAGGAATACGGGGCCCGTGGTGGCGTTCAAGGTGTCCACATGCCGCGTGCGGTCCGCCTCTTTGTCTTTGCGCGTCAGTTCGTGTTTGCGGATAATGCCCCGGTCGTATTCCTCCGCGCTGACGATGGCCACCAGGCCGTACTGCGTGCGTCCGTCCATGGTTTGCGCGTAAATGTAAAAGCAGGGCTTGCTGTCCTGTTTTAAAATGCCGCGCTCCATGAATTTATCCAGGTTTTCACGGCCCTTGTCGTATACCTGCCCGTCGTATAAATCCACGCTTTCGGGCAGGTCAATTTCCGGCTTTTCCACATGCAGGAAAGAAAGCGGATTGCCCCGGGCCATTTCGCGCGCTTCGCGCGAGTTAATCACGTCATAAGGCGGGCACGCCACCTGTTCGGCGCGGCCGTCGGGGCGGTACCCCCGGAAAGGTTTTACGGTAGCCATTTAGTTCACCTTGTGCAAAAATTTGCCCGTCGCGGCGTATTCATTAATGATTTGCACCGTGCACTGCGCCACCGCGTCCTGCGCCTGGTCCGTGCTGGCGCCGATGTGATGCGTACCGTAAATGTTTTCGGCTCCGGCGTAGGGGGAGTAATCAAAAGCCGTGTCGTTGGCTTTGGGCTCAGTTTCATATACGTCCAGGCCCGCTTTAATGCCTTTGGTTTTGACGGCCTCGGCCAAATCTTTGGCCACCACCAGCCCGCCGCGCGCGGCGTTGATGAAAATAGCCCCGTCTTTCATCGTGTCAAAAAATTTTTTGTTAAAGAGGCCTTTGGTTTGCGGCGTTTCGGGCACGTGCACCGTAATCACATCGCACATGCCGGCCAGCGTGTAAATATCCGGCTCCGGCGTTACGCCGGCGGCGCGGAAATCATCGGCTTTGTCGTTGGGGTCATAGGCCACCACGTTCATGCCGAATGCTTCGGCCCGTTTGGCCACCTCTTTGCCGATAGCGCCCAGCCCGATAATACCCAGCGTGCGCCCGTAAAGCCCCTTGGCCTTGCCGTATTCGCTTTTGTTCCATTTGCCTTCGCGCAGGTCTTTGGTGTTGTGGTAAATGCGCCGGTCCAGTGCCAAAATAAGCCCCAGGGTCAGCTCCGCCACGGCGACGGAGTTGGTGCCCGGGCAGTTGCACACCGCCACGCCTTTTTCGGCGGCATGTTTGACGTCAATGGTGTTGGTGCCCGCCCCGGCGCGGATAATGAGTTTTAATTTTTTGCCCGCGTCTATAACGGCGGCCGGTACTTTGGTGCTGCGTACGATGAGTATGTCTTCGTCCGCTATAGCCCCGACCAGGGAGTTTTCGTCCAAAGACGGATCGGAGGTAATTTTATGCCCCTGTTTGGCCAGTTCTTCGGCCCAGCGGGAGGGGAATTTATCCGCGATTAAAATGTTCATTTGGTCTCCTTGCGCAGCTGCGCCACGATAGCGTCCACGGCTTTGGTCAGTTTTTCGTATTGCTGCGTGCCGTGAATGTCCACAAACGGGAAGCAGGCGATGCGCAGCGAGTTTTGTTTGACGGAAGAATATTTTTTAATCCCGTCCTGCAGGTTCGGCAGGCCGGTGGCTTTTAAAGCTTTGCTGATTTCGGCGCAGTCTATTTTCGGGTCCGTGATTTCCAGAGTCAGCGTGGTGTAAGAGCGGTGCGCTTCGTCTTTAATCAGCGGGGCCAGCCAGTCGGTGCTGCTGACCCATTTCATCAGGTAATCGTAATGCGTGCGGCACAGAGCGTCCATGGCTTTCAGCCCGCCGTTTTCGTTCATCCATTTGCACGCTTCGTTGAACATCCAAATATTGGTGGTGCTGGGGGTGTTGACGGTTTGGGCCTTTTCCTGGGCTTTTTTGACGGCTTCGGTCAGGTCCAAAGAGTACGGGATACGGCGGTATTTTTTGGCTTCTTCTATGCGTTTGACCGCCGCGGGGCTCATAATAATCACGCTGCTCCCGCCGCCTACGCCGAAACATTTTTGCATGGAGAAGACCATCACGTCAAATTGATTCCGCGGCAGCAGGCGGCCGCCGGCGCAGGAGGTGCAGTCCCAGGCTATCAGCGTGTCTTTGCCTTTGGCGCGCCAGGCTTCTTCCAAATATTCATTGGGGATTTGCGTGCCCGTGGAGGTTTCATTGGGCGTCAGCACCACCAGGCTGGCGTTGTAGTCGGGTTTTTCTTTGGGGAAAAACTCGCCTTCCGCGGCTTCTTTGAAATCTTTTTTAACGCTGTCTTCCAGGCAGGAAGCGATTTTTTTGCACCAGAGTTTGGAGAATGCCCCGAAACTTAAGCCGGAAATGGAATTGGTCGTCAGACTCCAGGCCACGGCGTCCAGCGCCGGCGTCGCACCGCCCATGAAGAAAATCACGGTGTAATCGTCCGGCAGGGACAGGAGCTGGCGCAGGTTGTCGCCGGCTTCTTTATATAAGCCGTCAGTGGAAATGTCTTTGGCGCGGTGGCTGCGCTCAAAAGCCGTTTTATACAGCGGCGTTTCACGCACGACAGGGTGCCCCTGGCTGGGGCCGCAGGTAAAAGTGGAAGTGGGCAGCTGGTCGGTCGGTATGTTCAGGGTCATGGTGTTCTCCTTTTGGCTGGTGTATTCCTCATTGTAAAAAGGTTGGCGTAAAAAAGCAACCCCCGGCGTCTGGTTTTTGGGGTAAGGGTAGTTGTATTTTTGCTGTTTTTGGACTGAAACGACTACCCGCCTTGCGCCGTTTTTTTTTTTTGATATATTTTTATATCTGACGGGTTTTGGGAGGCTATAAACCGCTCTGAAATATGGTTTTTTGACGAGAAAAAAGGACAGCTGCTGGGAAGGTGCTTGTCAAAAGGCGAATGGTTTTGTTATAAGACAATAAAGGAGAAAAACATGAAAAAATTCTTATTCTTATTTTTGGCGACCGTATTATTTTGTGGCTGCGGGGATACGGACTTTCAATTGCTTTCTGCGGCGCAAGAAGGACGGGCCGGCAAGGTGAAAGCGTTATTACAGCGCGGGGCCAACCCGGACGTAAGCACGGACATAGACGGGGATGACGGATGGACGCCGCTGATATTGGCCGCCCAGAACGGGCATGCGGATGTCGTAAAGTTGCTCTTGCAAGCCGGCGCTGATGTCAATGCCTCCACTGAAAAAGGCGGCATTACACCGCTGAGGCAGGCCTCTCAGCAGAACCATGCGGATATCGTCCGGCTGTTATTGAATGCGGGTGCCAAACCCGACGTGTCGGACTTATATCAGAGAGATGCTCCGCTGAAAATTGCGGAGGATGCGGAAATTGTCCAATTACTGCTGGATGCTGGCGCCGATCCGAATAAAACCAATCAATATGGTTTTACGGCCCTGACGGCTGCCGCCGAATTGGGGAATGCGGATAAAGTGATACTGCTGTTACAGGCCGGTGCGGATGTGAATGCGGCGAGTTTAGAGAATGAGACGGCGTTGATGGCAGCTGCCTTCAACGGGCATGCGGATGTGGTTAAACTGCTTTTGCAGGCCGGGGCGGATGTCAATACTGCGGGGAAGGAAGGATGGACGGTCTTAATGTCGGCCTGCCAAGAAGGGCATGCGGATGTCGTAAAGTTGCTCTTGCAAGCCGGAGCGGATGTGAATGCAGCAGATCAAGACGGGATAACAGCATTGATGTATGCAAGCGCCTTGGGGCATGCGGATGTGGTTAAACTGCTTTTGCAGGCCGGGGCGGATGTCAATGCAGCGGATAAAGATGGCTGGACAGCGTTGTTGTTTGCCTCAGACGGGCATGCGGATGTGGTTAAACTGCTTTTGCAGTCTGGCGCGGATGTGAATGCTGCGGACAAGGAAGGTTGGACGGTCTTAATGTCGGCCTGCCAAGAAGGGCATGCGGATGTCGTAAAGTTGCTCTTGCAAGCTGGTGCAAATGTGAATGCGACGGATGATGAGGGCTGGACGGCATTGATGATTGCAAATGATGCGGACATAGTGCGGTTGCTTTTGCAGGCAGGTGCAAATGTGAATGCGGTGGATGATGAGGGGGCAACAGCCTTGAGGGGTGCCAGTGTAATGGGGCAAACGGAAATAGCACAACTGCTTTTGCGAGCCGGGGCGGATGTGAATACGCCGGATAAAAATGGGCAGACGGACTTAATGTCGGCCTCCCAAGAAGGGCATGCGGATGTTGTAAAGTTGCTCTTACAAGCCGGTGCAAATGTGAATGCGGTGGATGATGAGGGCTGGACGGCATTGATGTTTGCAAATGATGCGGACATAGTGCGGTTGCTTTTGCAGGCAGGTGCAAATGTGAATGCGGTGGATGATGAGGGCTGGACGGTCCTAATGTTGGCCTCCCCCGGAGGGTATACGGAAGAAGTACAGCTGCTTCTGCAAGCCGGGGCAAATGTGAATGCGACGGATAAAGAGGGCAGGACGGCGTTAATGATGGCAAGCATAATGGGGCAAACGGAAGCTGTCCAGCTGCTTTTGCGAGCCGGTGCAAATGTGAATGCGACGGATAAAGAGGGCAGGACGGCATTGATGTTTGCCAGTATAGAAGGGCCTGCGGAAGTGGTGCGTCTGCTTTTACAGGCGGGCGCAGATGTAAATATGCAAAATAAAAACGGCATAACGGCATTGATGTTTGCAGAGTATGCAGATAGAAAGTATGCAGATAAAAACGGCTATGCGGAAATTGCCAATCTTTTGAAAGAGGCGGCCCCGCAAAAATAATCGTCCCGCTTTACCGCAGTTAAAAAGCCCCGCCCTTGGGCGGGCTTTTTTGTGCGCATTGGATTTTGTAAAATATAAACGTAAGATTTATTACTCTTATTTAGGAGACCTCATGAGCTGCGAAAAATGCACCCCCGAAGTAAAAGAAATGTGCTGCGTCTGCAAAGGCGCCAAGCATGATCCGGCCCCGATTCCCGAAGAAGGAAAATGGGTTAAAGCCAAACAAATTACCGATATCAGCGGTCTGACCCACGGTGTGGGTTGGTGTGCGCCCCAGCAGGGCGCCTGCAAACTGACGCTCAACGTCAAAAACGGCGTGATCAAAGAAGCGTTGGTGGAAACCTTGGGCTGCTCCGGCATGACGCATTCCGCCGCCATGGCTGCGGAAATCCTGCCGGGCAAAACTATTTTGGAAGCCCTGAACTCCGACCTGGTGTGTGACGCGATTAACACTGCCATGCGCGAGCTGTTCCTGCAAATCGTATACGGCCGCACGCAGAGCGCGTTTTCCGATGACGGCCTGCCCATCGGCGCCGGCATGGAAGACCTGGGCAAAGGCCACCGCAGCCAGGTGGGCACGATGTACGGCACCGAAGCCAAAGGCCCCCGCTACCTGGAAATGGCCGAAGGCTATGTGTTGGAAATCGGCCTGGACAAAAACAATGAGATCATCGGCTACAAATTCGTGAACCTGGGCAAAATGATGGACGCCATCAAAAACGGCACCGACGCGAAAAAAGCCTTTGAAGACAACGTCAAAACCTACGGCCGCTTTGACGAGGCCGTCAAGAAAATTGACCCCCGCAAAGAGTAAGCCCAGGAGAGTGACTATGATTACGTTTGAAGGATACGAAAGAAGAATTGACAAAATCAACGCCGCTTTGAAAGAAGCCGGCATTAAAGATTTGGAAGAAGCGCGCAAAATCTGCCTGGACAAAGGCATTGACGTGGAAAAAATCGTCAAAGGCATTCAGCCCATCGCTTTTGACAATGCCGTCTGGGCTTATACCGTCGGCGCGGCCATCGCCATTAAATCCGGCGTAAAAACTGCTGCCGAAGCGGCCGAAAAAATCGGCCTGGGCCTGCAGAGCTTCTGCATTCCGGGCTCGGTGGCCGACCAGCGCGCCGTGGGCCTTGGCCACGGCAATCTGGGCGCCATGCTGCTGCGCGAAGAAACCAAATGCTTCTGCTTCCTGGCCGGCCATGAAAGTTTCGCCGCCGCGGAAGGCGCCATCGGCATCGCCCGCACGGCCAACAAAGTGCGCAAAACGCCGCTGCGCGTCATTTTGAACGGTTTGGGCAAAGACGCCGCTTACATCATTTCCCGCATCAACGGTTTTACCTCCGTGGAAACGGAATATGATTACAAAACCGGCGAGCTGAAAATCGTCAGCGAAAAGGCCTTCTCCGACGGGGACAGAGCCAAAGTGAAATGCTACGGCGCCGATGACGTCAACGAAGGCGTGGCCATTATGCGCCATGAAGGCGTGGACGTGTCCATTACCGGCAACTCCACCAACCCGACCCGCTTCCAGCACCCTGTGGCCGGGACGTACAAGAAATGGGCCATTGAAAACGGCAAAAAATATTTCTCCGTGGCTTCCGGCGGCGGCACGGGCCGCACGCTGCACCCGGACAATATGGCCGCGGGCCCTGCCTCTTACGGCATGACCGACACCATGGGCCGCATGCACAGCGATGCGCAGTTTGCGGGTTCTTCCTCCGTGCCGGCGCACGTGGAAATGATGGGCCTGATCGGTATGGGCAACAACCCGATGGTGGGGGCGACGGTGGCCGTAGCGGTGGCCGTCTCCGAAGCCAAGTAATAACGGCTTCTTCAGTTGCTTGTATTTACGCACGGCGGATAAAACTTTACGTTTTATCCGCCGTTGCTTTTAGGATATTTTCCAAAAGGTTTGGAGTGGCCGTCCGCCGCACATTTTAAGAAGAGAAAACAGTTGGTGTATTATGGCTGAATAAGCATGCGCACCAAAGCGTATCCGCCCGTCCATATCAGCCAGGAAACGGGCAGCAAAAAAAGTTCCGCCGCTTTCAGCCGCACAGGGGGGAGGTGTTTTGGGAGCCGGTTGATGTGGCGCTGCAAAACGCACGGGGCCAAAACGAATAAAATCCCGCCCAGTATGCGCCAAAATGCAGGCAGTGCCGGTATCAAAGCCGCCGCCGCGCCCGCCCACAGGACTGTCCCCCAAAATACCGCCGGCAGGGACGGCCTTTTGTGCATATACAGACAGGTGCGGTTTAAGATGGAATTAAATTGGTAAAAAGTGACAAATGTAAACAAACTGCGCAGGAAAGGGCTTCCTTTTGGTGCGGGTGATCGGGTGCTTTTATACCCCGCGCGCACGGCCTGCCATTGTTTATAGGACCAGTAGAACACAAAAAGCCCTCCGCACAGCAGGTTCATCAAAAACAGCTGCCATGCCGCAATGAAATAATACTTGGACGACAGACCCTTTTCCCGCAGACAGGTCTCCAGCTCCTGGCGTTTGGCTTCGGAAACGTAATCCCAGTTTTTCATGCCCAGCGCATACACGCCGTATACCAGTGCCACGCCGAGCAGGATGTGTATCAGTCTTTCCATAGACTTATTATAAAAATTTTCCGCCTCAAAAGAAACCCGCCCGGGCTCTTTCCTGTACGCGCGCGAAAAATGGTAAAATATGTTATCTGCAAAGCCAAGTAATATTGCGGGGCCGCCCGCGGATGAAAACCTCATGCGTATCGGTGATGTTGTTTTTTGCGGAAATCTGAATGTAGGGAAGAAAAAAAATTTATGAGTAATGTTCGCAGTGACGTGCGCAACGTGGCCATTATCGCCCACGTGGACCACGGCAAAACCACCGTCGTAGACGCGCTGTTAAAGCTGGCCGGCGAGTTTAACGTAAAAGAAGACCAGGCGCAGGAAACCGTGCTGGACTCCAATCCGCTGGAGCGTGAGCGCGGCATCACCATTTTGGCCAAGTGCACCTCCGTCAAATACAAAGGCCACACCATTAATATCGTAGACACCCCGGGCCATGCCGACTTCGGCAGCGAAGTGGAGCGCGTGCTGCGCATGGTGGACGGCGCCATTTTGATGGTGGACGCCGTGGAAGGCCCCATGCCGCAGACCCGTTTCGTCCTGCGCAAAGCCTTGGCTTTGGGGCTGCGCCCAATTGTGGTAATTAATAAAATGGACCGCGAACATGTTCGCCCCAGCGAAGTGGTGGACGACGTATTTAACCTGTTTATGGAGCTGGGCGCCACCGACGAACAGCTGGATTTCCCTATTCTCTACGCTTCCGGCCGCGAAGGCTGGGCCAGCACCAAAATGGAAGAAAAAGGGAAAGATATCGCCCCGCTGCTGGACACGATTATTTCCCATGTACCCGCACCGGTAGCCATGCCCAACGACCCGCTGCAAATGCAGGTAACCATGCTGGATTACAACAATTTCCTGGGCCATGTGGGCATCGGGCGTATTTTGGCCGGCAAGATTTCGCGCGGGCAGAATGTGGTGCTGATTCATCACGACGGCACGCAGACGCCCGCCAAGGCCGTTAAAATTGAAATGTTTGAAGGCTTGGGCAAAAAAGAAGTGGAACAGGCCATGGCAGGCGATATTGTATCCATTGCCGGCTTGGAAGGCGTGGATGTGGGGGATACGGTGTGCCAGCCGGATTTCCCCATGCCGCTGCCGCCTCTGGCCATAGACGAGCCCACAATGTCCATGGACTTTATGGTCAATGACAGCCCCTTTGCCGGACAGGAAGGCAAATTTATTACCAGCCGCCACCTGAAAAACCGCTTGGAAAAAGAAGCCCAGACCAATGTGGGGCTAAAAGTGGTGCCGTTGGAAGGCGAGGGGAAATTTAAAGTGTATGGCCGCGGGGAGCTGCATTTGACGGTGCTGATTGAAAATATGCGCCGCGAAGGCTTTGAGCTGGCGGTATCTTCACCGGAAGTGATTTATAAAGAAGAAAACGGGCAGATTTTGGAGCCTATGGAATACCTGGTGCTGGACATTAAGTCCGAATACCAGGGCGCGGTATTTACGCTGGTGGGCCAGCGTGCGGCGCGGCTGGAAAATATGGTGGCCGAAGGGCAGGACCGCCTGCGGCTGGAATATTTAATCCCTTCGCGCGCGCTGATCGGCTTTAAAAATGATTTCTTAACCGGCACGCGCGGCACGGGCATTATGCACCACAGCTTTCAGGGCTTTTATCCCAAAGTCAATTTGCCGCCTCTGCGCCACAACGGCGTGCTGGTGGCCAAAGAGGACGGTGTTACCACGGCATACGCGCTGTTTGCGCTGGAGAACGGAGGGGAGCTTTTCCTCGGCCCGGGCGAAAAAGTATACGCCGGCGAAATCGTGGGGGAAAACTCCCGCGACAATGACCTGGTGGTCAATCCCTGCAAGGCCAAACATTTAAGCAATATGCGCAGTTCGTCCAGTGACGAGTCCTATACGCTGACTCCGCCGCGGCGCATGAGCCTGGAACAGGCGGTGGAATATATCGCGCCAGACGAACTGGTGGAAATTACCCCCAAATCCCTGCGCCTGCGCAAGAAAATCCTGGTGCACCATCTGCGCAAGCGCGCGGCCATTGCCGAAGAAAAAATGCTGGAGGGGGCGGAATAAAGCCGTTGGCTTTTTCCGCTTTTCGGCGGGAAATTTGGGAAAAATGAAAACCTCTTTTCTTTTTCAGGGAAAAGGAGTTTTCTTTGGTCTTTCCGGGGGCTGCGGCCGGACATCTTCCGTCGCCGGCCCCGTTGTACAAACGCCGTTGCGGCGGAAAAGCCCCGGGCCCTGCGGGCCTCCGCCTTCGGGGCCGGCGTGAGGAATACAAACAAAGTCAGGTTGGATTTATTTCAGCATTTGCGCTTTATGGCCGTTTGCCGTGGCCTTTTTTTGATAGGCCTTTTTGGCCGTTAAAACAGGGCAGCCTTGACTCGTTTTTTTTTGATACCCTATATAGGGCAACAAATAAAATTTGTTGTGCCGTGTTTTTGTTTGTTTATTGCTATTTTAGGAGTAAAAAATGAAAAAAGGTTTTACACTCATAGAATTATTGGTGGTGGTGTTGATTATCGGCATATTGTCGGCCATTGCCCTGCCGCAGTATACCGCGGCGGTGGAAAAGGCCCGCGTGGCGGAAGTGTTGCAAAATGCAAAAACCATTCAGCAAAATATGGACCTATATTTGCTGGCCAACGGCGGCGCCCCGTCCACAACCGTCAGTTTGCAGGATATGACGGAAGCCGGAGCGATACAGGGCGGCTCCTGGGGGGGCGGCGGGGGGGACGTTCCTTCCTACTTTACCAAATATTTTGAATATTATGGTTGTGCCTGCAGCTCTATATCCTGTGGATGTGAGATTTACAGACAGCCTAATAATGAATATGCCCTGGTGTTTGGGTCGGGGGCGTCATCCGGCGGGGGGGACTGGAATCAAACTTGTTTTACTCAGCTGACGGATGTGGGCCGGCGCATATGTAAGTCTTTGGAGTCCCAGGGCTGGGAATATTCCGACAGTGAATTTTAATTTCCGGGCAGTGTTTGCTTCCCTCATCGTCTGTCGATATATATGAAAAAAGGCCGTTGTCAAAACGGCCTTTTTTCATGGTATCCCGTGAAATCACACTTTCATAATTTCGGCTTCTTTGTCAGCCACCAGTTTGTCAATGTTAGCAATATTGGCGTCGGTGGCTTTTTGCACGTCGGCCTCGTAGCGTTTGAGGTCGTCTTCGGTTACTTCGCCGGCTTTTTGGGCTTTTTTGACTTTTTCCAAAATGTCGCGGCGGGTGTTGCGCACGGCCACTTTGAAGTCTTCGCTCATTTTGGCGATGTTTTTGGCCAGCGTTTTGCGGCGGTCTTCGGTCATGGAAGGCAGGGTAATGCGCACCACTTTGCCGTCGTTTACCGGGCTGGCGCCCAGGTCGGCCTTTTGCAGGGCTTTGTCAATATCGTTTAAAGAAGAAATGTCCCACGGCTGTATTTCCAGCGTTTTGGCGTCCAGCACGTTAATCATGGCCATCTGTTTAAGCGGCGTGGGCGTGCCGTAATATTCCACGCGGATATTTTCCAGCAGCTGTGCGCTGGCGCGGCCCGTGCGTATGGTGGCCAGGTCCTGGCGCAGTTTTTCCACATGTCCGGCCATTTCGGTTTTGCCTTTGCTGATAAATTCGTTAATGCCTTCCATAAAGTCCTCTGTAAATGAAGTTTTATTTATTATAGCAATTCTTCCGCCGGCTGTGTATTTTGTGCACAAGCACCGGCAAACAGCGTGCAGAAATCCGGCTGCGTCCGCGATGCCGGCAGCGTATACAGGAAAACGCCGTCAATATAAATCCGCCCGTCTTTTTCTTCCCATGGCCCGTTTCTTTCCCCCATATCATTTCCCTGTGGGTATTGAATATAGGGCTTGCCAGGGCGGAAATAAAATTTATTAAGGATTTTTCCGGAGGTGTTTTCCTGGTAGAGGCGAATTTGATCTTTGTCCATCCAGACGCGGGTGACTTGGTTTTTGGTATAGTTAAAGTCAACACTGCGGCTCAATGTCCCGTTAGCGTAATAGCGTTGGAACAGCGGACGCAGAGCATTGTCATAGCGGGTAAGTGTGAGCGAGGAGCCCCAGCGGTTGCTCTGCAGTTCCAACGAGCCGTTCGTAAGCCGGCAGTAAAAGGGCCGTCCATTTTCAAAAAAAGCGCAAAAGGCCTCGGCAGAGGTGCGGCAGGTTAGCGTTATGCCTTGTTCCGTCTCTGGCAAAGGCAGGGAGTCGCAGTCCGTTTCTTTCCATATATTACGATTGGTTTGCTGGGCCTCCCTGTATTGCGAAAGGAGTTGCCCGGCCTGCTGCCACATTTGCTCCAGTACTTTTTCATCCATCGGTTCAGCCCGTTGCTGCAGCATCTTTTGGGCGTGTAGCCGGGCTATTTGTTGCCCGGAAACGGGAGAAATACAAAGAAGAGCCAGCCGGGTGCTGTCCCGATCCGGGAAAACCTGCCCGAATGTCTCTTTAAGCCGTTGGATAAGTTCTGCCTTCCCGGGGGAGGCTTCTGTTCCCTGCGGCATCGTTGTTGCCGGTGCGGCGGAGTGATTGGCGTTCGGTGTCTCTACGGCGGGAACCGTCGGCTTTTCCGGTGCGGCCGGGAGGGGGGTAAATAGTGTACGCAACAACAAAACTGCTGCTGTTACAAGCAACAGGATTAGCAGCAACAATACCCACAAGTTGCTCTTTTGCTTCATGGATTAGTAAATCAGCGTGCCGATGTCCTCTCCGCACACGGCGCGTTTGATATTGCCTTTTTTGTGCAGATTAAACACCTGTACGGGCACTTTGTTTTCCAGACAAATGGCCAGCGCGGCGGTGTCCATAAACTGCAAATGTCTGGCAATGGCGTCTTTAAAAGTGATTTTTTTAATACGCTTGGCGTTGGGGTTTTTCTTGGGGTCGCAGTCATACACGCCGTCCACCTGCGTGGCTTTTAAGAGTACGTCGGCATTGATTTCCGAGGCGCGCAGCGCGGCGGCGCTGTCGGTGGTGAAATACGGGTTGCCCGTACCGCCGGCAAAAATGACGATGCGTCCCTTTTCCAGGTGGCGCAGGGCACGGCGGCGCACAAAAGGCTCGGCCATTTGGTAAATGTTGACAGAAGTCTGCACACGCGTGGGCACGCCGTTTTCCTCCAACGCAGACTGCAGGGCAATGGCATTAATGACTGTGGCCAGCATACCCATACTGTCGGAATTGACGCGGTCTATCACGCCGCCCCCGTCGCGCAAACCCCGCCAGATATTTCCGCCGCCGATGACTATGGCCAGCTGGCAGCCGGTTTTGTGCACCTGGGCAATTTCCTGGGCGATGGCTTTAAGCGGCTGCGGGTCTACGCCGCGGCAGCCGTCGTTGCTCAACGCTTCGCCGGAAAGTTTGAGTAAAATTCTTCTTTTGCAGGGTTTCTTTTTTACCATAAGGTCCTCACGGGTTTTTTTTATTCTAGCAAAAAACAGAGAGAAATATTCCTTTTTGTATCCTCCGCACTTCAAAGCGAAGTGTACGGCGTGGCGTGCGCAGCCTTTTGAAGCGGGGGCTTTTTCCCGCCCCGACCTAAAATCAGGGCAGAAAAAAGCCCCTCTGACGAGGGGCTTTGAAACTAGAAGCGCACAAAACGCACAACTTTGAGTTCGGTGCCCAGCGCTTTGGATTCTTCGGCCAGGTAATCGGCAACGGTTTTCTTGTTGTCTTTAATGGTCGGCTGTTCCAAAAGGCAGGTTTCTTTGGCGAACTTTTTGATTTTTCCGGGCAGCATTTTGGCAATCATTTCGTCGGATTTGCCTTCGTTTTTGGCCTGCGTGCGGTAGATGTCCAGCTCGCGGTCAATGTCGGCCTGCGGAATGTCTTTGGCGTCCACCCACATGGTCTGCATGCCTACGGTGTGCATGGCCAGCCCGCGGGCGATTTCCTGGGCCTTTTCCAGCTCTTTGCCGCCGGCGGCCAGCTCCAGCAGGGAGGCTTTCTTGTTGTCGGAGTGGACATAAGAAGCCATCACATTGCCTTCGGCGGGCGTCCAGTTGTAGGCGCCTTTAAAAGTAGTGTTCTCGCCGAATTTGGGGGCTTTTTCCACAATCATATTTTTGATGTGTTCATCGGCCGCGTAGTCGGCAATTTCGGGGTGCTGCAACACATAGTCAGCAATATCGTCGGCCAACGCGATGAAGTCCGGCGTTTTGGCCACAAAGTCGGTTTCGCAGCCCAGGTAAGCCATGGCATAGCGTTTACCGTCGGTCTTGACGGACACGCGGCCTTCTTTGGTGGCTCTGTCGGCGCGTTTGGCCATATCGGCCAGGCCTTTTTTGCGCAGGGCGACGATGGCCTGCTCCATATCATTGTTGTTTTCTTCCAGGGCTTTTTTGCAAGCCATCAGGCCCGCACCCGTTTTTTCTCTTAAAATCTTAATGTTTTCGGCTAAAGACATTGTTTTCTCCTAAAAGGTCAAATCGTCGGGCCGGCACAGCCGGCCCGTTAATAAGGTTATTTCTCTTCGGAAGCGGCTTCTTCGGCCTTTACTTCTTCTTTTTCTTCGGCCTTGGCGGCTTTTTTAGCCGTGGTTTTTTTGGCGGCCGTCGTTTTCTTGGCGGCGGGTTTTTTGGCCGCGGTTTTTTTGGCAGCCGTCTTTTTGGCCGGTTTTTCTTCGGCTTCTTCCGTTTTGGCTTCTTCGGCTTTGGCTTCTTCTTTGGCGGCTTCAGCGGCGGAGGCATCTTCGTTCATGGCCTGCACCTGTTCGGAAGCTTCCATACCGGATTTAATATTTTCCTGGATCTGCGCTTCCTGTTCGGCTTTTTCGCCGGCGAGCATGGCGCTTTCAAAGGCCTGGGCCATGGCCGGGTTGGCCGGGGCTTTTTCGCCGTCTTCGGTTTCGGCCTGTACTTCGGCGGGCTGTTTGGCCGCTTCGGCTTCGGCTTTGCCTTCCAGCACGGCGTCGGCAATGGCGGCGCAGAACAGTTTAATGGAGCGGGCCGCATCGTCGTTGCCCGGCACGGGCACGTCAATCAAATCCGGGTCGCAGTTGGTGTCGCACACGGCCACCACGGGGATGCCCAGCACATGCGATTCGCGCACGGCGCCGGCGGTGTCCACCGGGTCAATGACGAAAACCACGTCCGGCAGCACTTTCATTTCGCGGATGCCGCCCAGCAGCTTCTGCAGGCGGTTAAGCTCTTTGGAGAGGCGGCTGGCTTCTTTTTTGGAAATGGCTTTAAATACGCCGGAGGCTTCCCATTTTTCCAGTTCGTTCATGCGTTCAATGGATTTCTTGACGGTCTGGAAGTTGGTCAGCGTGCCGCCCAGCCATTTTTCATGAATGCAATATACGCCGGCGCGCGCAGCTTCGGCAGCGATGGCTTCCTGGGCTTGTTTTTTGGTGCCGACGAACAAAAATCTGGAGCCTTTTTTGGCTTCTTCTTTAATAAAAGCGCAGGCTTTTTTAAGTTCTTTGGCGGTTTTCTGCAGGTCTAAGATGTGTACCCCGTTGCGTTCGCCGAAGATGTAGCGGCTCATTTTGGGGTTCCAGCGGGACGTCTGGTGACCAAAATGCACGCCCGCTTCCAGCATGGACTTCATGGATACGTTGCTCATTATACTCTCCTTGTGGGGCCCGGGCCAAAATTAGGGAAGGGGTTTCCCCGGCGGCCGTCGCCCGGGTTTAAGAAGGGAGGGGCTTTGATTTGCAACTCGGTTGCGCCCCGCCGGTCATAAACCTGTATATATTATAGCAAAAAAAACCGCGCCCCGGAAGGCGCGGTCTTTTAAACTGAACGGATTAGAAGCGCCCGTTGACCAAAATCATGGCCGGGAACCAGCCGTTGCGGGCGATGTTGGCCAAACCGATTTGCAGGCCGTGGATATCTTCGGTATAGTTGACAAAACCGAACTGCAAACCGTTGACAGATTTGGCGTAGTTTAAGAAGCCCAGCTGCACGCCGGTAAAAGAATCGGCCGCGTTGACAAAGCCCCACTGTACGCCGGTAAAGCCATATTTGTTGTAGTTCACAACGCCGGACTGCAGACCGGTGAACTGATCCGCCATAGACAGAATGGCGCCCTGCCATCCTTTAAATTCCGGCGTAACGGCCAAAATCCAGGCCCACTGGATACCGTCAAAATCGTTTCTGGCATTGGCGTAGATGAAGTCAAGCTGCACACCGGACACATGTTCGGAGGCGGAGCCGATACCCAGGTCCAGACCGACGATTTCGTCGAGGTTGTTGTTGGGTACGGCGACGGCAATGCGGTCCCACAGGGACAGTTTCAGGTTGGAATTGCCGTATGCGGCGGCTGGTTTTGGCCAGGCACACAGAATGGTTAACAATACGGCGAAGGCAAGTAGTTTTTTCATTCTTTTGCTCCTTTTGAAATATTTAATCAGGCTACTTTTTTATTGTAACTTTTTTCAGCGGCTGCCGCAAAATTTTTTGGCGCAGAAAAACGGACGCGCTGATACGCGTCCGTTAGGTAAGGGGCTTTCGGGTTTAAAAGCGTCCGTTGACCAAAATCATGGCGGGGAACCAGCCGTTTTCGGCGATATTGAGTACGCCGATTTGCAGCCCGTCAATATATTTGGCGTAGTTGATAAAACCTACCTGCAGGCCGCTGACCGATTCCGCCTGGTTGTACAGCCCCCATTGCAGGCCGCTCATTTGTCCCATGTTCAGGTTCAGCGCGCCCCACTGCACGCCGCGCAGATGATTGGACCTGGTAATAAACCCGCCCTGCAGACCGGTCATTTCGTCGGTAAAAGTAACCAGCGCGTGGCTGAGCCCTTTCATATCTTCGCGGGTTTGGGCAAAAAGCAGGTCAAACTGCACACCCTGGAAGGTGTCGGCAGCAGAGCCGATGCCGATTTCCAGCCCTTTTACGTCGTCAATATTATTCGGCACCGCCACGGCGGCACGCCCCCATAAAGACAGTTTCAGCGCGCCCGCTCCGGCAAAGGCGGGCCCCGTCAGCAGCACCAGCGTCAGTATTACGGCTAATTTTTTCATACATATCCTCCCTAATATAATATATACGGCTCCTTTTTTTTCTATAAAACCGCACGGGGTTTGTAAAAGGCGATTTCGGGTTAGAAATTGCTTTTTGGGCACTGACAAAATAGTAAAATATTTATATATAGGAGAATGAATGAAAATATACGCTGCTTCTTTTAATCCGCGCGCGGCCGATATCGCCGCCAATGCGGAAAATATTATCCGCCTGCTGAAAACCGCTTCGGCGCAGACTGATTTGCTGTTATTGCCCGAAGCCGCGCTGACCGGCTGCCCTTTGTATGATTTGTTTGATGATAAGCGTCTGATGAAACAAAACCTGGACGCTTTAAAAGAAATTGCCCGGCATACCAAAGACATTGCCTGCGTGCTGGGGTATTTGGACTATGAAGCCAAAGAGCCTACCACCGCCGCGGCCTTTATCTATAAAGGAAAAATCACAAAAATTTTTGACAGCGAAAGCGTGGAGTTAAAAGGTCAAACCCTGCAAATTTGCCTGGGCGATATTACCCAATACAAATCCGCGCCTGACGCTGACGCGGTGCTGAATTTGTACGCTCTGCCATACCGCCGCGGCGAAACGCCCGTGCGTATGGATGCTTTTAAAAAGGCCGCCAAAAAATTCGGTGCGCCGCTTTTGTCGCTGAATCTGCTGGGCGGCGGGGACGGACTGGTGTTTGACGGCCGCTGTGCCGCGCTGAACCGCAAAGGCGGATTGACGTTTATCGGCGGGCAGTTTGCCGAGCAGGCTTTTGTCTGGGACAGCGAAGAGAATCCGGCCGACATTCCTTTTAAATACGACGAAACGGAAGAATTGCTGCAGGCCCTTTCTTTTTCCATCCATGACCAGGTGATTAAATGCGGCATGGACAAAGTGGTGCTGGGGCTTTCCGGCGGGCTGGACAGTGCAGTGGTGGCCGTGCTGGCCGCGCGCGCCCTGGGAGGGGAAAGCGTTTGGGCCGTGGGTATGCCGTTCCGCTATACCAGCGAACTGAGCAAACAGCTGGCCGAAGCGTTGGCCAAAAATTTGAAAATCAATCATGAGCGTATCCCCATAGGGCCCGCCTTTGAAGCCGTCAAAGCCGGCATACTGCATATTTCTTCGCATCCGAAGGATTTGACGGAGCAGAATTTGCAGGCCCGTCTGCGTGCCAATGTACTGATGACTTTGTCGTCGGAGCTGGGTGCCATGGTGCTTTCCTGCAGCAACAAGAGCGAAGCCGCCGTGGGATACTGCACGCTCTACGGCGATACCTGCGGCGGGCTGATGCCGCTGGGGGACGTGTACAAAAGCGATTTGTATAAACTGGCGCAGTATATCAATAAAGATCGGGAAATTATCCCGCAGGGCATTATAGACCGTGCCCCGACCGCCGAACTGGCCACCGGGCAAACCGACCAGGACACCCTGCCCCCTTACCCCGTGCTGGATAAAATTATCCGCGCATACTGGGAGGAGCAGCTGCCGGCGGCGGATATCGTCCAAAAATATAAAATTGCCAAACATACGGTGGCGGATGTGGTGGCGCGCATAGATGCTGCGGACTTTAAACGCCGCCAGTGCCCGCCCATTACGCAGACCGGCCGTTTTGCGCTGACGGAGCGTCTGCGTCCGATAGCCAAAAAAATCAGACCGTAAAATTTGCGCTTTAACGTCCTGCCGCTTCACACGGGGTGAAGCGGCATTTTCCGTATTTAGGCCGGGAGGGCCCAGAAAAATGTGGGCCTTCTGCCCGGGGTTTTTAGGCCTTATGCCTCATGCGGTTTTGGATTTTGCTTTTTATACTGTATTTCAGGGATGAATATCATGCATATTAAACCAAAGCTTATCTTTTTATTTTTGGCGGGCTGTGCTGCCTTTTTACCGATGGGGGAGGCTGCGGCCCAGCCTCTTTTGCCGGGGGAGGCCGCCCGTCCTTTCCGTGCGGAGTCGGCGGTGCGCGAAAGTACACACATAGCCGTCAGACCCAAAGAAATGATAGCCCCGGAAATATTGGCGTTTTCCAAACAGTCCGCAGCCTTAAGCCGGGCCGTGGCTGCCGCCGTAGACGCTTCGGATGCCCGGGAAACGCGCCGGCAGGTCGGTCTGGCGGCGGAGTTCTATTTGCGGCATTTGCAAAATTCGTATTCTTATATCCGCCTGGCCAGCCAAACGGCCTTGACGGAGCTGGCGGCCAACGGATATTTCGCGCCCTCTTCGGGGGAACATAATTTTCAGCTGGCCCGCCTGCGCGCCATGGCAAAAGCCGCATTGAATGATATCAAGCAATGCTCCGGCACGGCCTGCCAGGAACTGGGGATGTTTGCCCTGCTGTATGCGGCCTTGCCCGCCGCGGACGGGACGGCGGCGGATATGGCGCCGCTGCTGAGCGCCATGGGGAGGGATTACGGCTCGGAAGAGGCCAACCTGACGGTAGCGGTGTATGTCTTTCAGGCGGCAGCTTTTTTGGATGGGCCCAGAGGGGTATATTTGGCACTGCAGGCTTTTGACCAAATGAAAAAAAAGGGCCATAATTCCCGTTCGTTTTTCCGGCAATACACCCATGACGATTACCGCGTTTATATTGAAGCCGTGGAAAATATAGCCTATGAGGGGGAAGCGGGAAAAAGATGGCTGAAACGGCTGGCTAACCCGCAGAGTACATTTTCTTTGGCGGCGCAGGTACATGCAGCGGCGGAGCTGGCGTATTTACCACTGACGGAAGCAGAACGGGAAGAAAATAAACAAATTTTGCAGAATTTGTACTGCCGGCATATACGGGACTATTCCGCCTATACGCTGCCGTTGTATCATTCACCGTCTGTTTCCACGGTCTCCGTGCGTTACGGGAAAACGCTGCTGCAACGGTTGGGGTATGCATACGGCGGGGGCCGAAAGCCGCATTACGTGGCTCCTGCGGGCACACAGGCTTGCCTGCCTGCGGTGCTGCAACAGGCACCGGCGGATTTGCAAGGTGAGCAGTTTTTGCGGGAACATGCGGTGGATTTGGCCCTGCTGTTTGTCCCTGTTCCGGGGACGGCGACTTTGAAGGGCATTGTAAGCGGACTGAAAAGCGCGGTCGTAAAAAGCGGCATCGGCGTCGTCGGCCGGACATTTTTATTCATCGGGGGAAAACGGGCCGGGTATTCCGTGCTCAGGAAAGCCTTCGGCTATCCGCCGAAAGCCGCATTGGCCCAGCTTTACCGGTGGGGGGCCAAACCGTCCAGCTATGCCGGCACACCTGCCGTCCGGGGAGAAGCTTACCTTTTGGACGGCCTGGCCGGTCACGGGGCGGATTTGTCCAAACCGCTCCCCGTTTATCCCGGCGTCTCAAATCCCAGATATATGTGGAGGGGGGCTTCGCTGGCGGAAAAAGATATCCTTAACGTTCTGGAAAACGGATATCTGCGTAAAGATGTCAGTGCGTGCAACAACCACCTGCTGATGTCTTATTCGCTCAATGCCAGACATGTGTCCGAAGTGAGGGTTGTCAATATTACGGACGATCCTTCCGTGGCGGAACTTTATTCCCGGAAGTTTTTGTCCCAGAAGAAAAATATCCCGCTGGTCGTGCAGATAAAAGGAGATTTTCCTTCCGGCTCAGTGGTACATCTGACGCGGGATATCCCCGCTTCCTCTTTTACTCGTGTGGATGCCATGCTGTATGTTGACGGAAAGAACCAGTGGGGGACCCTGCAGCGTACGGCGGAAGGAAAATTTTTATTCTATCCGTATCCATAAGTCTGCGGCGCAGCCTGGAATATGTCTGCCGTATATCAGAAAAACGGATAACATAGAAAGCCGCAGCTCTGAACGGCGCATATTTGTCGCAAAAACGCATCCCCCGTTTTGGGGGATGCGTTTTTTGTGAAAATGCTCCAAATGCCGGTTTATCTTATTTGGTCATATGGGGAATATAGACGGACGGGGAAGGATTTCCGTTTTCCGGCAGAGAGAAAGAGCCCATCAGATCCTGCACGTCCTGTGCGGGCAGAAGGCTCAGTTCATGCAGCAGCCGGGCCCCCTGGATACAAATGCGGCGGGCTTCTTCGTTTTGTTCCAGCACTTCCAATTCCTGCGGCGTGGCATGGAGAAAAAGGTCAAAGTTGGTATTGACCCGGCCGGCTATTTTTTGTGCAGCAGCGTCATTATGCGCGGCGGCGCCGAAAGCCAGCAACAGCCCAACGGTCATAACATTTTTGGATTGGAAAATATACCGCCCCATGCCGAGCAGATACTTATAGATGGGCATATGTTTGTCTATGGACTGGCGCAACAGGAGGGCTAATGCCTCATCGCCGGCCAGGCGGCTGTGGCGGCTTTCCGTTATGACTTGGTCAATAATTTTCAGAAATTCTTCCTGTTGGGCTTTGGGGGCCTGCAGCAGCCAGGGCTCCTGGGCCAGTTGCCGGCGCAAGGCCTGGCGGGAAGCATCCATGGGTGCGCCGTCAAAAAGTTTTTCGTATTTGGCGTAATCTGCGGGGGAACCGGCGGTATATCTTAACAGAGGGGAGGTATAACCGGGAAATTTCTCCAACAGGCCGCGCTGCGTGTCAATCTTTTTTTGCAGGCTTTCCGTCAGGGCGCGGTGCATCTCCAGGTCGTTTTGGTAGCGGTGGCGCAGGGCGGCGGAAGATAGCCGTAGCTGTTCCATTTCCCGCTTTAGTTCGGCAATTTGGTTGTGGGCCCCTTTCAGCTCTTTGTGCAGGTGTTTTTCCCGTTCAAAAGCGGCTGCGTTTTCCCGCGTGTGTTGTTCAAACATCAGGGAATTATCCCGGATATGTCTTTCCTGCATGCGCTTCATGCTGCGTTTGTAGTACCAGTTTTGCGAATACAGAATGGCGAAAGCAACGCCGCCGGCCGCCAGGAATATTTTTCCTTCCCTGGAAATCCAGGGAGCCCGTTGGACATCTTCCCGGAGCTGTTTCTGGTATTGGGCCAGCGACGGTTCCTGCCCGGAGCGGGTTTCCTGTGCAAAAAGCGCACTTTGGCCCAGCAGGGCGGCGCTGATTAGTAAAGACAGTGTTTTTTGTAATGAATGCATGTTGTTTTCCTCGTAATATAAATCTTTATTATTTTAAAAAATAATTTAACTCTGTGAAAATAGGACTTTTGTCCCATTTGTATTTTGGGACTTTCATCCGGCAGAGGTTCGCTTTTGATGCCCCGGTCGGAACAAACGGCAAAGCTGCGCAGGGCTTGGCGCCGTGTATGTCATTTTTCGTATAATAGAAAAAAATCGTATTTGGAGCGTATGATGATAGTACCTACCATTATAGAGAAAAATGTTGGTTATGATATTTTTTCACGTCTGCTCAAAGACCGTATTATTTTTGTGGGCGGCCGTGAAGGGGAAGTGGACACCGCCAGCGCAAATATGATTATTGCGCAGCTGTTGTATTTGGACGCGGAAGACTCCCAGCGGGAAATCAACCTCTACATCAACTCCCCCGGAGGCATGGTGACCGCCGGACTGGCTATTTATGACACCATGCAGTTTATCAAAGCCCCCATTACCACCATTTGCATGGGGCAGGCCATGAGCTTTGGTGCGGTGCTGTTGGCCGCCGGCTCCAAAGGCCGCCGTTACGCTCTGCCGCATGCGCGCATTATGATTCACCAGCCGCTGATTTGGGGCGGGGGGATTTCCGGCCAGGTAACGGATATTGAAATTGAAACCAAAGAACTCAAGGACAATAAGGAACACCTGCTGGATATTTTGGCCAAACATACGGGCCAGCCCAAAGAAAAACTGCGCCAGGACAGCGAACGCAATTATTACCTGTCTGCCGAAGAAGCCAAGGAATACGGCATTATTGACGAAGTGCTTAAACTGCGCGATAAATAAAGTTTTCTTTGCTGCGTAACTGACCCCGCGCCTTTTGGGTGCGGGGTTTTGCGCGGAAAAATCCCGGGCCGTATTCCGGAAGATAAAAAATTCCCCCGCCCTCAGGCGGGGGAATTTTGGAGGAGGAGTTATTATTATTCTTCCAGCATCATTTGGAGCATCTCCTGGAAAGCCGCATTCGTCAGTATGCTGCTGAGCTCAGGGTCTATTTTTTCGGTCATCATGGCATAACCCATGGCCATCATCAGGGCATAGTTGGAGGCCGCCTGCCAATTCTCCGGCTGCGGGTAAAGGGTTTGGTTGGCGATAATTTTGCGTGCCAGTTCTTCACTGACAGTCAGTAACTCCTGCTCAATCCCGCTGGCGAGGTTTTGCGCCTTTTCTTCGTCTTCTTCATTGAAAAAAGCCGTCAACCTGTTCAGCACGCCGGGAATTTTGACGTCCAGCAGCTGGATAATTTCCTGATCCTGTTCGGTCAGCGTATTGGTATATTGGTGGGCTTCCACGGTTTGCAGGCCGGCGGTAAAAGCCTGCTGCATCAGGTAGAGCTCCTTGACCTCTTGTTCATTGTTAAGGTTCATCTGTGCGCGGGTGATATGGGCGGTATTTCCGGCAGCGTCACTGTAACCTTCGGCGTGTACGGCAGGGGCACCGATAAACAAAAAAGCGAGCAGTGTGAAAGCAGAAAATAACGGGCGGTACGTTTTCATATATTCTCCTTGTGCAAATAAAATTTCTGTCTTCTTTATTTTATGTATTGAGCGCTGTCCGTTCCAGGGCCTTAAGACCTACCGGTACAGAGAAATAAGGCCTATGGTTTTTTTAGGCCCTGAGCCTAGTGAAACATCGGTGCGGTTTCTGTTTCTTTATAAGCGGCAGAAGAAAGCTGGAGCCGGCTCAAAATTAGCACTCAAATAAATTACTTGCTAATTTTAAGCGAATGTGCTATACTTTTTTAAACTAGCCCAAAAGCGCGCTTGTGTGCCGGAGGGCAAAGATTTATCCTTTTTGATACGGAGATGAAATTATGGAAGAGATGATGAAAAGAACCCTTTCCCTGCCCAAGGTGGTGCCGGCGGTGGCGATACGGGACGTGGTGATGTTCCCGGGGATGTCGCTTCCGCTGTCGGTGGACCGCGAAAAATCCATCGTCGCCATTGATTTGGCGTTGGAATCACCCGGCAAATATGTATTGGCTCTGTCGCAGAAAGCGGCGGAAATTGAAGACCCCAAAGAAAGTGACATTTACCACTTCGGGGTACTCAGCGAAATTACGCAGTCGCTGAAAATGCCGGACGGCTCCATTAAGGTGTTTCTGCAGGGGCTGGTGCGTGCCCGCGTGGAAAAGCTGGAGCTCAACCCCATGACCAACACCTGGTTCGCCACGGTGGAATATATAGAGGAGCAGGAGGACAACAGCCCCGTCGTGCAGGCGCTGATGCGCAAAGTGCTGGACGAGTTTGACCATTACGCCCGCGTATCGCGCCGGATTGCGGTGGAGGGGGTGTCTTTCCTGCGGCAGATTGAAGACCCGTCCAAACTGGCCGACACCATTGCCTCCAACATGGTGGTCAAGACGGAACAGCGCCAGGAAATTTTGGAAGCGACCGATGTGAAAGAGCGCCTGGAGAAAATTTTAAAGCTCATCACCAGCGAGGTGGAAATTTTGGGACTGGAAGAAAAAATCCATTCCCAGGTCCGCGCGCAGATTGAGAAAAACCAGAAAGAATACTATTTGAATGAGCAGATGAAAGCCATTCAAAAGGAGTTGAGCCAGAAGGACGATTTCCAAAAAGAGCTGGACGCGATAAAAGCCAAAATTAAAAAGAACGGCCTGCCTCCCGCCGCCAAAGAAGCGGCTGAAAAAGAGGTGGAACGCTTGCAAAAAATGGCCCCGTTCTCGCCGGAGGCCACGGTGTCGCGCACGTATTTGGACTGGCTGGTGAATATGCCCTGGAACATCACCACGCAGGACGTGCTGGATATTGCCGCGGCCAAGAAAATTTTGGACGAGGACCACTTCGGCCTGGACAAACCCAAAGAACGCATTTTGGAATACCTGGCCGTCAGCAAACTGACCGAAGGCCTGCGCGGGCCGGTGCTGTGTTTTGTGGGGCCTCCGGGCGTGGGCAAGACGTCTTTGGCCAAGTCCATTGCGCGGGCCGTCGGGCGCAAGTTTGTGCGCATGTCTTTGGGCGGCGTGCGTGACGAGAGCGAAATCCGCGGACACCGCCGCACCTACATCGGTTCCATGCCTGGGCGCATCATACAGGGTATCAGCAAGGCCAAAAGTTCCAACCCCGTTTTCCTGCTGGACGAAATAGACAAAATGGGGTCGGACTGGCGCGGAGACCCCGCCGCGGCCCTGCTGGAGCTGCTGGACCCGGAGCAGAACAAAGACTTTGTGGATCACTTTTTGGACGTTCCGTATGACGTGTCTAAAGTCATGTTTATCACGACGGCCAACTCGCTTTCCGGTATCCCGTCCACGCTGCGTGACCGTTTGGAAATTATAGATTTCTCCGGCTATACCGATTATGAAAAACACGAAATAGCCGACCACTATTTAATTCCCAAACAGATGAAGCTGCACGGGCTGAAGGAAGGGGCTTTGGAAATTACCAAAGACGCCGTGGCGCTGATTATGCGTGAATATGTGCGCGAAGCCGGTGTGCGCAATTTGGAGCGCGAAATCGGCAGCCTGTGCCGCAAAGCCGCCAAACAATATGTGGAAAACGGCGGTAAGAAAATTACCGTAGACGCCAAAAACCTGCATGAATATTTAGGCGTACCGAAGTATTCCAACTTCGCCGCCGAAGAAAACGGCGTGGGTATTGCCACCGGGCTGGCCTGGACCAGCGTGGGCGGAGAGACGCTGTCCATAGAGGCGGCCAAAATCCCGGGCAAAGGCCAGCTGATTTTAACGGGTATGCTGGGCAATGTGATGAAGGAATCCGTACGCGCCGCGCTGACCTATGCGCGCAGCCGCGGCTTTGGCAAGGGAGTCAACTTTGACCATACGGACTTCCATATCCACTTCCCTGAGGGCGCCGTGCCTAAAGACGGCCCGTCGGCCGGCATTACCATTACCACCGCGCTGGTCAGTCTGCTCTCCGGTCTGCCGGTAAAGAAAAAGCTGGCCATGACCGGCGAAGTGACCATCACGGGCCGCGTGCTGCCGGTGGGGGGGATAAAAGAAAAATTCCTGGCCGCGTACCGTGAGGGCGTAAAGACCATTCTGTTCCCGCATACCAATGAAAAGGATGTGTCCGAACTGCCCGAAAAAGTGCGCAAAGAGCTGACGCTGATCCCCGTGTCGCATATGGATGAAGTATTGCCGCTGGCCCTGGAAGGGTATAAAGCCCCCAAAGCCTCCGCCGGCAAAAAAGCAGGAAAAGCCGCCCGCGCCGCGGCGGCCAAAAAACCGGCGGGTAAAACCGTTAAGGCCGCCAAAACGTCCAAAGGAGCCGCACGCAAAACGCCCGCCAAAGCGGCCAAAAGTGGCAAAAAAACAGCGGCCAAAACGCCCAAAAAGAAAGGGGGTTCTTCCCGGCGGAAAAGATAAACTTTTCTCCCGGCGGTTTAGCCTAAAACCCGCGTCCTTCCGGCGCGGGTTTTGTATAAATATGTTTTTTGCGCCGCGCAACCTGCGCAAAGAGGGAATGGGCTGTCTAAAAGATTCCGAACGGGGTATATGTGGCGGGTGCTTTCCAGTTGTATTTTTATATCGCTGCCGCCGCGTAAAAAACGGATTGATTTTTTTGATTTTATAGTTTATACTATAAACATAGGCGGGTAATCATTCTGACCTTAAAGGAGCTTTTTATGAAGAAATTCCTTTTTTTAGTCGCATTAGTGGCGGCAAGCGTAGGAGCATACGGGGCAAGCGGGATGAAAATCGTGACGACATTCCCGGAGCCGTATGGTTCG
>CASFOP010000011.1 GCA_949296525.1 uncultured bacterium | reverse complement strand
GTTGATCACGCCAGTGGCCATGGAAGAAGGCTTGCGCTTTGCCATCCGCGAAGGCGGACACACGGTAGGCGCCGGCGTAGTCACCAAAATTATTGAGTAACGGCTGCTTAGCTGTTATGTTTTTGTACACGAAGCGCAGAACGTAAAGTTCTGCGCTTCGTTGTGTAAAGACTGGCAGGGTGACAAGTTGTGAGAGGGCCGGCTTGATTTTGAAGGAAAAAGGCACAGTTATACGATAAAGCCGTTGCCTTTACCCTGCGTCAGAGAAATGCTATAATAACTTCACCAGAGGAGTATAAAAATGAAAAAATTATCCTTCTTTACGATTATTTGTGCATTTGCCGCGGTTGCCTGCGGCTGTGCTTCTTCCACCGCCGTCCGCACCCGCGATGCGGATTTGGTCGCCAAATACCAGCAAACGCTGGAAGATAGCAAAGCCTGCGAAACGGATGCGGACTGCGTAGCCGTTTCCAAGGGGTGCTGCCTCTGCGACGGGCAGGAAGCCGTCAATAAGAAATTTCAGAATAAACTGGAAAAACAGCGCGAAAACGCCTGCGGCGTCGGCCCCTGCACATTGCAGATGTGTTATACCGATATTGACGTGGCCTGTGTAAATCATGTTTGTACGGGAACGCTGAAACCGATGAGTTCTTATATTCCCCAGTAGGAGTGAAACTATGAAGAAAACCGTATTTTTTATCTGCTGTGCCGCGGCTTTGGCCGCCTGCTCGTCCGCGCCGAAAAGCGTGGGTATCAATGCCGTGCCGGAAAAGTTGACCTCGGCCATTACTTCGGCGGACCGCACCTGCACCGCAGATGCGGACTGCGTGGCCGTGCATAAAGGCTGCTGTGAATGTGCCGGTTATGAAGCGGTCAACGCCAAATCGGCGGAAAAAATTCAGAAAATTTGGGATAAAGAATGCCAAATGGCCCCCTGCACGCGTGAAATGTGCTATGTGCAAATCGTGCCGGAATGCCAGCAGGGTGTGTGCGTAGGCCGTCCCAAAACGATGGACAGCTATTTTGGCAGATAAAAACAGGTTTTTCAGAGGGAACCAGCATGCGAAAAATTCTCATATTTTCTATCTGTTTCGCTTTGGCATCGTCCGTGTGGGGATATGAATTTCACGCGGGCGAAGTGACCCGTGTGGGGAATATCCCGCAGGACAGCCAACAAACGGATGACAACGGGGACATTTTGGCCGAGGTGTCCGTGGAAACGGATATCCCGGTTTTGCGGTTTGAGGGATGGGGCCTATATGGCATAGAACGGACTGAAAAAGGGTACAAATTGCTGTTGTCAGATGGCTTCTCCGGGATCTTGCTCCGTGCGCCCGGCTTTAAAGCTTATTATTGGGATTTTGGACTGCAGGATGGCGGTTTGCGTTCCGCCGGGGTTTATCATGGGAAGATTGAGCGGACGGGCCCGGCGCCATATATGGGGCCCCTGTCAGACCTGGAGGTTAAAGGGGAGTTTGAATACCGTATGTGGGACTTGGCTGTTCGTTTTTCCAAAGACAAACGACCCATGTTGAAAATTAATACGGATTTGCCGTTTGCGTTTCTGAAAAAATATCTATTGCAAGAAGGAACTTATGAAGCGCAGGAAACGAATATGGCCTATTATGAGCTGCGCATTTCCGAAGGAGTCGTCCTGCAGGATATTGTGCGCAAGAACCTGCTGCACGGGGATATTGCCTGGGAAACGCGGCTGGAGAGCCCCAATGTGTATAGACTGGATTTGTCCTGGACCGATAAAAAGTACGGACAAGCCGTTGCGCGGGATCTTCAAAAAGCCATAAAGGAAAACGCCCCGCGCAAATAATCCAATTCTTATCTGACAAAAAGCCGGCTCTTCAGAGCCGGCTTTTTATATTTGTTTTTTGTTTAGGAAAGTAAACGAATAATTTCAGTACAATTCTTTTCCCGGGCCAAATCCAAAGGGGTTTTTCCGGCATGGTTTTTGGCGGATTTATCTATATAAGGCTGGGCCAGCAGCAACCGGATGAGTTCCGCGTGCCCGTTCCAAACGGCAATATGCAGCGGCGTATTGCCGTTAACTGCGAAGGCCTGGTTCAATTCGCGGCTGGGCAGCAGCTCCTGCAGGGCTGATAAATTTCCGTCCATAACAGCCCGCAGCAGGGGGGTGATTTCGGTTGCCTGGGGAAGTTCATGGGATTGGGGGACATAGCCGGCCAGCGAGCCGATGCGCAGGTCTTTGAAAAGTGCTTTTTGGGGAGGCTCTGGAGAAAAAGGAGCCAGCAGTTGCAGGGGCGGATTAGGATTCCCCGGATGGGACAGGCACCAGTCAAACAGTTTAATTTGATTTACGGTTAGGGGGAGCGGCTGTCTCCGTACGTCAGCGTAAGCACTGTAAAGTAATGCGCGGCAGAACCGCTGCCAACCTGACGGGTTGGCCTGAAAGCGAACGCCAAACCCAATGAGTATAAAAAGGAAAGCGGTGACCAACATAAGACATAAGACCAAGACCAAGACGGCCACTTCTTTGGAGGGTGAGGACGGTATCAAACTAACAGCAACAACAACGACAACAAGGACTAAAAAAGAAACAAATATCCCTGTAAAACGAGAAAGTACCATCAAGGATTCTATATTTTCTGTGGGCAATGCCAGCAAAATACTTTTTGGCAGCTGCGGTTGGCGTGCGGCGCGGACATAAACGCATATGCTCTGGTAGCAGCAGGCATATACAATCAGCAGAAAAAGCGGCAAAATAACGTAACGAAAGAACCCGGTCAGCAACATTGTCCCGAAAATAATGACGCTCCATGTGAGTAAAAAAGCCTTATGGCGGGTTTGTATGCGCTGGGCATCAGTCCGGAAGCTTTCCGGGCGGATTTTAAGACCCAATCCCAGCCATATAAATGCTGAGATAACCATGGCCGCCGCCAGCAGCAGATTATATCGCCAAGCTGTGCCGCAACTGCGCCATTGGTCCGCAAGTACAATCAAGGAACCAATGAGCAACGCTAAAACAAGCAGCGCCAGATAAAGGTAAAGTCTTCTTTTACATATCCGGGTGGCTTTTTGTTTTAAAATGGCTTCCCAATCCATTTCTTCTCCTTTACAATAGAATTAGGATTATTATATAATATCTTTAAGCAAAAATCCGCGCCGTGCGTTTTTGAACCGGTATGGTGAAAACCCAAGTAAAAAACCTGGCGCAAATACGTCTGAATATAGTATAATATTTATACGTATCAGACTTTAGGTGGCAAATTCCCGCCAGGCTCGTCGGAGAACGATGAGCCAGTGTGGGATTTACTGCCGATAATTTTTTATTTACAAGAAGTTCCAAGGAACCAAAAATGGCAGAAAAAACTGAAAAAAAGGCTAGAATTCTCAGCCAGGAAAGAATCCGCATCAAACTGCGCTCTTACGACCACCGCATGCTTGACAACAGTGTTGCCCGCATCGTGGAAACCGCGCAGAAAACCGGCGCCATCGTCGCCGGACCGGTTCTTCTTCCGGTACGCATTAAGAAGTACACCGTGCTCCGCTCCCCGCATACCGACAAGAAATCCCGCGAGCAGTTTGAAATGCGCATTCACAAACGGCTGATTGACTTGAAAAGTCCCACCTCCAAAACGGTTGACGAGCTGATGAAACTGGATCTCCCCGCCGGCGTGGACGTGGCAATTAAAAGCAATTAATTAAGGAAAACACAAGGTTATGGCAGAAGAAAACAAACAAGCTGCTGGCGCCCAAGAGGCAACGGCCCCCGTTGCTGAAGCGGCCAAAGCAGAAACTGTCAAAGAAGCTCCGGCTACGTTTCGTTTCGTAATCGGCGAAAAAGTGGGTATGACCCAGCTCTTTGATGAAAAAGGCAATCTGCACGGTGTGTCCGTCGTTAAAGCGGGCCCCTGCAAGGTTGTGCGTGTCAGAACTATGGAAAAAGACGGCTATAACGCCGTCTGCATCGGTTTTGGCGAAGTGAAAGAAAGCAAACTCAACAAACCCGAACTGGGCTATTTCAAAAAGGCCAACACGGCCCCCGTACGCCACCTCAAAGAACACCGCGTGGCAGACGTAAACGGTTTTGAAATCGGTCAGGTCATTTCACTTGAAAAAATTTTTAGACCCGGCGACTATGTAGACGTGCAGGGCAGCATTAAAGGCCACGGCTTTGCCGGCGCGATGAAACGCCACGGCTTTGCCGGCCAGCCCGCTTCCCACGGTATGTCCGACAGAGAAAGAGCGCCCGGCGGCTTGGCTTCCCGCCGCTCTTTGGGTAAAGTTTTGTCCGGCCAGCGCATGGCGGGGCATTACGGCACCACGACGCACACCGTCGCCAAAATTGAAGTTATCAAAGTGGACAACGAGAACAACCTGCTCTTTTTGAAAGGCTCCGTCCCCGGCGCCAAAGGCAGCATCGTGTCCGTGCTGGAAACTTCCAAAAACAGAAAACATGTAGTGGCTCCCATCGTGCAGAAAATCTCTGCCTCCAAAGCCGCTAACAAGAAGTAAGGACTTTGACCATGGAAACTAAAGTTTTAGATATCAAAGGTAAAGAACAGGGCACCATTGAACTGCCGGAAAGCCTGTTTTCCGTCAAGCCGAACCCGACCTTCCTTCATGAAGTCATCACCGCCTTCCTGGCCAATCAGAGAAGCGGCAGCGCGGACGTGAAAACCCGCGCCGAAGTGTCCGGCACCGGCAAAAAACCGTGGAAACAGAAAGGCACCGGCCGCGCCCGCCAGGGCAGCTTGCGTGCGCCTCAGTTCCGCCACGGCGGCGTCGCCTTCGGGCCGACCCCGCATTCTTTCCGCCAGTACCTGCCCGTTGCCAAACGCCGCGCGGCCGTCGCGCAGTCTTTGTCGGCCAAGTTTGCCGAAGGCAACATCGTAGTGCTGGACAGCCTGACGATTAAGGAACCCAAAACCAAGGCGTTTGCCGAAGTGTTAAACGTCCTCGCCGCGGGCCGCAAGCCCCTGGTGTTGGCCAACATGGACGAAACGACCCGTCTGGCTTCCCGCAATATTGCCGGCCTGACGCAGATGGCTCCTGAGCACACCAACGCGTATGCCGTGCTCAACAGCAGCAAAGTCATTTTGACCAAAGACGCTGTGGAAACGCTGGCCAAGACCTTCGTGAAGGAGGCCAAATAATGAGAACCTACAGCATTTTGAAAAAGCCGCTTTTGACCGAAAAAAGCCTCATTGAACGCGATGAAAACAACCGCTACGGTTTTGTAGTGGCCAAAGATGCGTCCAAAGGCGAAATCAAAACGGCCGTGGAAAAAATCTTCAACGTCACCGTTACCAAGATTAACACCATCTCCGTGCGCGGCAAAATGCACCGCATGGGCCGGTTTGAAGGTAAAAGACCGGATTACAAAAAAGCTTTCGTGACCTTGAAAGAAGGCGATAAAATCGAAGTGGTGGAAGCCACTGCGAAGTAGAATAAGGAGAACTACTGACTATGCCTATCAAGACATTTAGACCTTACACTCCTTCCAGGAGAACGATTACGGTGGCCGATTTCTCCGAGATCACCAAAACCACTCCGGAAAAGAGACTGACCAAAGGTCTGCGCAAAACCGGCGGACGCAACAATACCGGTATGATTATGGTGCGCCACATCGGAGGCGGCCATAAACGCGCGTACAGACAGATTGATTTTAAGAGAGAAAAACACGGCGTGCCTGCCACGGTTGTTTCCATTGAATACGACCCGAACAGAAGCGCGCGCATTTGCCTCTTAAAATATGCCGACGGCGACAAACGCTACATCTTGCACCCGCTGGGCGTAAAAGTGGGTGACGTGCTGATGAGCGGTCCTCAAGCTGATATCAAAGTGGGTAACTGCCTTGCTCTGAAAAATATTCCCGAAGGTACTTTTATCCACGCCATTGAACTCAAAGTCGGCAAAGGCGCGCAGCTTGCGCGCAGCGCCGGTTCCCAGGGCCAGCTGATGGCCAAGGAAGCCGACTATGCCCACATCAAAATGCCGTCCGGCGAAATCCGCCTGGTTCCCAGCGCCTGCTGCGCTACCATCGGCCAGGTGGGCAATATTGACCACGCCAACGTGGTGTTCGGTAATGCCGGACGCAAACGCCATATCGGCGTTAAACCGACCGTGCGCGGCAGCGCGATGAACGCTGTGGACCACCCGATGGGCGGTGGCCGCGGTCATGGTAAAGGCGGCAACATTCCCCGCTCTCCGTGGAACCAGCCTGCCCGTGGTCTGAAGACCCGCTCCACCAAGAAAGTATGGGGCTGGATGATCGTCAGCGACAGAAGAAAAAACAAGGTTAAATAACTATGGGAAGATCAACTAAAAAAGGTCCTTATGTGGATTTAAACCTGTTGGAAAAGGTTCAGAAAATGAACGCCTCCAACGAAAAGAAACCTATTAAGACGTGGGCAAGAGCCTGCACGATTATCCCGGAATTTGTGGGACACACCTTCCTGGTGCACAACGGCCGGAAGTTCCTGCCCATCTACATTTCCGAGAGAATGGTAGGTTATAAACTCGGTGAATTCTCTTTCACCCGTTTGTTCAAAGGCCACGGTGGCATGACCAAAGATTCCACCGCCTTGAAATAAGAGTTGAGGATTTGATATGGAAGCTTGTGCAAAAGCTAAATTTCAACGCTACGGCAGCCGCAAGGTGAACCTGGTGCTGGACCAAATCCGCGGCAAAAACGTAAAGGCGGCGGAAGATATGCTCCCGTTTATCGCCAAACGCACTGCGGATCTGGTGGCCAAAACCCTCCACAGCGCCGCGGCGAACCTGGAAGTAAAAGCCGGCAAAAAGCTGGATTACAGCAAAGTCTTCATTAAAGAAGCCTTCGCCAATTTGGGCCCCAGCGGCCACTTAAGACGGATCCAACCCGGCCCGCAGGGCCGCGCCATGCCCTATAAAAAGAGCATGTGCCACCTGACGGTCATTGTATCCGACGAAAAAAAGGGAGGTCGCTAAACTATGGGACACAAGATTCACCCGCGGTCTATCAGACTGGGTTATATTCAGGACTGGCGTTCCCGCTGGTTCGCCCCCAAGAATATGCCCGCGCTGATCATGGAAGATTTCCAGATCCGCAAGATCGTGGACGACAAATTTAAGATGGCCGCCGTCAGCTATGTGGGCATTGAACGTGCCGGCGCTTTCCTGCGCCTGAACATTCACACGGCCCGCCCGGGCGTGGTCATCGGCAAAAAAGGCGCCGATATTGAAGCGCTGCGCAAAGAAATTGAAGCCTTAACGGGCAGCAAGACGTTCGTAAACGTGATTGAAATCAAAAATCCGGAAACGGACGCCCAGCTGGTGGCCCAGAACATTGCCCAGCAGCTGGAAAAACGCGCCCACTACGGCGCGGCCATGAAGAAGGCCATTGAAAAAGCCCTGCAAGGCAAAGCCCTGGGCATTAAAATCATGGTCTCCGGCCGCTTGGGCGGCGCGGAAATCGCCCGCACCGAATGGAAACGCGAAGGCCGCGTGCCTTTGCATACCCTGTGCGCCGACATTGACTACGGGTTTACCGAAGCGCAAACCGTCAGCGGCAAAATCGGCATCAAGGTCTGGATTTTCAAACGGACGCATTTTGCCAAATCCCCCAAGGAAATCATGAACGAGCTCAAAAAACAGCATCGTGACATTGCCGAGGGCGCGACCGACGCCGGAGCCGTGGAAAACGTGGCTCCCGCCCAGGAAATCAAATAGAGGAATTTGCTTATGTTGATGCCTAAAAGAGTAAAATACCGCAAACCGCACAGCGCGCCCCGCATTAAAGGCAACGCCACCCGCGGCGCAACCGTGGTGTTCGGCGAGTTCGGCCTCAAAGCGTTGGAACCGAAATGGATTACTGCGCGCCAGATTGAATCGGCCCGTATTACGCTGTCCAGATTTATCAAAAAGAAAGGTAAACTCTGGATCCGCGTGTTCCCCGACAAAGCCATCACCAAGCACCCCGCCGAAACCCGTATGGGTAAAGGCAAAGGCGCTCCGGATCACTGGGTGGCCGTCGTCAAACCGGGCACCATCTTGTTTGAGCTGGAAGGAGCTTCCCTGGAAGATACGCAGCGCGCCATGCGCCTGGCCTCCGACAAGCTGCCCATCAAGACCAAACTGGTAGCGAGAAGATAGTATGAAGACCAAAGAAAAAGAAGCTTTGAAAAACAAAACCGTGGCCGAACTGAACGAAGAACTGGCCAAGGCGCAGGAAAAGAAATTTAACCTTCTTTTCAAACACAGCACCACCCCCATCGCCAACCCGATGGAAATCCGGGCGGTCAGACGCGAAATTGCTCTTTTGCAAACGCTGATCAATCAGAAAAAAGAGCAGAAATAAGAGGTTAAGACATGGAAAACCAAGAAACCCGCGGCCTGAGAAAGGTCCTTACCGGTGAAGTTGTATCGGACAAGATGAACAAGACCCGCGTCGTGAAAGTGGAGCGCCTGGTCCGTCACGGTCTGTACAGCAAAACCCTGAAAAGAGCGGCCAAATACCACGCCCATGACGAAGGCAATGAAACCAAAATCGGTGACAAAGTGGAAATCATGAGCTGCCGCCCGTTGTCCAAGACGACGAAATGGCGCATTTCCAAAATTGTGGAAAAGGCCAAAGCATAAGTTTTGTTAGCAAACTTACGGAGTTAATGTATGATTCAATTAAGAAGCATCGTCAACGTGGCTGACAATTCCGGCGCCCGCAAAGTGCAGTGCTTTAAGGTGCGCGGCGGTCACCACCGGGATATTGCAACTTTGGGAGACGTCGTGATGTGCTCCGTCAGAGATGCAATCCCTACTTCCGCCATTAAGAAAGGCGACGTGGTGCGCGCGGTTGTGGTGCGCGTGGCGCGTGAAAAAAGACGCAAAGACGGTTCCTACATTCGCTTTGATGACAATGCCGTGTGCATCATCAACGACAACGGGGAACCCAAAGGTACGCGTGTGTTCGGGCCTATTGCCAGAGAACTGCGGGAAAAGAACTTCCTGAAAATCATCTCCCTGGCCCCGGAGGTAGTCTAATGCAAGTCAAGAAAAAAGATACTGTGTTAGTGTTAACCGGTAAAGACAAAGGCAAGAAAGGGGAAGTGAAATCGGTCAACCCGTCCAAAAACACTGTGACGGTGGTTGGCATCAATATGATTTCCAAACACGTGAAACCTTCCCAAAACAAACAGGGCGGCATTCAGAAAATGGAAGCTCCGCTGGACGCCTCCAATGTCGCCGTCGTTTGCAGCAAGTGCAAAAAAGCCATGACTCCCAAAATCCAAATTTTGGAGAACGGCGATAAAGTGCGCGTGTGCCGCAAATGCAACGAGACGCTTATTTAATCAGGTAAAGTAAAATGACCAAAGAAACAAAGAAAACGACGAAAACCGCGTCCGATTACCAGCCGACCCTGCAGAAACTCTACAAAGAGAAAGTGCTGCCCGCGCTGCTCAAAGAAATGGGTGTAAAAAGCCCCATGGCCGCGCCCAAGCTGGAAAAAATCGTCATCAATGTCGGCGTGAAAGAAGCCAGAGAAGACATTAAAGCGCTGGAAATCGCCAAGGACGACCTGACCGCCATCGCGGGCCAGGCTTCCCAGGTGCGCCGCGCCAAAAAGTCTATTTCCAACTTCAAACTGCGCGAAGGTATGCCCATCGGCGTGCGCGTCACGCTGCGCGGCGCGCGCATGTATGAGTTCATGGAACGCTTTATCAATATTGCCTGCCCCCGCATCCGCGACTTTCAGGGCTTTGCCGAGTCTTTTGACGGCAGAGGCAATTTGAACCTGGGCATCAAAGAGCATTACATTTTCCCGGAAATTGACGTGGAAAAATCGCCCAAAGCCCATGGTATGAACATTACGTTCGTTACCACCGCCAAAAACGATGACGACGGCCGCCTGCTGATGAAATACATGGGCATGCCGTTTAAGAAATCGGCCAAATAAGGAGTAAGAGAATTTATGGCTACCAAAGCATGGGTTGCAAAAATGGCCAAGGACCAGAAGTTTGCCGTCCGCTATCACAACAGATGCCAGATCTGCGGGCGCGCCAGAGGGTATTACCGCGATTTCGGTCTTTGCCGTATCTGCCTGAGAAAAATGGCACACCAGGGTCTTATCCCGGGTCTGAAAAAATCTAGCTGGTAATTTACAGGAGGAGGCCGCGTTTACGGATTAACTCCGCAAGGAAAGTAATTTGAAGCGCAGCCTGATACATATGGATCCAATCGCAGATTTCTTGACCAGAATCAGAAACGCAAACATGAAAAAGAAAGAAAAAGTGGATATCCCTTTTTCTAAAATCAAAACGGAAATCGCGCGCATTTTGAAGGAAGAAGGCTATATTTCCAACTTCAAAGCCGTGCATAACGAAACCAAGGGCGGCGTCGTCCGCGTGTTTTTGAAATACACGCCGGAAAACGAATGCGTCATCCAGGGGTTGCGCCGCGTTTCCAAACCGGGCCAGCGGGTGTACAGCGCTTATAACAACATCCCCAAAGTCCGCGGTTCCTTTGGCATTACCATTTTGTCCACGTCCAAAGGCATTATGACCGATGCGCAGGCCAAAGCCGAAAAAGTCGGCGGCGAGCTGCTGTGCCAGGTCTGGTAAGGAGGGAATATGAGCAGAATCGGTAAAAAAGTAATCAATATTCCCGCCAAAACCAAAGTGGACGTGAAAGACAATGTCGTTACCGCCACGGGCGCGCTGGGCACTTTGTCCTACACCGTGCCGGCCGACATTAAAATCAATATTGAAAACGGCGTAATGACCCTGTCTATTGACGAGTCCAGAGCCAAAGAACTCAACGCCATTCACGGCACCACCCGCGCCAATGTGTTTAACATCATTGAAGGCGTGACCAACGGTTTCCACAAAAACCTGGAAATCAACGGTCTGGGTTACCGCGCTTCCGTGGCTGGCAACAAACTAACGCTGGAGCTGGGCTTTTCCCACCCTGTGGTGGTGGAAGTGCCCGCCGGCATCACCGTTGTGGCTGACCCCAAGAGCAACCTGGTGGAAATCAAAGGCAGCAACAAATTCGCCGTGGGCGATTTTGCCGCCAAAATCCGCCGGATCAGACCTCCCGAGCCGTATAAAGGCAGCGGCATTAAATATCAGGGCGAACATATTGCCCGCAAAGCCGGTAAGACCGCGGCAGGAGGCAAATAATTATGGCTACTAAACAGGAAAGATACCAATTCAGAAAGGACAGAAGCCGCAAACACCTGCTCGCGGCCGCCGGCGCGCACCGCCCGCGTCTGTCCGTATACAGAAGCTTGAAATATCTCTACGCCCAGATTATTGACGACAATACGCACGCCACCCTGGTGTCTGCGACCACGTTGTCCAAAGAACTGGAAGGCAAATACGAAGCCTCCGGCAAAAGCGTAGAAGCCGCCAAAGCCTTGGGTGCGGTCATCGCCAAAAAGGCCTTGGACAAAGGCATTACCGAAGTCATGTTTGACCGCGGCGGCCGCGTCTACCACGGCAGAATCAAAGCCCTGGCTGACGCCGCGCGCGAAGCGGGATTGAAATTCTAAGAGTATATAGGTGACTTTAATGACGAACGAAACGCTGAAAAGCGATAACAGAAGAGAAGCGAAAGGCAAAAGAGCCGAGTTTCAGAAAGCAAGACCCGCTTCCGAAGGCAAAACGACCGTCATCCACGTGGCCCGCACGGCCAAAGTGGTAAAAGGCGGCAAACGCTTCGGGTTCCGCGCCCTGGTCGTTGTGGGCAACGGCGAAGGCAAAGTGGGTGTTGCCATCGGTAAAGCCAATCAGGTTCAGCTGGCCATCGGCAAAGCTGAAACCCACGCCCGCAAACATATGATCACGTTCCCCGTGGTGGGCGACACCATTCCGCACGAAGTCATTGGCCGCTTTGGCGCCGCTTCCGTGTGGATGAAACCCGCCGCCCCGGGTACCGGCGTTATCGCCGGCGCCGGTGTGCGCCTGGTGTTTGAAGCCGCCGGCATCAAAGACGTGCTGGCCAAAAGCCTGGGCAGCACCAATCCGTGCAATTTGGTGTACGCGACGATGGAAGCGCTGAAAATGCTAAAAAGCAAAGAAGCGGTGAACGCCGTCCGCGGCAAGGCTGAAAAAGAAGCCGAAGCCCCGAAAGCCGAAGAAACCGCAGCTCCGGTTGCGGCGGCCAACTAGTTTTGCGGAGAGGATAATACTATGGTAACTTTGAATAAACTTTTCCCTAAACACGGTTCCAGAAAACCCAGAAAACGTCTGGGTCTGGGCGCGGCTTCCGGCCTGGGCAACTATTGCGGCAAGGGCATGAAGGGTCAAACCTCCCGCTCCGGCAACACCCGCAAAGAAAGCAAAGCCGGCGGCCAGATGCCGTTGGTGCGCCAGACGCCTAAAAGCGGTTTCTCCAACAAGGATTTTGCCCGCCGTTTTGACTATGTCAACGTGGGCACGCTGGAAAAAATCTTCAAAGCCGGCGAAGAAGTGACGCCGGAGGCTTTGAAGAAGGCCGGCGCGATTCACGATGTGTGCAGCGTCAAAATCCTGGGCATGGGCGAACTGTCCAAAGCGCTGAAAGTTTCCGCCCACGGTTTTTCCAAGACGGCCAAAGCCGCCATTGAAAAAGCCGGCGGGTCCGTTACTGTCATTGAAAAGAAGACCAAATAATGGAAAACAATACAGTCGCGAATATTTTTAACGCTCCCGAGCTGAAGAAGAGACTTCTCTTCCTGCTCGGGGCGTTGGCCGTTTTCCGCATTGCGGCCGCCATCCCCATACCGGGGATCAATACCGACGTGCTGCGCCAGATGTTTGCCGCGCACGAAAACGGTATTTTGGGCTTTATGAATATTTTCTCGGGCGGCGCGCTCGGGAGATTTTCCATTTTGGCCCTGGGCATCATGCCGTACATCAACGCCTCCATTATCATCAGCCTGGTGCGCGGCGCGCATATTTTCCCCGCGCTTGACCGCATGCATAAAGAAGGCGAAGCGGGCCGGCGGAAAGAAAACCAGATCACCAGAATATTCACGCTGTTCCTGGCGGCCCTGCAGGGCTCCATGATGACGTTTGCCATTACCAAGGTGGAAGGCGCCGGCGGCGTGTCCGCGGTGGTCAATCCGTCTTTCTTCTTTTTCGTCACCACCGTGCTGACGCTGTGCGCGGGCACGATGTTTGTGATGTGGCTGGGCGAACAGATTACGGAAAAGGGCGTGGGCAACGGTATTTCGCTTATCATCTTTGCCGGTATCGTGGACAGACTGCCAGGCGCCATTATGGAAGTGGTCAACCGCGTGAAAGCCGACGAAATGGATTTCTTTATGGCTTTGGTGATTTTTGCCGCCGTGATTATCATCACGGGGTTGGTGGTGTGGCTGGAAACGGCCCAGCGCCAAATTCCGGTGCAATACGCCAAGCGCCAGGTCGGCAACAAGCTTTACGGCGGCCAGACCAGCTATCTGCCGCTGAAAATTGACCAGAGCGGCGTGATCGCGGTCATCTTTGCTTCGTCCGTAATTTCGCTGCCGCTGACCATCGCCAGCTTTAACCAGGAGGCCCCCTGGGCGCAGCGCCTGTTGGAAGTGATGAACGCTTCCAGCATTTGGTATATGGGATTGTTCTCCGCGCTGATTATCTTCTTCTGCTATTTCTACAATTCCATGACCATCAACCCGTCCGATTTGGCCGACAATATGAAAAAATGGGGCGGCTTTATCCCCGGCATTCGCCCGGGAGAGCCGACCAAAAATTATATTGAGTGGGTCATGAACCGCCTGACGTTCTGCGGCGCTATCGCCGTATGTCTGATTTCCGTTTTGCCGGACTTCTTCCGCGCGGAATTCAACGTGGACTTCTACTTCGGCGGTACGGCGCTGTTAATCGTCGTCGGCGTGGCCCTGGATACGGTCAGCCAGATCCAGGCGCATTTGCTGGCGCGCAATTATGAGCCCTTGTTGAAAGGCAGCAAAAGAATCAAAGGGCGCTGGTTTAACGTAGGGCAATAAAAGGCCCTGCCATAGCAGTTTTTGATTTTGCGTTTAGGTCCGTTATGGACCTAAACGCAAAAGTGTCTTATAAAAACGTCTGGCTGTGAGGTTTTTAATATGGACATTGTACTGATGGGCGCGCCGGGGGCCGGCAAAGGCACGCAGGCCGCCAAGCTGGAAAAAGAGTTGGGCCTGAAACATATCTCCACCGGCGACGTACTGCGTGAAGAAATCGCCTCCGGCAGTGAGCTGGGCAAGCGCGTGGCCGCCATTATTGACGGCGGGGATTTGGTGTCTGACGAATTGATGGTGTCCATATTAAAAAATATTGTGGCCGGTACGGATAAAGGCATTATTTTTGACGGTTTTCCGCGCACGGTGCCCCAGGCCCAAATGCTGGACGATATGCTGAAGCAGCTGGGCCGCAAACTGGACAAGGCCGTAGCCATAGAATTGCCGGAAGAAGCGGCGGTGCAGCGTTTGTCCGCACGCAAGCAGTGCAAACTGCCTTCCGGTGAAGTAAAACAAATCGGTCCGGATTTTTCCCTGGAGGAATGCCAAAAACAGGGCGGTGAGATTTTCCAGCGCCCCGATGACACCCCGGGCCACATCCGCCACCGTTTTGCGGTGTATCACCAACAGACGGAACCGGTTATGCGTTTTTACCGCCAAAACGGTTTATATGCGCAAGTCAACGGCGACCAGGCCCCGCAAGCTGTATTTGAAGATTTGTTGGCCGTACTTAAAAAATAGAAGGATTTATGATAGAAGTCAAAAACGAGCACGAATTGCAACTGATGAGAAATGCGGGCAAAGTAACCGCGGCCGTGCTCAAGAAGATGACGGAAACGGTGGAGCCGGGTATGTCCACCCTGGATTTGGACGTGATAGCCGAAAAAACGATACGCTCCTTCGGAGCGGTGCCGCTTTTTTTGGGCTACGGCGGATTCCCGGGCAGTATTTGTGCGTCCATTAATGAAGAAGTCGTGCACGGAATCCCCAAAAAAGATAGAATATTAAAGAGTGGTGATATTATCAGTATTGATACGGGAGCTAAGCTTGACGGCTTCTGTTCAGACGCCGCTATCACCCTCGGCGTCGGCAAAGTTTCCGATGAAGCCCAGAGACTGATGGACGTTACCAAAAAGTCTCTTTACAAAGCGATAGGCCAAGTCAAACCGGGTATCCGATTGGGAGATATCGGAAACGCGGTGGAAACGTATGCCGAGCAACAAGGCATGGGCGTCGTCCGCGATTACTGCGGGCACGGCATCGGCCGCAACATGCACGAGGAGCCCTCTATTCCGAATTTCGGCAAAAAGGGCACCGGTCCTCTGTTGGAGGCGGGCATGGTGCTTGCCATTGAACCCATGATTACAGCGGGAACCTGGAGAGTCAGGCAGCTTAGTGACGGTTGGACGGTGGTCACGCGGGACGGCAGTTTGGCGGCCCACTTTGAACACACGGTAGCCGTTACGGCTCACGGCAGTGAAATTTTCACTGCTTTTGAATGAACGCGGCCAAACCGCGTGCGTTCCGAATTTAACCCGAACTCGGAGATGTATGAGCGATAAAATAGAAGTGGAAGGGAAAGTACTGGAATCCTTGCCCAACGCGATGTTCAAAATTGAAATACCGGGCGGCAAAGTGGTTCTGGGCCATATATCCGGGAAAATGAGAGTTCATCATATAAGAATTCTGCCCGGAGACAAAGTAAAGCTTGAATTGTCCCCGTACGACCTCACCAAAGGCAGAATAACTTATAGGGAGAAATAAATGAAAGTCAGAGCCAGTGTAAAAAAGATATGCCAAAAGTGCAAAATCATTAAGCGCAACGGCGTGGTACGCGTGGTGTGCGAAGTCGCCAAGCACAAACAGCGCCAAGGTTAATTTACAGGAGTATTCATAGAATATGGCTAGAGTCGCAGGTATTGATTTACCGAAAAACAAAAGAATTGACGTAGCGTTGGAATACATTTACGGCATCGGCAAGAAAAACGCCAAAGAAGTGTTGGCCAAGCTGGAAGGCCAGATTGACCCCGCTACCAGAGTCAAAGACCTCACCGAACAGCAGGCCGGTCTTTTGAACACCATCTTGCAGAAAGAATACAAGGTGGAAGGTGAGCTGCGCAGAGAAGTGGCGCAGAACATTCACCGCTTTATTGAGATCGGTTCGTACAGAGGCCAGCGCCACCGCAGAAATCTGCCCGTGCGCGGACAGCGGACCAAAACCAACAGCCGTACGCGCCGCGGCCGCCGCAAAACGGTCGGCTCCAAAGCTGCAGCTAAATAACTTTAACTTTTAGGAATTTAATATTATGGCAGAAGAAAAAGAAACAAAAACCGCCTCCGCTGCGCAAGCCACTGCGCCCGCCGCGAAAGGCAAAAAGAAAAACGCCAAAGCTCCGGCTTTCGGTGTGGTGCACATTTACTGCTCCTTTAACAACACCATCGTAACCGTATCCGACGACAAGGGCAATACTGTTGCCTGGTCCACGGCCGGTTCCCACGGGTTTAAAGGCACCAAGAAAAGCACTCCGTTCGCCGCTCAGATTACCTGCAACAAAGCCGCCGAAAAGGCCGTTGCTCTGGGCATGCGCGAAGTGGCCGTAAAAGTCTGCGGTCCCGGCCAGGGACGCGAAACCGCCGTGCGTGCCGTACAACAGGCCGGCCTGACGGTTTCTTCCATCAAAGACGTAACCCCCATCCCGCACAACGGATGCAGACCCCCTAAAGCACGGAGAGTATAAGATTTATGTCCAGATACACTGAAGCCAGCTGCAAAAAATGCAGAAAATTAGATTGCAAACTTTTCCTCAAAGGCACCAAATGCTACACCAACTGCGTCATTGACAAGTTGGCCTCCGCCAAGGTGCGCGGCGGGAAAGCCGGCGGCAAAATGCGCCGCGCCAAAATTTCCGAATATGGGATCCGCCTGCAGGAAAAACAGAAAGCCAGACTGCAGTCGGGTATGTCGGAAATTCCGTTCCGCAACATGTTTGACAAAGCGTCCAAACTTCAGGGCCAGACCGGCGAAAACTTTTTGCGCCTGCTGGAAACCCGCTTGGACAATATTGTGCGCCGTCTGGGTTTTGCGGTGTCACTCAAGACCGCACGCCAGATTGTGCTGCACGGTTTTGTAACCGTCAACGGCAAAGCGGTCAACGTGCCTTCTTTCCAGGTGAAACCTGGCGATAAGGTAACGTTGAAATCCTCTTTGGCCGAAAATCCGACCGTCAAGCAGGGCCTGACCGAAACCGAAAAACGCAATCAGCGCCCCAGCTTTCTGGAATACGATGCGGAAAAAATGACGGGCAAACTTTTGAGATGGCCTGACAGAGCGGAAATGTCCTACCCTGTCAACGAGCAGCTGATCGTAGAATACTACTCCAAATAATAACGCGGAGGCTGAAATGGCTTTTAACGAATTAGTTCTTCCCCAGAAGATTCAGTTGGACGAGAAAACCGCCACGGACTTCTACGGTAAATTTACCGCAGAACCGTATGAAAGCGGTTACGGCCACACGGTGGGCAATTCTTTGCGCCGCATCCTGCTCTCGGGCATGGAAGGCGCGGCCGTTACGGCCGTGCGCATCAAAGGCGCCATTCACGAGTTCAGCACGCTGCCCAACGTGCGGGAAGACGTCATTGACATTCTGCTCAATTTGAAAAAATTGCGCGTGAAAATGGACGACAAAAACCGCGAATATCTGTCTTTGCACGCGGCCAAGCCGGGTGTGATTACCGCGGCCGACATTGAAGAAGTGGACGGCGTGAGCATCATTAACAAAGACCTCCAAATCGCCACCCTGGAAGCGGGCGGCAGCCTGGAGATGGAAATTGAACTTTCCCGCGGCAAAGGTTACGTCCCCGCCGAAGACTTGGCGAAAATACAGCGCCCTGCCGGTTTTATTCCGGTGGACGCCCTGTTCTCGCCCATTGTTAAGGTGCACTATGACGTGGAACCGGCGCGTGTCGGCCAGAAAACCGACTATGACCGCCTGATTTTGGAAATCACCACCGACGGTACGCTGGAGCCCGCCCGGGCCCTGCACCGCGCGGCAGTGCTGCTCTCCGGTTCGCTGCATATCTTCACCATTGAAGGCGAAGAGCCGGGCACCGTGGCCGTCAGCACGGGTGCGGACGCCCCGCAGGAACCTATTTCCATGACCGGCAGCGTCAGCGGCGCGGCCCCCGTCAACTCCAAACTGGACGAAACGCTGAACCAGTCCATTGAGTTTATTGAGCTTTCTTCCCGCTCCATCAACTGCCTCAAATCGGAGAACATCAATACGGTGCGCGATTTGGTCAAAATGACTGAAGACGACCTGAAGATGATCAAAAATTTCGGCGCCAAGTCCATGGACGAGATTAAAGAAAGACTGGCCGAGATGAATTTATCTCTGGGCATGAAAATTTAGGGTATAACCCGTTGAAAGGATTGTAAAAGATGATTAAGAATACCGGATACCGTAAACTCGGCAAAACTTCTTCCCACAAGAACGCCATGCTTAAAAATATGGCGACCAGCATTATCCTGCACGAAGAAGTCAAAACCACGCTGCCCAAAGCCAAAGAAGTGCGCCGCGTGGTGGAAGGTTTGATTACGTTGGCCAAAGCCAACAATCACCTGGCCGTTAAAGACACCCTCAAAGACAAGGGTGCCTATAAAAAACTGTTTGAAGTTTTGGCTGCCCGCTACCAGAACCGCGCGGGCGGTTTTACCCGCATTTACCGCGCCGGCGTGCGCCAGGGCGACAATGCGCAGGTGGCGATTATTAAATTGGTGGACTAAATGGTCATAGATTATCTGGGTGGCTTGTTCTCCTCCGACCTGGGCATGGATCTCGGTACTGCCAACTGTCTGATTTACGTTAAAGACAAAGGCATTGTGCTGCGTGAGCCGTCCGTGGTGGCGGTGGACCGCGAAACCGGCGAAGTAAAAGCCGTCGGCGCGAAAGCCAAGCAGATGCTCGGCCGAACGCCTGCGAATATTATAGCCGTGCGTCCGATGAAAAACGGTGTTATTGCCGATTTTGAAGTGACGCAGGAAATGATACGCTATTTTATTCGCAAGGTGCACAGCCGCAGCAGCCTGCTGCGCCCCCGGATAGTCATTGGCATCCCTTCCGACATTACCGGCGTGGAACGCCGCGCCGTAGATGACGCGGCCCGCCAGGCCGGCGCAAGGGAAGTTTACCTGATAGAAGAGCCCATGGCCTCGGCCATGGGGGCGGATTTGCCTATTGCGGAGCCGCATGCCAGCATGATTGTGGATATCGGCGGCGGTACGACGGAAGTGGCGGTCATTTCTTTGGGCGGTATGGTGGTGGCTAAATCCATTGACGTCGCCGGAGACGAACTGACCGAATGCATCGTACAGTATTTCCGCAAAAAATATAACTTAATTATCGGAGAAACCACCGCCGAGGAAGTGAAAATCAACCTGGGCTCGGTGTATCCGTTAAAAGAAGAGAAATCCATGGAAGTAAAGGGCCGGGACCAGACGCAGGGTCTGCCCCGCACGCTGACGGTAACGAGCGAAGAAATCCGCCAGGCACTGATGGAGCCTGTGCGGTTGATTATTGACGTTATCAAAAGCACGCTGGAAGAAACGCCGCCCGAACTGGCCGCCGACCTGGTGGACAGAGGGCTGGTGGTGGCCGGCGGGGGCAGTTTGCTGCGCGGCATTACGGATTTAATCCGTAAGGAAACCGACATCCCCGTGCACCGCGCGGCGGATCCCTTAAGCTGCGTGGCGCTGGGCACCGGCAAATTCCTGGAACAGCTCAACGAGAAAGGTTCCCGTTTCTTCGGGCACCGCGGCAAATCGTCGTACTAACTTTTACGCCACTATAAGCGGACAGGGTTCTGGACGGAATAAGGAACTTTGTCCGCTTTTTTGTTTTGACCGCACCGGTCTTATGGTGCGCGGGAGCCGGCAATAATTTATTTTTGTACGACTCTTATAAAATTTCTGCCGCCTTCGGTGCGGCAACAGGCAAGATGACTTCCCAAAATAAGCAGCGTAAAAATACTTCTTCCCACGGCCGCCGCGGTACGGTGTTGCCTGTGGTGTTCATTCTGCTTTCTTTGCTACTGATGGTGTTGCCACTGGAAAGCCCCGTGGCCTCTGCTAAAGCACTGCTTTCTTATATTTTTATCCCGCAAATTCGTGCCGCACATGCCGTTGTGGAATATGCAGGAGGCGTATCCGATACGGTCAAAGATTTGCTGAATACACACCAACAAAATGCTTTGTTGCGGGAACAGCTAAGTCGCTTACGTCTGGAAAACGCCCAGGCAAAAGTATTGTTTGAAGAAAATGTCCGCTTAACGGAAGCATTGAATTTGCAGGCGCCTAAAATTTGGCAGGGTGTGTGGGCCAAAACCGCTTACCGCGATCCCACCCAGTGGAACAGCGTAGTCATAGATAAAGGAGCTTTGGACGGCGTATATGAACGCGCTGCGGTTATTGCGTTGAAAGACGCCCAGCCCGTACTGGCCGGTCTGGTTTTGGAAGCCGATGACCACACGGCCAAAGTGCTTTTGCTGCGCGATGAAGATTTTGCCGCTGCGGTATATGCCGCTCCGTCCGGAGAAGAAGGCTTGCTGAGTGGTGCGGGCGCGGCTCAAATGCGTATGCAGTATTTGCCTTTTCTGTCGAATATACAGGTGGGAGAAAAGGTGTATACCTCCTCTTCCAGCAGTATTTTTCCGGCGGGCATTTTAGTGGGAGAAGTGGCAGAGGTGGAAGATGAAAGCGGTTTTCGCACCTCACTGACTGCCCGTGTGGAACCGGCCGCGGATGCTTCTTCTGTTCGGGAGCTGTTTGTTTTGACACCGCAGAAAACGGAGGGTGAATAATGGGCCATGTGCTGAAATTGTTTTTACTCTTTATTGCCGCCACGGTGCTGCACTGGGCCTTCATGGCCGTGTTGGGCGGCGCGGGTGTAAGCTTAAACGTTATGCTTGTGTTTGCCTGTGCGGTGTGTGCATATCTGCCTGCACAGTATGGTTATCCTATAGCCTTTTTGTGCGGGTTGTTCCTGGATTTTTTTGGAGTGAAGCTTTTTGGTAACAATGCCCTGACCTTTACGTTGTGCGCGACCATGATGTACGGTCTGGAGAAACGGCTGGATTTTGACGCCCCGGCGCCGCAGATCATCAGTATGCTGGCCATCAGTTTATTCGCGGCGTTGTTTAATTTGGCTCTGCTGAAATTTTTTGCCGGGTTTTCTGCTTGGACCGGGTTTTGGCCGCTGTTTACCGGAGTGGTATTTAATGCCATACTGGCGCCTTTTGTGTTTTGGAGCGTACGGATCGCATTTAAACGGGAGAGATAAGCCTTTATGGCTGCCGGGAAAGTAAGTTTTAACGGTCGTTTGCGTGCATTATTGGCGCTGGCGGGTATAGCCGGGGCCGTTATCGCGTTGCGTTTGGTGGACATTCAGCTTTTACGCCATGACCGTTATTTGCAGCTAGCGGAGCGTAACCGCACACAGGTGTTGTATCAGACGGCCCCGCGCGGACGTATTTTTACCGCAGACGGTAAAGCAGTGGCTTCCAATGCCCCGTCTTTTGATTTGTATTACCTCTCTGCCGGCCCTAAGGAAGAAGATTATCTGCGCCGTTTGGCGGGGGATTTTTCCCTGCATTTGGGCATAACGCAGGAAGAAGTGCTGGATAAATTGCAACAAGGTGTCAAAAGCGGCAAGGCGGTGGCCTTGGCGGAAAACTTGTCTCCTAAAACCGCTATGGCTCTTAAAGAGCTGCAATTATATTACCCCGGTTTATATTTAATTGAAGAAAATAAGCGCATTTATCCGTACGGGATTTTCGCCAGCCATTTAATCGGCTATCTGGGCAGTATGGAGGGCGATGAGTGGAAAAACCGCGATCAGTCTTTGGATTACCGTTTGGACGCCAAAATCGGGAAAAACGGGTTGGAAAAGAAATTTGAAAAAGAGCTGAAAGGGCGTGACGGCGGCGTATTTTTGGAAGTAGACTACCGCGGCCGTGTGCACAGCGTTATTGAGGATCGCCGCTGGCGGCCCGGCAGCGATATTTATCTGACGCTAAACTTTGATGTACAGCGTGCGGCGGAAGAAGGATTGAAAAACTCCATTACCGGCCGCGGGGCGGCCGTGGCGCTGGATCCGCGCACGGGGGCTGTGTTGGCCTTAGCCACCGCGCCAGCGTTTGACCCGGGCATGTTCGTGCCGTATTCAGATGAGCCCCAACCAAAATCCAAACACATCAGCGAATATAATTTGGCCACACAGGGTGTATATCCGCCGGCTTCCACGTTTAAGGTCATTACGGCCATATCAGCTATTGAACAAGGCGGATTTAACCCCGAAAAAGAAGTATATTGCCCCGGGTATTATGATGCGGGGTCGCGCGTATTTAAGTGTTGGAGTGTGCATCAACACGATAACTTTTTTGACGGGATGGCTGATTCCTGCGATGTATATTTCTACACGCTGGCGGCCCAGACCGGTTCCGCGGCCATAGAAAAAACGCAGCGCATGTTCCAGTTTGGACAGCCTACGGGCATTGATTTGCCCGGGGAAAAAGCCGGCAATTTGTATGGCCCTACCAAACGCGCGCGCAACCGCTCGTACTGGTTTATCGGGGATACGCTGAATTTGTCCATCGGGCAGGGAGAACTGCTGGTAACGCCGATTAAAATGGCGCAGTTTGCCGCCGCTCTGGCCAGCCGCGGCAAAATCTGGCGGCCGTATTATTTGGACCGGGTGGTCAGCAACCAGACCGGCAAAATATTACAACAGGGCAAAAGCGAATTGTTGGGCACCGTGGATATCAGGCCTTCCACCTGGGATTTAATTTACAAAGCCTTAAAACATACGGTGGATGACGGTACTGCCCGCCGCGTAAAAATATCCGGGCTGGATGTGTACGGCAAAACCGGCACGGCACAAAATCCGCACGGCGACGATCACGGCTGGTTTATGGCTTTTGCCGGTCGGCCCGGGGAAGAGCCCAGCCTGGCGGTGGCCGTATTTGTGGAATACGGCAAAGGCGGCGCCGGCGCGGCCGGCCCAATTGCACGGGAGATGATTAAAGCCTATTTTGGTATAGAGGATAAACCCGCGCGCCGCCCTGTATCTGCACAGCAGGCCGTTTTGGAAAACGCCGATCCGGCGGCGCTGGTGTCCGATATGCAAAAATTACAGGCGGCCCTTCAGCAGCCTGACGGAGGACATGCATGACCAAATATAAATCGCGTTTGCACAAAGGAATGATGGATTGGCTGCTTTTTGGCGCCATGGCCGGATTGGTTACGCTGGGGGCTTTGTGCATTATGTCGGCGGTCAATTCGGTCAGCCTGTCCAATGCCGTGGTGCGCACGCATTTAATTGCGCTGCCTTTGGGGTTTGTGGCGTTTTTTGCGGCGTGGAGTTTCAATTATCAGATTTTTGACGAACAGTGGAAGCCGCTTTACGGCGTGATTTTGGCGCTGCTTATCGGGGTGTTGCTGTTCGGCACTTACCAGCGCGGCAGTAAGTCCTGGTTTGTGTTCCCTTTCTTTTCCATGCAGCCGGCGGAAATTTGCCGCGTGCTGACCATTTTGGCGGCGGCGGCGTTTTTGGACCGCCAAGGCCATCGCATACGCGATATGCGTACGCTGATTTTACTGGGGGTATTGGTTTTGCCCATATTCGGGCTGATTATGTTGCAGCCGGATTTTTCATCCATTGTCATTACATTCCCCGCGCTGTTGGTGCTGTTATATTGCGCGGGCGTAAACATATTTTATCTGGCTTTGGTGTTTGCGTTTGCGGCGGTGGCGGGATTTTTCACTGTGGCATGGACGTATCTGTATTTGCATCCGGAGCTGCTGGACTATAAGCTGTTGGACGTATTTTTTAAACTTTCCGACCATATCCTGTATATGGGCGGTTTTGTGCTGCTCGTGGCGGTAGCGGGGTACGCGGCGTGGTGGCTGTTTAAACAGCTGCGCGTGTTTTTGCCCTCGTTTTATTTTGTGCTGGCCACGTTGGTGGTATTGGCAGGGTTTTTTGCCGGCGTATTTGTGGATCACCAGATGAAGCCTTACCAACGTAAGCGCGTAGAAGCATTTTTGGCGCCGGAGTCCGACCCGCAGGGCGCATCTTACAATGTGTTGCAGGCACAGATTGCCATGGGTTCGGGCGGCATATTGGGCAAAGGGCTGTTTTCTGGTACTCAGTCGCGCCTGGGTTTCGTGCCGGAAAAACATACGGATTTTATTTTGGCTGTGGTGGGGGAGGAGCTCGGCCTGTGGGGCACGCTGCTGGTGCTGGGGCTGTACCTGGTGATTTTGTGGCGCATAGCGGTGGTGGCCTATACGGCCAGTGACCGATACGGCTATTTGGTGTGCAGCGGCATATTCGGCATGTTTTTAACGTATATGCTGATTAACTTCGGCATGCTGATCGGCCTGTTCCCCGTGGCGGGCATTCCGCTGCCGTTTATCTCTTACGGAGGCAGCAACCTGGTGTCCAGCATGCTGGCGCTGGGGGTCGTGCAGTCGGTTTATGCGCGGCGCATTACCTCGGGTTGAAGGTGTGGCTATGATAAACACCCCAAAAATTTATAAAATGCGTGTAGCGTTTACCGTGGCCGGAGTATGGGACCATAAACGCATTTTTGCGGCCCTGCGCGATATGGTTTTGCGCAGCGGGCTGCCTTTTGAGCCGGCCAAAGTAAACAAAAACTGGCCCCGCCTGGCTTACGGGCCCGCGCTGGGATACGGCCAGTACAGTTTGGGAGAATACGCCGATATTTATTTGTCTTCTCCCGTTAAAGAAGATGCGGCCCTGCAGGCCCTGAAAGCTGCCTGCCGAACCGGCGTAACTGTTACGCGCGTGCAGCGCGTGCCGTATGCGCTGCCGTCGGTAAGTAACCTGGCCGAAGTGTACCGATACGGTGTGGAAGGGAATTTTGCTTTTTACCGTCCCGACCTGCCGGCGGAAGAGTTTTTTGAAGGGAAACATATTTTCGTAACCGAAGCCGCGCCCAACGGCATGACGGTACAGCGGGATGTAAAACCGTTTGTGCTGTCTGCGGTGCAGCCGCGGCCGGAGCGGGTGGAACTGCTTCTGCAGCGCTGCGGCGACAAAACCGCCAAGCCTGAACATGTCATCGCGGCGTGGCTGGGTGTACAGGTGCCCGCGGAAGCGGAGTTTACGCTGGAACGTTTAAAATTTATCAGAGAAGCGCTGTACTGGCGCGACGCGGCCGGAGAGCCGCACGCCATATAGCCAAGAGGATTTGTTATGAGTAAAAATACCGAAGAAGCGCCGAAGGTGGAGGTTATCGTCAACACCTCCTTTGAAGAAACGCGCATCGCCATTTTGGAAAACGGACGCATCAATGAACTGATGTGGGAGCGGCGCGGGTCGCTTAACATCGTGGGCAATATTTACAAGGCCACGGTGGAGAACGTCCTGCCCGGCATTTCCAGTGCGTTTGCCAATATCGGCTATGAGAAAAACGCCTATTTGTATATTTCCGACATTTTGGGCGCGGACCGTAAAAACATTGATAAAGTGCTCAAAAAAGGTCAGCAGATTATGGTGCAGGTGGTCAAAGATGCCATCGGTACCAAAGGTATGAAAGTAACCATGGACGTTACCCTGCCGGGCCGCTATCTGGTGCTGACGCCGCACCAGAGCTTTGTGGGCGTGTCCAAAAATATTGAAGACAGCGAAGCGCGCCATAAACTTAATGAAATCATGCAGGAGCTGGCCGAGAAACATTTAAACGGTATGGGCTGCATTGTGCGCACGGAAGCCGAAGAAGCCACCAAAGACGAGCTGGAGCGCGAAGTAAAATACCTCTACCGCCAGTGGCAGACCATTTTGAAGAAATTTGACACCCTGCCTTCCCCGGCCCTGCTGCATGAAGATATGGACGCGGTGCTGCAGGTGGCGCGCGACGTGCTTTCGGAGAATGCCGAAGTGTATTTGCTGGACAACAAAAACGATTATGAGCGCGTGCTGGATTTTGTGAAGAAAAACTCGCCGGAGCTGGCCGACCGCGTGAAACTTTACAAAGGCAAAACCCCGATTTTTGAGGCCTACGGCATTGAGCCGGAAATAGACAACCTGCGCAAAATCAAGCTGCCGCTTCCCAACGGAGGGAGTATCATTATCCAGGAAGCCGAAAGCCTGTGCGCCATTGACGTAAACACCGGCAAGTTTACCGGCAATAAATCCCAGGAAGAAACCGTCACGCAGACCAATATTGAGGCCGCGCAGGAAATTGCGCACCAGCTGCGCCTGCGCAATATCGGCGGGATTATCGTGATTGATTTTATTGATATGCGCAAGGCCTCCAGCCGCCACCGCGTGGTGGAGGCGCTGGCCAACGCAGTGCGCGGCGACCGCGCCAAAATACGCATTCTGCCTATTACGCGTCTGGGGCTGGTGGAAATGACGCGCGAGCGCAAACGTGAAAGCACAGGCAGTTTTATCAGTGAGGAGTGCCCGCAGTGCCACGGTTCGGGCCGCGTTTTGTCGGCCGAGAGTATGCGCATTAAAATACAGCGCGAAATTTATGACCTGACCAGCGGCCGTCCGGGCGGTAATTTACGTGTGGTGCTCCATCCGCTGTTGGCCGAAGCCGTTAAACAGAAACAGGCGGATATTGAAGAGAATATCCACCGGACGCTGAAAATCCAGTCCGACCCGCAGCTGGCGTGGGAAGACTATAAAATCGTCTTGGAGTAATTTCCCGCCGAGTGTGCGTGGTTTTACCTATGAAGAAAGCTTTGTTTGTTTTGCTGGCCGCTTTGCTCTTGCCTGCTTCGCTGTTACATGCACAGGGAAAGACGGACATATATATTTTGGGAAGGGACAAGGGCTCCGTTTCGTCCCTGCAGGCCGGCGGCGTTACATTGGTGGACGCGCGCGCCACGACCAAAAAACTGGGCGGCAGCGTGGAGCTGTATGCCGCAGCCAAGCAAATTAAAGTGGCTTTCCCGGGCATGTATGCTATTTTAAGTGCCCCGTTGGCCGAAGCTGTTATCAATGCCCAAACCATCAAGCTGCCGGCGGAAATTATTGCTTCCGGCAGCAAGATTTTTGTGCCGGTGCAGTTCTTTATGCTGCCGCAGGTGGAAAAAGCATTGGACCGGCAGATTACGTTTGAAAACGGTGCGCTGGTGGTAGAGAAAAACTTCACGCTGGCGTTTACGGACAAAGAACAAAAGGCTTCTTATGACAGGCTGATCTTTTTTCAAAAGGGGCCTGTTTCGTTTACTTCCAAGCAGGTCAATAAACATACCGTGGAGGCCCAATTCCCCGGTGCGGTGTTAAAACGGGAGATGAGCGTGCGCCTGAAGGATGATTTTATCCGTTCTTTCACGTTAAGCCAGCGCAATAAGGACGTATTGCTTAAAGTAATTTTGGGGAAATCCGGCAAAAAATGGCGTTTGGAAAAAGAAAACGGGGAGCTCGTATTTACCGTGGCAGAAAAAACTTTGCCCGCTGCGGCAGCGGGTGACTCTATCCCCGCCGCCCCGGATGCCGACGAAGCGGAAGAACTGGATTTAACCCCTTCCATTACCCCGGAGGAAGAGCTCCGCCCCCTGCCTGTTATCAAGCCCGAGCCCCAGCCGGTCATGACCAGTGGGGCGCCGGTCATCAAAGAAAAACGCAAAATCCGCATTATGATTGACCCCGGCCACGGCGGCAAAGACCCCGGTGCCACTCGCCGTGGCAGTTCACAGGAAAAAACACTGAATTTGACGGTTTCCAAACACTTGTACAATTACCTCAAAAAACAGGGTTTTGATGTAAAAATGACACGTACCAACGATACATTTGTCACGCTGGCCGGCCGCAGTAAAATGGCCAATGATTTCCAGGCTGATTTGTTTGTGTCCGTGCATACCAACGCCGCCCGCCGCGCCGCTGCCAACGGATTTGAAGTGTATTTCCGTTCCGATAAAGCCACCGACAAAGAAGCCGCCGAAGTGGCCGCCTTTGAAAACGAAGCCTTGCAGTATGAAGAGGCGCATTACAGCTTTGTGGATATGTTGCTGGAGTCTATGGCCAAAAATGAGTTTATGAATGAAAGTTCCAAACTAGCGGGCCATATACGCAATTATGTATATAAAGAACCCGGCATTGGCATCGCCGTACGCCAAAACAATGCCATACGTCAGGCCAATTTCTATGTGTTGCGCGGCGTGAAAGCTCCCGCCGTGCTGGTAGAAATGGGTTATATCAGCAGCGCCAAAGACCGCGCGCGGCTTAACAACAAAGCCGCCCAAAAACGCATGGGTGACGGCATAGGCAAAGGTATTGTGTCTTATCTAAAAGCCGAAGGGAAGATAAAATAAAAAATTTATCAGATAAATACCGCCCCGCTGTTTAAGCGGGGCGGTTTGTTGTTTCAGGCCGTTGGCAAAGGCAAATTGCTACAATATAGCCATGAAGTTTTATTTTTCCCTGTTTTTTATTTTCTTTAAAATCGGCCTGTTTACGCTGGGCGGCGGATACGCCATGCTGCCTTTGATAGAGGCCGAAATTGTGGATAAACGGCGCTGGATAGACAAAAAAGAGTTTTTGGATTTGACCGCCCTGGCGCAGTCTGCCCCGGGAGTTTTAGCTGTCAATATGGCGGTTTTTGTGGGCTATAAACTGCGTTTTATGTTGGGGGCCGTGACCGCCACGTTGGGCGCGGTGTTGCCTTCTTTTCTGATTATTCTGCTGATTGCGGCATTTTTGCGGGATTTTCGCCATATTCCTGTGGTGGAAAGTATTTTTATGGGGATACGTCCCGCCGTGGTGGCGCTGATTGCCGTGCCGGTGTTTACGCTGGCGCGTGCCGCCGGCGTTACTTGGAAAACCGCCTGGGTGCCCGTGCTGTGCGCGCTGGCGGTGTGGCTGGGCGGGCTGTCCCCCGTGTATATTGTACTGCTGGCCGGATTGGGCGGCTGGCTGTTCTGCCGGGAGAAAGCCAAATGATTTACTGGCAGCTGTTTAAAACATTTTTTAAAATCGGCCTGTTCAATTTCGGCGGTGGTTATCCGATGATTTCGTTTATCCAAAACGAAGTGGTGTTTAAACACGGCTGGCTGGGTACGGCCGAATTTACCGATATCGTGGCCGTCAGCCAAATGACCCCGGGGCCCATAGGTATTAATATGGCCACCTATACGGGCTATGCCGCGGCCCATGACGTTTGGGGAGCGGCGGCCGCCACGCTGGCCGTCTGTCTGCCGTCGTTTATCGTAATGATTTTGCTGACGCGTTATTTTTTGCACCATCAGGACAGCCCTGCCGTTAAAGCCGTATTTAAAGGCTTGCGTCTGGCCATTGTGGGACTGATTGCTTCCGCCGCATTGGTGCTGGTAAACGGGGAAAATTTTTCGGATGTTGCCAGCATGCTGATTTTTGCCGTTTCTTTTTGGGCAGTATACCGCTTTAAATGTAATCCCATCCACCTGATTGTGGCGGCGGGCACGGCCGGCTGGCTGCTGTATTAAAACATCCCGCGTGGCGTTTCTTCCGTCTCCGTCTACCCAAACCGATGTCCGCCCCGCCGGGAAACCTGTTCCCTGGCGGCCTCTGCTTTCCTACAAAAAACGTCCGTACTGGATCCAAAGGACCCAAAAGTTAGGTAGGACTAAAAAATTTTGTTAGTTTTGCCTAACTTTTGTTATAATATTTACACAAGGAGAAAATATGAATATGCATAAAACCGCAAGAATTCTTTCCGTAGCTGCTGTTTTGATAGCAGGCCAGCTGGCTTTTGCTTCCGCAGCAGTCGGCCGCGGCGAACAGGCCGCCGCATTGGACAAAGGCCTCCGTTCCGCCGCTGACCAGGCCAAACAGGCACAGGAGTTAAACGTTTCCACCGTGCGCACTACCTGGGAACGCTGTGATATATATACGTCCCGTTCCCGTGGGAACGGCAAACGGGTGCGCGTGTTGGATCCCCGCACCTGTGAAAAGGTAACCACCACCTGCGGGGCTGTTGTGGCCGACGGCAAAGTGTATGCTTCCGCCGAATGTTTTTATGCCGATAAAAAGGAAGACCAGCATTTGACCATAAAAGAAAGCCGCCTTATTGAAACGGATGGCAGCAGTTTTTTACTGGTCAGGCTGTTGGGCAAGGTAAACGACCTGGTGGTGTTTGCCAAGTAATGGGATTTGCAGTCATGGGGTAAATCGGCGCGGTTTGCGCTAACACGCATGGGGACCCGCGCCTCCTGAATGAGAAAAATGCGCCGCATCTGCCATAGATGCGGCGTTTTTGTTTGAATATGCCCGCGCGCTTTTGGTGTGGATGGGACAGGGCGGCCCTTGCCAGGTATTTGTGGCACTGTGCGCGAAGGGCTGCTAAATTTAATAAAATATATATAAAGATTATTTAGAACAAAAAATTTATGCCTACCGCTATGAAAGAAGATTATTATGAGATTTTGGGCATTGCCCGCACGGCAAGCGAAACGGAAATCAAATCCGCCTTTCGCCGCCAGGCCATGAAGTATCACCCCGACCGTAACCCCGGGGACAAACAGGCCGAGGAACAATTTAAAAAAATAAACGAAGCCTTTTCCGTTCTTTCCGACCCGCAGAAAAAACAAATGTATGACCAGTACGGCCATGACGGCGTAAACGCCGGCGCGGGCGGCTTTAACGGATTTAACGCCTCCGGTTTTGCCGACGTGGGCGATATTTTCGGCTCCGTATTCGGCGATATTTTCGGTGCGGGTTTCGGCGGTTCGGCCCGCGGGGGCAAACCCCGCGCCCAGCGCGGCGAAGATTTAAAGGTAGATGCAAACCTGACCCTGGAACAGGCTTACAGCGGGCTGGAAAAAGAAGTGTCTTATACGCGCGTGGACCGCTGTTCCGTTTGTGGCGGTACGGGTGCGGAAGAAGGCAGCTCCGTCAAAACCTGCCGCTCCTGCAACGGCAGCGGCAGCGTGGTATATCGCCAGGGATTTTTCAGCATGCGTCAAACCTGCCCCGACTGCGGCGGCAAAGGCACCGTGGTGGAAAGACCGTGTAAAAAATGCCGCGGCAGCGGCGTGGAACGCGTGCGCGAAAACATTACCGTCAAAATCCCTTCCGGCGTGCGCACCGGCGTTACCCTGCGCGTGAACAACGGCGGGGACATCGGCACCAACGGCGGCGGCTATGGGGATTTGTATGTGGAAGTGCACGTCAAAGACCATAAAATTTTTAAACGCGACGGGGACAATTTAGTCATTGACGCACAGATTACCTATCCGCAGGCGGTGCTGGGCGGCAGTATCAAAGTACCTACCATTGAAGGCAAGGAAGTGGAAGTCAATATTCCCAAAGGCACGCAGTTTGGCGAAGTGCTTAAAATGCAGGGCTGCGGCATGCCCCGGCTGGGCAAAAAGGGCTTTGGTGATTTATTGGTCAATGTCAAAATTGAAGTGCCCAAACGCCCCACCGCGCGCCAAAAGGAACTGCTGGAAGAACTGGCCAAAGAAACGGGCGGCAAAAAAAGTTTCTTTGAAAAACTGTTTGATTAAACATCCGTCATGGCGGATATTTTTTGGGAAAGGACAGGCTTTTAATGCCCGTCCTTTTTTTGTTGTACAGGTATTTTTAAAAGGCCTTGCATTGTTTTTTTTTTTTGATAAATTTTATCAGAAGATAAAATTTATCAAAAAAAGAGGGAAGATATGAAAAATCGTTCTAAGGGCGTTTTAAGCGGGTTTATGAAGAACATCATTCTGAGAGGCTGTCACTCAGAATCTCATTCTTTTATTTTGGAACGGGTCGGTTTTACGTTAATTGAACTTTTAGTGGTTGTACTGATTATCGGTATATTGTCAGCCATAGCGTTGCCGCAGTATACCCGTGCGGTAGAAAAAGCAGAGGTGGCCCGTATGGAAGTGCTGGCTGCAGATGCGCTGAAGGCGGAAAAATTGTATTATCTGGCCAATGGGAAGTATACTAATCAAATGGCGGATTTGGATTTGCAGTGGCCGCAGTTTGTGCATCATTTCTCTTGGGATGATGTGCGTTATTATAAAGATGAATCCAGCGGATACGCCATAGGGCTGGGCAGCAAGCAGGGGGTTATGGTGAAGAAAAGGAATATGGTGGACATGGAACTTTGGACGGCCTATGACGGAACCAGGAGTTGTAACAAAACGGCTAGTTATAAAAGAGGGGAATGGCTGTGTAATGTTTGGATGATGGGGGGAAAATAGTTAAAAACCGCCTGGTTACAGGCGGTTTTTTTAACGGAAAATATGTTATTTGTGATATGCCATACAGCAGTTGCCCAGCATGCATTCTTGGCAGACGGATTTGCTTTGCTGTTCATGGCGTACGGCGGAAAGGAGCTTTTTGGCAAAGTCCGTCAGTGTCGGATCGCGCGCACCCAGCACCAGCAGAATGTCCCCTGGCTGTGCGGCGGCGGCCATATCGGCCAGGATTTGTTCGCGGCAGGGGTTGAAGTCCGCGTTAACGCCGTTGCGCTTGAGGCCTTCATAAATGCTTTTGCTGGTTACTCCTTCGGGCACCGTACCGCCGGGGTAATACACCTCCGTCAGCCAAATATGGTCGTCTTTGCCGATGCACTGGCTTAAATTTTCCACAAATTCCGGCGTCAGCATTTTAACTGACGTAAAGGCATGCGGCTGGTAAAAGGCCAGCACCCGTTTGCCGCGCAAATGCGCCGCGTCTATGGTGGCGTGCAGTTTGTGCGGGTTGTGGGCAAAGTCATCTATGACTTCTATATTGTTATAGCTTCCGATGGACGCAAAACGCCGCGCAATGCCGGAAAATTTCTCCAGCGCTTCGGAAGCGGTTTTTAAATCCACGCCGCATTCCAGCGCGGCGGCTACGGCGGCGGTGGCGTTGGCCACATTGTGCAGGCCGGGGATATTGAGATGAAATTTCTGCCCGTTAATGACAAAGTCCGACCCAAAGCCGTCTGCGCGTATATCTTCGGGGTGAATATCCCCGTGATGCAGGCCGAAGGTTTTGGCGTGCGCGGCCACGGCTTTTAAATTGTCTTCTTCCACATTCACAATAGCCTTTTGGCAGTTTTTGACAAATTGCGTAAAGAAGCCCTGCAATACATCAATTTCCTTGTGGTCTTTGCGCAGGTTGAGGCACAGGCCCAGATATGGGCGGTATTTGACGATGGAGCCGTCGCTCTCGTCGGCTTCTATAACCAGCAGGTCGGATGCCCCTTTATAGACATTGCCGAATACCCCCTGCTCTTTTTGTAAAGACAGTATAGCCGCCCCCGTAATGACGGAGGGGCTTTTGCCCGCGTAGGCCAAAATCTCGTATACCATAGCGGTGGTGGTGCTTTTGCCGCTGGTACCCGATACGGCTATGGTGCGGTGCTCTGCCACATGTTTGGCCAGCAGTTCGGAGCGGTGCATGACAGGGATGTCCAACTCTTTGGCCTTTTGCAGTTCGGGGTTGTCTTCTTCAATGGCGGAAGACAAAATGACCAGGTTGGTATCTTTATCCAGCCCACTGCCGTCCTGCGGGAAAAGAGCGATGTTTAATTTTTTTAAATAGTCCCACAAGGCCAAATCCGTATAGCCTTTGCTGATGAGGCGGTCGGAACCGGTCACGGTGTCCCCGCCCATGGCGTGCAGCTGCGCCAGCGCGCTCATGCCCACGCCGCCAATACCGATAAAATGAATTTTCATACAGTAGGGTCCTTTTTCTTGGAAGATTTTAAAGCAAATGCCGCATAGTCCTGCATGGTGTAAAATCCGGCCGGCTGATTGACCAGCCAAGCCGCTATTTCCACGGCGGACGCGGCGAACAAATCGCGGTTTAATGCCTCGTGTTTGAGGATAATTTTATCGTACGGTCCCGACAGGGTCAAAATGTGCGTACCGGGTACTTCGCCTATACGCTCATAGGAAATATTTTCCTGCGGCAGGCCGATAATTTCCGCCAAACGTTTGGCGGTGCCGGAGGGGGCGTCTTTTTTATGCGTGTGGTGGATTTCATGCAGGCCCATATTGTATCCGGCGTAAAGCTGGGCGGCTTTTTTAAGCAGCTGGCCGAAAAAGTAAACGCTTAAACTGACGTTGGGAGCGTAAAAGAGCGGGATTTTATGTTCTTCCTGCATTTGGAACAAAAATCGCTCCGGCAAATTCGTGGTGCCTATCAGGCACGCGGCCTTTTGTTCTTTGGCCAGGTCAAAGGCCTCCAAGGCACCCTGCGGAGTGGAGAAGTCTATAATCACGTCGGCTTTTTCGGGGGTCTTATCGCCTGCTTCACGTAGGGCGGCCACTTCCAGCCCCAGCTGTGGGGAGGTTTTGATAATGCGCGCAATGGCTTTGCCCATTTTGCCGTTGGCGCCGTTGATGATTACTTTTTTCACAGGTATTTCTCCAGTAAAAGCTGTACAATCTGCCGCGCGTTCATGGCCGCGCCTTTTAAGAGATTGTCAAATGTAATGAAATAGTGGATAATGTTCGGCTCTTCCAAATCCCTGCGCAGGCGGCAGGCGTATGTGGTTTCCTGCCCGCTGGCCTGTTTGGGGGTAATGATTTCCTCGCTGTATTGCAGATTCGGGAAAGCGTTCCACAGTTTTTTTACTTCCGCTAAATCAAAGGGTTCCTCCGCCTTGAGCGTAACGCCCAGGCTGTGGGCGTTTTCCACCGCCACGCGCACCGTATGCGGATAGACTTTGACGCGGGGCAGACCCAAAATTTTGCGTGTTTCGTAAATGCCTTTGAGTTCCTCGGAGGTATAGCCGCTGTCCTGTATGGAACCGATCAGCGGCACGCAGTTGTTTTCATACAAAGAGCCCGGCGTGTGAAATTCTTCCAGCAGTTTTTTGCCGCCGCCGCTGATGGCCTGATAGGAGCAGAAAAACACTTCCGTCAAATGGTAAGCCTTCATCAGCGGGGCCATGGTCATTACCAGGCCTGTGGTGGTGCAGTTAGGGCTGGCGATCAGGCGCGTATCTTTGGTAATGGTCTGCGGATTGATTTCCGGTATGACCAGCGGCACGGAGGGGTCCTGACGGAAATAGGCCGACATATCCACAATATAACCGATGCGGTCTTTGAGCTGTTCGTACAGCCGCGCGCTGTCTGCATTGTCCGTGCACAGCACGGCCGCATCCAGCGCGGGGATTTCGTCATTGCGCCCGAACAGCTTGGTTTCAAAAGGAACCGTGATTTTTTTAAATTCTTCCTGCAGCGTGCGGCCCACTACGCCGTTGGCGCCGATAATACCTACGGTTTTCATATACGCTCCTAAATCAGCAAAGATTTTTCCGTTTGTTCCAAAATTTCGTCCAGTTTGGCCTTGTTGGCGTCGGACACCGAGCCCAGCGGCAGGCGCACCGTTTCCCCGCCCACACCCAGCCGCGAAAGCAGGTATTTGACGCAGGTGGGGTTGGTTTCCAAATAACAGGCCTTAATCAGCGGGTAGGCTTTGGAGAAAATTTTAAACGCTTTTTGTGTGTCGCCTTTTTGCCAGGCTTTGTAAATTTTCACAAAAGCCGGCGCCAGCACATTGGCCGCCGCACTGATGATGCCGGAGGCGTTGATGGCCAGGTACTGCGGGAATAAGTCATCGTTGCCGCACAGAATGTCTGTGTGTCCGGCAAATTCCACGGCGGTATCTGTTACGCGGGCCATGTCATAGTCGGCTTCTTTGACCGCTTTGATTTCCGGCACGCCCTGTAATAAATCCCGCATGACGCCGGCGGACAGTTTCAGGCCCGTGCGCCCCGGGATATGGTACAGAATAATGGGTGCGCCGAACTCGGCCGCGTGGCGGAAATGTTCCAGCAGACCGGAAGGATTGGGCTTGTTGTAATACGGAGTGACGATCAACACACCGTCCGGATTGTGTTTTAGGGCCGCTTCGGTGTTTTGCATCATGGTGCGGGTGCAGTTGGTACCCGTACCGATGACGATTTTGACGCGTTTGTTGATTTGCCTGACGGCGGCGCAGAGCAGTTCGTCTTTTTCCGCTTCGTCCATGGCTGCCGCTTCGGCGGTGGTGCCCAGCAGGACAATACCATCCACGCCGGCGGCAATTTGTTTTTCCAACAATGTTTCCAAGGCTTTAAAATCGGTTTTTCCGGCGGCTGTAAAAGGCGTGGCCAGCGCGGTGTATACTCCGTTAAACATAAACCCTCCCCCGCCGCACCTGGCGGCGGACTTTCTTTCATTTATTCTAGCATTAATTGCTATAATGAAGTGAGATTTTACCAAGGGGAATATATATGGCAGAAAATACGGACGATTTGAAAGAAATTTTCGGCCAGTCGGCCGAGAACCTCCCCCAAAAAGACTGGGAGAAAAAATTGCAGGAAAATGAAAAGACGGCGCCGCCTCCGCCTCCGTCTAATGCGGCACCCGAACCGCCGGCACAGCCCGCCGCTCCGAAAGGGCGCGGGGGTTTTTGGTTTTTTGTATTGCTTTTGGCTTTTTGCGTGTCTGCCGCTTGCGGGGTGTATTTGACGGTTAAGCCCGGTATGAGCTGCCCCGAAGAAATTGTCGCGGACCAAGCGGTCCTGTCTTTAAGTTCTTCCTCCAAAGACAACAGCGGCGCAGGCATTGCCTGGATTAAAATCCGCGGCGTCATTGCCGAGTCGGATAATCAAAGTCCGTGGACGGCGCCTTCGTCTGCTTCGTATATTTCCAAGTCCATCCGCGAAGCAACCAAAGACAAAAATGTGAAGGCTATTGTGCTGGATATTAACTCCCCCGGTGGAACGGTGGCATCCGTGCAGGATATTTATTCTGAAATTTTAAGCGCCAAAGAACAGGGCAAAAAAGTGGTGGCTTTGTTCCGCGACGTGGCCGCCAGCGGGGCGTTTTATATTGCCATGGCTGCCGATAAAATCGTGGCCGAACCGGGCACGATTACCGGCTCCGTAGGCGTGATTATGCAGGCGGGTAATGTGGTTGGTCTGTTTGACAAACTCGGCATACAGGTAACGCCCATTACTTCCGGCAAATACAAAGACATGGGGTCTGCCTATCGCCCGATGACTGACGCTGAAAAGGCCTTGCTGCAGGATATGGTCAACGACACCTACTCCCAGTTCTTTGCCGCGGTTAAGGCCGGCCGTCCCAATGTTACCCCGGAAGACCTGACGGAATATACCGACGGTCGCGTATTTACGGGCCAGCGCGCTTTTAATTTGGGTTTTATTGACAAGCTCGGCGGCGAAGAAACCGCCCGCCAGCTGGCCGGCGAACTGGCCGGCCTGAAAGACCCTAAAATTATTACACGCAAAAAAGAGGGCCTGCGCGAGCTGATTTTCTCGTTTGGTTCCAGTATGGAAAGCAAAAACCTCTCCAAACAGCTGCAGAGTGTCAGCACTCCGCGTGTGTCTTATTTGTGGGTATATTAAGGGAGCTGACATATGAGGACGCTTTTAAACGCCTATTTTGCCTATGACCGGGAGCCCGCGCAAACCGTGCGCGGGCTGGTGGAAAACCGCCGTTTCGGCGCTGCTGCTGCCGGATACGCCGCCGCGGCATTGTGCTGGCTGGTGTTTTTCTGGACGGGGGCAGAGTTGACGGCTTGGGGCCTGTTGTGGCGCTTTGCCTTTTTTTGGCTGTTGGAAATGACGCTGGGCTATTTGTGGTCGGCGCTGTCCGGTTTGTTTTTAAATTTCTTTTCCGGCGGAAACGGGCCTTCGGCATTGTTTGTGGTGATGGGCTTGTCCGGCTTTGTGCAAGGGCTTTTGCTGTGTTTTGCGCTGGTTGCCGCCGCCGTCCCCTGGCTTAAACCGCTGGCCGTGCTGGTTTTGCTGCTCACGCTGGTTTTACGTCTGTTGTTCGTCGTGCGTAATGCCGCACGTGCGGCGCAAGTCGGCGCGGGGAAGGCTTTCGGGGCACTGTGCTTTGCCTTGGTACCGGTAGTGGCGGGCGTCTTTCTGTGTGCCGGAGCGGCCAGTCTGTTTCTTGCTTTTCTATTTTGATGTCTGCAAGCTGCAATAAAATGCTTTTTCCCCGTGTTGAAATAATATGCGGAAACGAATGTTTGGCGCCTTGGAATTTGTTATACTAATAAAATACTTACCGGTAAGTAGAGCTTTATTATGAGCCAAATAAAAAAGACCCGCAAAGAAGACCGTATGACGCATGAACAACAAATGCGCGCACGCATCAAAGACGCGGCTTTTAAGCTGATGGCGGAGCAGGGCATAGAAAATGTGTCTATGCGTCAGATTGCCGAAAAAGTGCGTGTCACCAAGCCTGTCCTGTATTATTATTTCAAAGATAAAGAAGATTTGTGCACGTCAATTATAGAAGATCATGTGAAGAATTTTGACGCATTTTTGGAAACCACGCTTTCCAAAGAGCCCAAAATGGAAGATCTGTTGGCGCAGGTGTTTGAACGGCATTTGGATTTCTTTTTTGACGACCCGCGCAATTCCAAATTCATCGCTCGTACGATTTCGTATGCGCTGAGCAATAAAGCGAAAGGTTTTGTTAAAGACGGACGCGACCAGATGGACCGTATGCACGACGTGTTTGGCACGGCGGCGGCAAGAAGCAATTTCCCGAAAGAAGGCTTGGCGGATTTTGAAAGGCTGTCGCGTGCGGTGCTGCTGCAAATCATGCTCAGCTCGTATGTGCAGATGCACCTGCCGGAGGCCGCCGGGAAACAGGAACAGTTTTACGACAAGACTTCCGTTAATCGGCTGGCCCGCATTATCGTATTGGGAATTAAAGAGTATTATAAGGGGAATAAGAAATAAATGAAAAGGGTGTTATTGCTTCTGTGTTTGTGTTGGTGCGGCGTGGCGGGTTTGTCCGCGGCGCCGGCCGCGACGGATCCGGCTTCGGACCTGTTTAAAGAACGGCCTGAAGTGGAAGGGGAAAAAATCACTATTCAGCAGGCCATAGACATGGCGCTTAAAGACAGTTACCAAATTATTGACGCCACCAAGACCATGCAGATTTATGAGCAGCAGCTGAAAGAAGCCAATGCCTCATTTTATCCCACCGTCAATATTACCGGCAGTTATGGCCGTGCGCTGAAAAAAGGCCGCATTGCCATGAATGACCAATTGATTGAGATGGGGCAAAATAACACTTTCACTGCATCGGCGGGGTTGGATTATGTGCTGTGGTCCGGCGGACAGATACGCAATAATGCCAAGCTGGCCAAAGTAAATGCCGAATCGGGGCTGTATCAGCTCAAAGAAGCGCAAAACCTGGTGGTGCAGCAGGTGGTTAAGTTCTGCTATGACATTATTTATGCCTCGGCGCTTATCCGCGTGCAGGAAGAATATTTGGATATTGCCAAACAGCATTTGGCCGAAGCCCAGGCCCGCTACAAAGAGGGCTTGTCCAGCAATTTGGACGTGCTGAACCAGCAGGTGCAGGTGGACAATATTGAGCCTCAGGTTATGCAGGCTAAGAAAAACTTTGAACTGGGAAATTTATACCTGCGTCAAATATTAAACCGCGACCCGGAAGATCCCATCTATCTGACCTGGACCAAGGAAGATTTGCGTGTGCCTCCTACACCGCCGCTGGATGAGCTGTACGCTTTGGCCGTCAAATCCCGCCCGGAACTGATACGTTCCAAACTGGCGGTGGATGCTGCGCATTACAATATAAAAATAGCCAAAGCCGGGCATATGCCTACTTTATCTTTAAACGCTGATTACAGCTATAACGCTTACACAGAAAACGGTTTTCCGCGCCATAGCAACCAGTATTATTGGGCCAGTAATGCCGGCATAACGCTGAGCATTCCGCTGTTTGAAGGGTTTAAAATCACCTCCCAGGTTACACAGCGCGAACTGGCCTATGAACAGGCTGTGGCGGCTTATCAAAACGAGTTGAAAAACGTACGCATTGACGTAAAAGAAGCATGGCTGGATTTGGAAGAAGCCAAGAGCCGTGTGGAGGCGACGCGCGGCGTGGTAAAACAGGCGCGTGAAAACTTAAACGCCCAAATGCTGCGCTACCGCAACGGGCTGTCCAGCCGCCTGGAACTTAATGACGCCATTAACAATTTGAATGATTCCGATTTGCAGTACGTACAGGCCGTGTATGATACGGTCATTGCTTTGTCTGATTTGAAATACGCCGTAGGGGCGGAGGTTTATTTGTATGAAAAAGAAAACAATTAAAACTTTAAACTATGCGCTGGTTGCGCTGGTAATTGTGATTTTGGCGGTGGTTTTTATGCGCCGCGATCCTTCCCAGAAAATACTGGGAGATGTGCCGATGGATGTGTTTATCGTGCAGAGTGAAAAAGTACAGAACCGTGATTTGACCCAGCAGCTGCTGATGTCTGGCAGCATCAAAGCGCAGGAAGAAGCCACGCTGTATCCGCGTGTGTCGGGCAAATTGCTGCGCAATTTGTTGCACGAGGGAGACCCCGTCAAAAGAAACCAAACCGTTTCTTTGATTGAGCGCGACGAAGTGGGGGCGGTGTATGAGCCGGTGGTGGTGCCTTCCACCATTACGGGTTTGGTGGGCCGTGTGTATTTGGACCCCGGTGAAAATGTAACCACCAGCACGCCGGTAGCCCTGGTGGTTAACCAAAGCACCGTGCGCATTGAAGTGGATATCCCGGAGCGCTACATAGGCAGTTTGTACAAAGGCCAGCCCGCCGTGCTGAATGTGGATGCCCTGCCCGGGCAGGATTTTGAGGCCACGCTGAATATTTTAAGCCCCGTGGTAGATTCCGTCAGCCGCGCCGTGGAAGTGGAATTTAAAGCCGATAACCCCAAAGGCTTGCTTAAATCGGGCATGTTTGCCAAAGTGAATATTTTGTTGGATGAAAAGGCGGATGCGCCGTCTGTGTCTAAAAAGAGCGTATATACCGATGAAGACGGACAGACATATGTTTTTGTGCCGTCTCCTGACGGCAAAACTGCCAAACGCCAGAACGTAACCACAGGTTTTGAAAACAACGATTACGTGGAAATTACCGAGGGACTGGCCGCCGGGGAAGAAATCCTCTCTTTTGCTTACGGGGTAAAAGACGGCAGCAAAATAGAAATTAAATAAGGGTTTGTATGCAAGGAAAAGAAAATAAAGAAGCTGTCCGCGAGGCGGTCAGGAAAGGCGGCTTTACCGCCGTTTTCATCCGGCGGCCGGTGCTGACGATAATGTGCTCGCTGTCTGTGGTTATTTTGGGTTTTATGGCTTACAGCGGTATGGGCGTGGGATTGTTCCCAAATATGGAAGTGCCCTATGTGCTGGTGCAGACCACGCTGGCCGGCGCCAGCGCGGAAGAAATAGAAACTTCCGTCACCAAAATCATTGAAGAATCCGTCAACCAAATTGAAGGTATTGACGAGCTGACCAGCACCAGCTCCGAAGGTACGTCGCTGGTCGTGGTGAAATTTGACATGGACAAAGACCGCGATGTGGCCGCGCAGGAAGTGCGCGACAAAGTGGACTTGGTCACCAACGATTTACCTGACGGCACCGACGCCCCCGTGATTATGAAACTGGACGCGGACGCCATTTCCGTACTTAACATCGTGGTGTCTGGCGACCGGGATATTATTGACTTAACCGAAATTGCCAAAAAGCAGGTGAAAGAAAATATTGAAAACACCCGCGGGGTGGGCTCCGTTACCATTGTGGGCGGACGCGAGCGTGAGGTGCACGTTATCGTCAATCCGTTTAAGCTCTATTCGCTGGGTTTGTCCATTAATGCGGTGAAAAACGCCCTGATTGACCAGAACGTGGAAGTTCCGGGCGGGCGCGTGGAGCAGCAGCACCAGGAATATACCCTGCGTGTATTGGGCCGCGTAGACACGGTGCCCGGGTTTAATGATATTTTTATTGCACGTAAAAACGGCACATCCATTAAAGTGTCCGATGTGGGATATGCTGAAGATTCCGGCGAATATGACCGCGAGTCCACGTATTTAAACGGCCGCCGCGCCGTCACGCTGGAAGTGACCAAACAGTCCGGCACCAATACGCTGGCGGTCATTCAGGGCGTCAAAGATAAATTGGAGCTGATTGCCCCCACCCTGCCCAAAGACATCAATATTTCTTTGATGATGGACCAGTCCGGCAGTATCCGCGCTTCGGTCAACACCGTGCTGGAACATCTGATTTTGGGCGGCATTTTGGCCGGTATCATGGTGCTGGTGTTCATGGGGTCTTTGCGCTCCACATTTATTGCCTTTTTGGCTATGCCCATTTCCGTCATTGGAGCGTTCATTTTTATGAACATGAAGGGCTTTACCATTGACTCCATGACGCTGTTGGGGCTGACGGTAGCCGTGGGTATCGTTATTGACGACGCCATCGTGATGCTGGAAAATATTTACCGCCATATGGAAAAATACGACAAGTCCCCCATGGTGGCGGCGCTGGATGGCTCGCGCGAAATCACTTCCACCGTGGTCGCTACGACGCTTTCCATTCTGGTCATTTTCCTGCCGCTGGCATACATGAGCGGTATTATCGGCCGCGTGGTCAGCAGCTACGGGCTGACGGTGGTGTTTGCCATTGCTTTGTCCGGTTTGGTGGCTTTGACGCTGACCCCCATGCTGTGTGCCAAAATGCTGAAAAAGCAGACAGGTCGTAACCGTTTAAATGAAATTGTAGATCATATCAACGAAAGCCTGGTAAATTTGTATTTGCCCATGCTGAAATGGTCCATTCACCACCGCAAAACCATGGTGATTATTTCCGTGCTGTGCATTTTGTCCATGTTCCCCATGCTGGGGATTGTGGGCGGGGAATTCTTCCCGCAGGAAGACAGCGGCAAAATACAAATTAACGTGGAAGCCCCCGTGGGCACCAGTTACCAGGATACCCAAAAAATCCTGACCCAGATAGAGGCCGATGTGCGCCGTATGCCGTATGTCAAAGACGTGCTTCTTTCCGCCGGCGTGGGGGACAACAGCTTTTCCGACTCCCAGCCCAGCAACCGCGGTAACGTACGTTTTGAGCTGGAAGACCGCGAGGTGCGCCACGGCATTACCACCACCAAATACCTGGATTTGACCCGCGAAATGATGAAAAAATATGAAGGACTGAAAACCAGCTCCTACATCGTTTCCGATGGGCCCGGCGGCCGCAAAGACGTGGAATTTTTAATCTCCGGCCCGGATATTGACAAGCTGACCGAATACGGACACGCCATTTTGGCCAAACTGGGCCAGGATCCGCGCTTTATTGACTTGGATTTGTCCGTGGACTTGTCCAAGCCCGAATACCGCGTAATCATCAACCGCGAAAAAGCCCATGATATGGGCGTCAACGTGACCGATATTGCCTCTGCGCTGCGCACCATGGTCGGCGGAGAGGACGATGTAACCAAATACAAAGAAGGGGATGAATTGTACGAGGTGCGTATCCGCGTGGGTGAAGAATACCGCGACAGTAAGGAAGCCGTCAGCGCCCTGATGGTGCCGGCAACCGTAAACGGGCAGGAGACCATCGTCCGCCTGGACAGCGTGGCCGACATTGAAGAAGGGTTGGGGCCCAACCAGATTGACCGCTTCAACCGCCAGCGCCAGATTACGGTGGAGGCCAACTTAAACGGGCTGGATACCCGCACCGCGCTGGGCATTATCCAGCAGGCCTATGATTCGCTGGACGCCTCCAACGAATACAGCGGCGGCACCAGCGGCAGCGCCAAAGAAATGGGCCGTATGTTCCAGTCGTTCATTATGGCCTTTATCCTGGCGTTCCTGTTTAAATACATGATTTTGGCCGCCCAGTTTGAAAACTATTCGCACCCCGTGGCTATTATCGTGTCTTTGCCGCTGACGATTCCGTTTGCCATTTTGTCACTGCTGATTACGGGGCAGACGCTGAATATTTACAGTCTGCTGGGGCTGTTTATGTTAATCGGCGTAGTCAGTAAAAACGCCATTTTGCAGACGGACTATACCGACCAGCTGCGCGCCCGCGGTTACAGCCGCACCAACGCCATTTTGCAGGCCAACCGCGTGCGTCTGCGCCCTATTTTGATGACCACGCTGACGCTGGTGGTGGCCATGGTGCCCATGCTGATTTCCAACGGCGAAGGCGCCGAGTCGCGCCGCAGTTTGGCCATTGTCATTGTAGGCGGACAGGCTTTGTCCCTGCTTATTACATTGTTGATGACTCCGGTAACGTATATTTTAATGGATGAATTCGGCGCCTGGCTGAACTGGAAGCTGCGCGGCATCCCCATACCGGAGGACAAGGATCAGGAGGTTATTTTGCCGGAAGTACCGGCGGATTAACGGCTTGGTATATATAAAGGCCCGCGGATGCGGGCCTTTTTTATGGCCTTTTGGGCCTTTTGGGCCGGTGCTTTTGGGCCCAATGACCCTTGCCGAAGTGCAGCTTTTATAGGATACTATTTATATGAAAATATGGAATAAATCTCTATCGTTGGGTTTAAGTTTTATATTTTTTCTTTCTTCCTTGCCGCTTCCGGCCCAAACGCTGCGGCGCCCGTCTTTGAGGGCTTCCGGAGGCACGGAATGGCAAGCCGATAATCTGTGGAAGGCTTTGCAGGACGCTGCTTTTGTGCGTCGTCCGGATATGACGGCAGATCAGCTATACAGTCACTATTTGCAGACGGGATATGTGGACGGAGCCGCTTTGGCTGCCGTGTTGTCTGACAGGCCGTATATTCAGTCTTTATCTTTGGAAGAAGCAGCGAGGCTGATCGAGGTTTGTTCCGTGGCAGAGGGGCGCCCGGGGGATGTTTGGGAAGACCGGCTGTTGGAAGCGGTGCTGTCCGCCCTGGAAAATTACGACGAAAACAGCGAAGATTCGTTTTTGCAGGAATTTTATGCTTTGGCCGCTGTTTCGCTGGGTCATCATCCGCGTTTGTGGCGGAAAGTGGAAAGCTGGGCCTTCGGGCGTATAAAAGATACCGCCAACAGCGGGCCGGCAGATGCGGGCTGGGCGGCTACTTTGCTGTCCATGCTGGCTGTCCATGCGGAAAATGACCCATGGCCGGAGGAACGCCGGGTACATTTTGAACGCCGCTTGGAAACATTGATCCGGCAGTTTGATTGGCTGCAATATAATGAAACGGATTATAAACTGCCGGGCCTGAAAAATATTTCCGGGATAAGCAATCAACAGGTGTTGATTTCCCTGTTTGCACAGGTTAACAGTTTTTTTGCCCTGAAAGAAGATGACGGGTTTTTCAAGCAAATGGTCAGCACCGGGGCACTGAACCCGCTGATCCGCGTGCTTGTGGAGGACAGCGGGGGGGCCGGCCATGTTTCCCGCACCGGGGAAACCTTTTATTTTTCTTTTCCCATACCGGGTACGGATGGAAAAGGGAATTTTACCGCCTCCTTAAACGGTCGCCGTCATTATATACTTTTCATGCTGGTGCAGGCCCTGTTTTTATCCTATAATACCCGGGACCCCGAAGAAAGTTCCCGGATGATGCAGCAGTTCGTCCGTGATTTTTTGCAGACGGACAACAAAGGACAGTTCCGTCATTATTTGTTTATCCCGCTGCAAGGGATGAGCTGGGGTGCACAGCTGCATTATTATAACAGCTTATACGGGTGGGAAAAAGAAGAAGCGGCCCTTCAGAATGAACTGTATGCCAAATTAAAAGAAGGGTATCCGTGGGACCGTGTCTGTGCCGGAATACAGGGAGTCTGTGAGGTGGCGGTGGAATGGTATGCCGCCGGAAAGATATTGGGTGCTGTGTTCCGGGGCCTTGGCTGGGTTGGGAAAACGGTCGGCCGTCAGGGGCTCCGGGTGGCGTTCCGGGTGCTTCCCCCAAAAACTTTGCTGTATGCCGGTTTAGGCCAACTGGCTGTTAAACAGGGGAAGAAAACAATATTTCGTTGGAGCCGCCAGGGGATCAGAAATATTTTGCGTGCCTGCGGGTGGAAAACAAAAGCGTCCGCCGCGGGCGTGCCTGGCGCGGTGTCTGCGGGGGAAGCTTTTCATCTGAAGAAAGAACTGCCGCGCGGGAATTGAAGAACCCCCGCCGGAGGCGGGGGCTAAAGAAAAGGTGCGGGCGGGAATCGAACCCGCGAATATGAGTTTTGCAGACTCACGCCTTACCACTTGGCCACCGCACCGTAAATTGGATGCTCATATTATAGCAAAAAACACAGTGCATTCGCAGAAGATGTTTTTCTCGACGGGAAAGCCGGCAGGGCCTATCATTTAAAATAGGCCTTGAAAAATAGATAAATATTCTTTATACTCTGTGTAAGGGAGCCAAACAGAGAACCTATTTTTAGGGTTATGCCCTGTAAAAGGGCCGTGTGCTCCCTCTTTTTTTGTAAACACCCGTCTTATCGCGGCGGGTGTTTTTTTCGGACTATTGGGTCTAAAGTTTGGCAGTCTGGCTGCCGATAGAGCGCCAGAGATTTTGTTTTTGCTATAATAATAGAAAGTTTTGTCTGGTGCCGCCCTTCCTGGCTGGCGTGTTTTAGGGGCCGCTTTTACAAAATTCGTAATTTTTGTATAATATACAAGACGTCCTTTTGCGGGCGTAGTTCAATGGTAGAACGTCAGCCTTCCAAGCTGGTCACGTGGGTTCGATTCCCATCGCCCGCTTTTTTTAGGCCCGGGTCCGCCCGCGGTAAAACGATTTTGACGTCACAGGCGTCTAATGCTGGGGTAGCTCAGCTGGTAGAGCATCTCCATGGTAAGGAGAAGGTCGTGGGTTCGATTCCCATCCCCAGCTTATTTTTGACTTGACTAAACAACAGCAGTGTTGCAGTAAACTCAAAACAGGAGAACTAACAATGGCAAAGGAAAAATTTTCGCGTTCCAAGCCGCACGTAAACGTGGGGACGATTGGGCACGTGGACCATGGTAAGACGACGTTGACGACGGCCATCACGAAGGTATTGGCCAAAGAAGGGAAAGCCAAAGCGATGGCGTACACGGACATTGCCAAA
>CASFOP010000010.1 GCA_949296525.1 uncultured bacterium | reverse complement strand
GTCATAGGCCGAATAGTCCGCCTTCACGCCGCAAAGCAGCACAATGGCGTCCGGCCGTGCGGCGGGGCGTATGTCCGGCCAGCCGTAATCCTGCGGATGAAAATCATTTTCGTCCTGTTTGCGCGCCAATTCGGCATGGATGCCGGCCACTTCTTCTTCCACATCAGCACTGTTTGCTTTTAAATCCAGTGCGGCTTGTGCCGCCGCAGAAACGGGTTTGTCTTCGTCAGAGGTATTGTCTGCATTGCCCAGCCCTACCTGTGCCTTGGTAACCGCGTGCGGATTGTCCGTGCGGGCCGTGTGCCCCGACAAAGCAGTTTGCTCCGCCTTGCCGGCAAGAGCCGCGCGGATATCTGCATGTGCCTGCCCGTCTGCATTGTGCTCCGATACCGCCGCCGCCACTTTCTGCGCCGCCGCCGCTGCGGTGTCATACGCGCTTAAATCCACCTGATTGTCCAAAATCTTTTTTTCTGCCATATGCGCCCCTTATTTGTAATACGCCCGCACCGCCACATTAATAGCGTTTGCGTTTGTGTAAAATTCTTCCCAGTTCAAACTGACCCCGCCGCGCACAAAGTACAGGTAAATAAAGTCCCCGCTTTTGTGCCAGCCGTAACTCCACGGCAGGTGGAAATACGGGTTCCCCTCCGTGCCTGCGCCGGCCCAGGCTTCTATGCGCGTAAGGGTTTTGTCTGCATACGCCCCCAGCGCGTAAGAGCCCGCCTTGCCGCTGGAAAGCCCGTTTGAGAGTTGCGCCGCCGTATAATTTTCTCCCGTCAGCGTAAACCAGCTCTCCCCGCCTCCGCTGCCTCCTCCCTGTTCCAGCGCGCTGATGCGCTCCTGCAGGGCCGGATGCGCCTCTTCGTCATTGTCATGCGCCAAAATAGCCGCCGCCACGTCCGTCTCTTTGGCCGTGCGGATTAAATCCCCCAAACGTACTTTTACTTTGCTCCCCGCCGTCAGCTCAAAACTAAAGGTGATTTTCGTGCCGGATACCCCGTACTCCGCCCCCTGCTCTTTGTTCACGCCGTTTAAGTACACTTCCACGTCCAACCCCGTCAAATCCGTCCCAAGGTCAATTTCCGTCAAACTTCCCGTGTACGAGCCCGAAGGCGTCCCCGCCGTAAAAATAAACTCCTTGCGCTGCCGTTTTTGCACTTCCTGCCAAATCTGTTGCGTTTCTTCGGCCGCCGTTTGCGCCTCCTGCGCCAGTTCTCCAAAAGAGCCCAGCTCCTCATTAAACTGCGCTTCCGTTCCCGCATACCCGCCTTCCACGGCCTGCTCATAGGCGCTTTTCCCGTCCGTGCCGTTCACACCGTCCTTGCCGTCTTTGCCGTCCAGTCCGTCCGCTCCTTTGTCCCCTTTGGGCAATACAAAATCAAATATGGCATGCTGCGGCGTGCCGCTGTTGACCACGCTGGCGGTCTCTCCGCTTTGCACCTGTCCCACCTGCACAGTGGTCGCCACGGGGGACACAAACTGCGGCACACCCGCCTGTGCCCTGGTGTTTTCCCCCAGCAGTATGTCCACCGTCAGCTTTGTCATGCAAATACCCCTTGTTCAATGGTCAAATTGCCTTCCAGCACCGTTTGCACCACGCCGTCTTTTATCAGCCGCACCCCGTAAAAAAAAGTGTCCGGCTCGCGGCTAGTGAACTGGGCCGAAAGCGCGACAGACACCGTGTTCGCGCCTGCTTCCTCCAACGTTAAATCCTGCGCCAGCACGGCCGTGGCGTCAGGCGCGTCTTTTTCTTTTTTGACGATAAATTTTATTTCGTATCCGTCCAGCGCAAACGGCTTGCACCGTTCAAAAAAACGGAACACCAAAAACCCGCTGTCCCCTTTGATAACGCTGATATTATTGCCCTTTAACTGCATAATTACCCCAGCGTGCTTTTGGCCCCGTAGCCTTCGGTCAGTCCGCCGGTAAAGCCCGTTTCCCCGCCGGAAAGCAGCGTCCTGCGGCCCGCGCTCATGCCCAGCGCACTTTCCCGCAGGGCGTCTATTTTTTGCTTTCGCTCTTCCAGCTCCTGCCGTTTCTGTTCTTCCAGCAGTTTCTGCTGTTCGCGTATGGCCTTTTTCTGCGCCTTACGCTGTTCATGGGCGTTGTATATGCTGCTTCCCACGCTGGCCGCCCCCATTATCCCCGCCGCTATAGGTACCGCTGCCGCCATATTCCCCTCCAAACCGTGAAATAATATATCCGTCTTTTTCTTCTTCAAACACAAATCCCGTCAGACGCAAAAGTTTGCGCGCCTTGTCCGTATAAAACCGCCGCGCCGTTTGTACATACACGTCCATCCCCGTTTCCTGCCGCGCCCGCTGCATCCAGCGGCGCATTTTGCGTATTAAAGCCACGTCGGCGCGGTGTCCCCGGCCTTCCAGGCGCACACACCACAGCGCGCCTTCAGCCTCTATCATACCCGCCAGCGTGCGGCTTTTTGCGTCTATAAAATACCGCCCCGTTTTCCGCAAAGCGGGCTTTAGCGCGTCCGCATACGCCTGCAAAATATCCTCTTTGCTCAGCTCGCTTAAATCACTAAAAAACTCTTCCAAACCGTCGCACATGGATATTTATCCCCCCGCGTTTCACGCCTATAATGGGCAAAGCCGCACGGCTGCGCACGCCGTCTTTGCGCCCGGGTTCATAGCCGCCCAGGGTTTCGGCCAGCAGGCGGAAAGCGTCCGCCCCGTGGCTGGCCAGGTCATGCTCCGGCACGTCCTTAAAACTGCGCCGGTCCTCGTCATAAGCGCGGCGGTAGTTTTTCAGGCACCAAATGCCGTCCTTGCATTTTTCTTTGTCAAACCAACAGCGCGAAAGCATGGCCCGCGTTTTCATAATGCCCAAATGAACCGACGGGGTACGCTCGTGCACGCGCACATTGTTCAGACCCGCTTCGGTCAAAATCTGCCGGTAGGAGCGCAGGCTTTCTATGTCGCGTTTGGCCCCGTCGTGCGGGATATTGTGGCTGCCGTATTTGTATTGCTTGACGTTAAGCAGCACGTCTGCGTAATCGCTCACGCGTTTGTTGTGGTCCTCGTAATAATCAATGACACGTATCTCTTTGCCCGCAAACTGCACAAACCAAATGCTGGTCATGTCCGCCAGCCCCAAATCCCAAAACGTATGCACCAAAGTCGCCCCGTCATAAGGTACGGCGGTAATATGCCCCTGCTTCTCCAGTTCGTTCAGCAGGTCGCCGTAATATGCCCCGTGCACCGCCCCTTCAAAAGAGCAGTAAAACTCCTGCTGGATTAATTCTTCGGGCCAGCCTTCCGCGCGCAGTTTGTCTATTTGTGCCCGTCCAACCACGCCCGTATCGTTTACCGTCAGAATACTGGTGTAATAGGCGGGGTTGGATTTGAACGCCTCGTACATGTCTTTGGCGTGATTGTCGCCGCGCGGGGTCGTGTTAAATATGGCCCAGCCTTTGTTTTCCAGCAACATCGGCTCCAAAAAATTCCACAGGCTCGGCTTTTGCAGGGCAAATTCGCTGATGACTATTCCCCTTGGCCCCGCGCCCACCAGGCTGTCGGGGTTGTCTCCGCCCAAAAAGCGGATAATGGAGCCGTTGACCAGCTCTACATACATTTCCTGCTTGTTTTTACGCCGGATAAGTTCGTCGGGTATAAAAGACAAATACGGCACGCCTTCGCGCGTTTTGCCTTCCCAAACAGCCTTTCTGACCTGCTGGTAATACGGCAGAATGAACCAGTAATTGTGCCGCGTTTTGGCCGCTTCTTTGGCCATAATCTGCAAATCCAGCAAATCCTTTCCCGCGCGCCGGTGCCATACCTGGAAAGCGCGTTTGCCGTCGCTGCACGGCTCCATATAGTCCCAGAGCGGATACTGATATGGGCGCAGCGTCAGCTTATGCGGGAAAGTGATGTCCATTTAATCCCCCAAGCCCTGCAAAATCCCTTCCAGCCGGCGGCTCTTTTCCTGCGCCGCGTGTGTCTGTATTTTTTGGTACGCGCGCCAAAACGCCCGCCTCATGCGGTAAAAGCCGAAGTCCAGCACGTGCCGGCGCTTGCGTTCATAAATGCGCTCGCCCTGAAACATCACACACAAATAATGTCCGTTGTCGTGCATGTTCTCGGGGCGGAATTTAACAATAAAGTCCAACGCGTACAGCGTGCGCGCGCTGCCCTTTTGCTTAAACTCCCTAAACGCCTCCCTGTCCATGCGGCAGGTCTGAAAATGCAGCGCCTGCACGCTCTGCGTCGGGCAAACGCGGCTGACGCTGTTGGGCGCGCGTAAATTCTTCACGGCCAAAAATAAATACCGCCGGGCTTTTATATCGTTCTCGTTTTTGCTCATCTTGGCTCCGTTTCGGCCTTTAAGTCGGCCGATGTTTTTATGTGAATGGTAATGTCCTGCGGTTTGTTGTTCTGCTCTTCAAACAGACCCGCCAGTTTGGCTTTGAGCTCTTCGGCCTTGATAAACGCCGCCAAATCCGGCTTGGGGCGCGTTTCGCCCGTGGCGGGGTAATACTGGGTCTGCGCCAGGGCGGTGTCCTGCGCTTTGCATAGGTTTTTGAAACTTTGCAGCGCCGTGTAGCGGAACTCTTCTTCCAGTTTCTGCGCAATGGGTTTGCGGATATCGCTTATTTTGCGCCGGATGTAATCTTTTTGCAGCAAACGGTAAGCAATTTGTCGCCCGCTTCTGACGGAGTAACCCGCCGCCGCGGCCGCTTTCTCGCCGTTCTCGTCTTTGGCGTACGCCTTGCAAAAAGCCAGTTCTTTTTTGGTCAGTTTCTCCGCACCCATATTTCCCCGTTTGACCGCCGGACCTGCGGCCCTTTAAGTCCGTTTTCGGGGGCTTTTTCCGCGCAGGCGCAAAACAAAAAGCCCCTTTTGGTCTGCTGCACCAAAAGAGGCTTAAAATAAACAAGCGCGAAAAGCACCGGGGATCAGCCCATCCCCCTCTTTTCGCGCGTATATGACTAGTATAAACGCTTTTTACCCGTTTGTCAAATTTTCATCTAACAAATATATAAATTGCGCCGCATCAAAAAAACTCAAAAAGACAAACAGAAATTCTTTATGTTCAGCGGTGTTTGTATACATAAAAGCATAACGAAACAGATTATTTTGCAAATTTCGTGTTTTGATTTTCAACAATATTCCGTCTTCTTCCCACTCTATATCTTCGGAAGCAAAAGCATTTCTTAAGACTTCTATTGTTCTTTGCGGCAAACGCGGGATTATCAAAGAATGGCCTCTCGTTTCATACATACCAGTAGCCCATACCAGCAAAACAGGAGCCGTAAGACATTTGCCCATGTGCTTATAATACAGCCCTTTAACTATTTTATTCATGCATTTATAAAAATACTCTTGAGGGGCAGGAGGCAATGTAGCCGCATGTTTTTTCCCTACAATAATATTTCCCGGTGTGCACAAATCATATTTCCGCAATCGGGATTGTTGAAATTCGCGAAGCATTTTCTTATTTTTGCGCCAAGCCGATTGATTTTTTCTAAAGAGGACTTGCGCATGTGAAGACCTATCCAACGCCAGCAATACAATATAACGCACAAAATATTCATCACTTTTACTGGCCTTGGCATTGCAAGGGAAACACGAGGGAACAGTAATCTCCTCTACTGGGGGATTTTGTTTAACAGTAAGAATTTTTTTATTCTGGGAAAAGAAGGCTTTGGGAGGTATGTGTTCTTTTGAACAGCCGCGAGAACAACGGTTTTTTCTACCACATCTTTTTTTATCACAGAGGATTAAATTACAGCTATAACAATGTTCTCCTTCAGCATAATCGGGGCATTCGGGGAAAACCAGTCCGCTCATACTTTCTTTCCTCCCCCCTCATACTCTTTTGCCAGCCCCGCCTCCAGCAGGGCGGAGGCCAAATTTTTCCCGTCCACAGTTACATCACAGAGCAGGCGGAAATATTTGTCTTTCGTGCAGTCTTTGAGGCGGATTTTTCCGCTCTCCAAAAACGCTTTGGTAAACGCGCGGGCTTCCCTGGCCTTCTGTTTCACCGCCTCGTCTTTACTGCGCAGTTCCGGCGTGTCTATGCCGCGCACGCGCACAGATACGCTGGAGCAAAACAGTTTGTAGCTGCACGCCAGATACACTTTGAAGGTGTCCCCGTCTATCACGCGCCCCAGCTTCACTTTATAAAAACTGCTGCTCTGCGCCTGTTCCTGTGCCTGCACCGCACTGAAAAACAACAGTGCAGCCAGCACAGGCAAAATACGCCCTATTTTTTTCATCCTTTCTTTCTCCCCTATAATTGCCGTTCACATCGCCCCCCGCATATTTTTCATCTATTAATTATTTATCCATGCCACCGATAAGCCCGGCGGTAACCTTTGTCTTCTGCCTCTTGTACCGTAAAAGCATAAAAAGCCCCCGGTGTTTGGGAAACCTGAAAACTGTCATATTGCTGGTCAAACGGTAAATGATAAATCATTCCGTCCGGGGAAGAAGGGTTACATTTTATTTTCGGATAGTCTTTTTCCAGTTTAAAATTTTCACGTACCTTAACCCCTAAAATATCAGCCATCATGTGAGCCGTTTTTGACAGCTGGGTGGATGTAATAAAAACAGGCAAAACCCGGCCGCGGCGAATAAAGTCTAAAGGATTTATTTCAGCTCCGTAATGTTCAAAAATATAGTTTATAGTAGTGCCAAACAGCTGAAAAATATATTTTTCATATATGGTTTTTTCTTGGGCCCAATACTTACACTGAATAATTTGGGTTTGCTTGCCCTTGGAAGCAATCAAATCTATACCCATATCCTGCCAGCGTTCTTTGGCACCGTTCATAATTACTTTATAGCCTTCTTTTTCGTATAAATACCCGACATAACGTTCATAAAATAAACCTATTTGCCACTTTGTTTTATCCCATGAATTTGTGTATCTGTCCAGCGCACGCTGAAATTTTTCTACACGGGTCAAATCTTTTATCTCTTGCCCGGACAGATAGCGGGAAAAAATCCGCTCTTCTTCGTCAGCCTGCTCTGGTGAAATAAAAGCATCCTCCAAGGGCACTTCTTTGAAGTCTTCCAGCCATGGAAACATATGTTCGTAAGCGTTAATGATATATTGATATTTTTTGTATTCCGCCAGTTTCTCTTTCGTTTCGCGTTTTATGGCCGATATTTTCTGAGGCAGAGTATAAGCCCGGGGGTGGACATAAAGCACATCTTCACACAATCCGTTGAACACAGAGGTCGCTTCGTGGGCAAAGGCCTCCGCCAAAGCCTCACAGGCTTCTAAAAGCGGTTTATTCTTGTTTTCTAATATTTCCTTTTTTCGCTCCAATTCGTTGCGCTTAACGGACAGTTGTTTTTCTTTTTCGCTGTATGCCGCATTTAATTTCGCAGCATAGGCTTCTTTCCCTCTATGTAAATCCTGCATAGTGTGATAGAATTGTTGTTCCAAAGAACGAAGTTGCAGCTCCAGTCCCTTTTTATGGGCAGAAACTTTCCGCTCGGCATCTTCCTCCGCCCAACGCAAACGGCTGGCCAACTTATCTTTAGCCTCCAAAGCATTCATCCAGCATATAAATAGTATGATAGAAGCCGTAGCAAAAATATAGACCATAATTTTTCAGAAGCAAACAATACCTTGTCCCTTATGCGTCAGGGCAGTTCTTAGTTCTTTCCAAAAATTGCTCCACAGTCTCTCCTTCTCGTTTTAACATAATACAACGCGTTGTATCAGACATTATCTTATCTATATACGCTTGCCGCCAAGCCTGCTCGGAATCCTCCATCAAAAAAGCCTTATCTTTTGCCAAAACCCAAGATATCCGTTTTACTTCCACAGCCAGCCGGTCAATAGCAGAAGCGACATGTCCTACTTGATTTATAAACCACACCAATAGAATAATCCACAAAATGACAAATATATTTTCTTTTATCCAAGCCATATTTTCTCTTCTTTACATCTTACGTTCTTTTTTTGCCCGCACAGGACGATACACATCAATCACCTTTCCCACGATAAACGTCGCGCCCGTACGGATAATGGGTTCACACTTTGGATTATCGGGCACCAAGTGTACTTCTGCCCCATGTTTGTACATACGTTTAACCGTACTATACTCCCCATCCAGGCGGGCTACAATTACATCGCCGTTGCGGGCTTCCGCGTCAGGGTCCACAATCACATAGTCCCCGTCATAAATACTGTTACGCGGGTCGTCAGGGTCCACCATACAGTTACCCACGATTTTAATGGCAAATTGGTTTGGGCCAGTTTTGCGAAAAGGCAAAAAGGTTTCCGTTTCTTCCAAAATAAATTTTTCTTCTGTGGCTGAAGATAGCCCCCTAACCGGAATATATTCCAGTTCTATACGCCCCTCCACCATGTTACTTATGTTTTTGTCACCAAAAGCCTTTTGGATTTCCGTTTCAGAAACCTTGAAAATTTTTGACATCTTTTTTATATTTTCTTCGCTTGGCTTAGTTCGCCCTGAAAGCCACATAGAGACTGTCGCTTCATTAATTTTAAGATGTTCCGCCAATCTCCTTCTTGCGCCTCTTAAAACGCCGTTGTTCCAATCCTGTAACAGCTTTTCCAATTTATTCATTTTTCCATTTCCCTCGTCGTAAAGTAGGAGCGAAATAAAATACCCGCTTGACAAACTTGTACAAGTTTGTTTATACTTAATTAAGCAAAATACAAACCTTCGTTAAAACAAATCCGGCGCAGGATGGCAACCCGCGAACGGAGCCCCCAAAAAGGGCGGATACGTACGGCAACAAAATCTGTACCAAAAAGAGGGTAAACCTCTTTTCGTGCGTATCCCAAAGCGAGTATCGGCGCAGCCACGCCAAACAAGATACTCGCTTTTATTTTATCAAAAATAGTTATTTTGCGGAGCATAAAAAATATGAGCGAAAAACAGGAAACAAAAAGCGAGTTCTTAGACACCAACCAGGCCGCCGCCCTGCTGGGCGTCACCCCGCAAATGATCCGCGCGGCCGCCCGTGCCGGCCTGGTCAAGGCCTATCATCCGTTTTCCGGCTGCACCAAATATATTTTCAAAGCGGACGAACTTAAAGCCGGCATCATCCCCGCGGAGGATTTATGAAAACGGACTGGATAATCGGAGCAGCGGCAGGCCTGCTCTTTTGGGCCGTGATGATTGATATGTATCTGGGGGCCTTATGACGGCACAGCAAAAACAGGCCAAGTGCCGGCACCTTAAACTATTCCGCCCGTGCGGGCAGTTTGGCGGTATTGTCTGCCACTGCATGCGGCAAGCCAAAAATGTAAATAGCACGGATTGCAAAAATTGCAAAGCATGGGAGGCATTATGACCCTGCAGGAGAAAGTAAAAAGTTTAAAAGCGCAGCGGGCCAACTTATTGGGCCGCATTAAATCCGAAACCCGCAAGCTGGAGGCGCAGTTTCGCAAAGACACGGCAGCCGGCAAACAGGATTTGACGGCCCAGATAAAAAGCTACACGGGGCGGTACTACGCCAAGGTAGGCCCGCTGCTTAAAAAAGAAAAAGAATACCAGGCGGCCATTGAGCTGCTGGGCTAATCTTCATGCAGTCTCCTACCGTCGGGCGGGCGGACGTAAAAAGAGCCCGCACAGATTTAATCAGGCAAGGCGCCTGTAAAAAAGCCGACGGTTACCGAAACCTTGAATGTTTATTCGGCGGCGGCGGGCCGAAAAAACCGCACATATAGACGCGCGGCGGACGGGAAGTTAAAAGGCACTTCCGGCCAAGAAAAAAGGACTTAAAACCAAAGCGCACAGCAACCCTTTTGTTTGGGCGTAAAGAGCGGGCAATGACCTGGGCTTGTCAACCCGCGACCGTGAAAAGAAGCAAAGAAAACCCGAACATTAACCCGTGAAGGAAGTGTCCTTACGGGAGGGCCTGGCGGAAAGTAATTCAAAAAAAATTATTTTCCCGTACCCGTGATTTCCAGCGCAAGACGCAAGCGTATGATGTTCACGGGATATAGAAGCCCTTTTGCATAGAAAGGAGAGTGTATGGACAAAGAGCTGATACAGGCCTATGAACTGGGCCGCACGCAAGGCAGGATGGAAGGCTATTTGGAAGGACTGAAAGAAGCACGGAGGAGCGTATGAACTTAATTAAAAAACCCAATGAGATAGACAATAAAACCGTATTGAAGGGCCTGATTTACGGGGTGCCCGGCGGCGGCAAGACGACGCTGGCGCTGTCGGCCCCGCGGCCGCTGTTGATAGACACCGACAACGGCGTTACGCGCGTGGAGCGGCGTCTGTGGCCGGATACGGTGCAGGTCAAAAGCTATGATGACGTGCTGGCCGTCGTGCTGCATGAGGATTTAAGCGCCTATGACACGCTGGTCATAGATACGGCGGGCAAACTGGTGGATTATATGTCCGATTACGTCATGGGCAAAAACCCCGCCTTCAGGCAGGCTGACGGCACGCTGACGCAGAAGGGTTGGGGCGCCATAAAGACGGTATTTAAAGAGCTGTTTAGGCATATGGAAAAGCTGGGCAAAAACCTGATTTTCGTCGCCCACGAGAAAGAAGACCGTGACGGGGAAACGCGTTTGCTGCGCCCGGACATTGCGGGCAGCGCCAAAAACGACCTGATAAAAGAACTGGACTTCATGGGCTACCTGGATATCGTCAATGACAAACGCACGCTGCATTTGTCGCCCACGGCCAAGTTTTACGCCAAAAACAGCCTGGGCATATCGGGGTGTCTTTCTTTGTGGGACACGAAAGAAAAGCCCAACACCTTTTTGACGGATATGCTGTTTGACAAAGTGCTGGAAGCCAAAAAAGAGCAGGCGGAAAAGCAAAAGAAATATGACGCTTTGCTGGAGAAACTCAAAGCGGCCATAGCGAAAAGCCCTGTTAATGAGGCGCTGGAAGAGATACAAAAAGCCGCGCATATTTGGGACAGCAAGCTGGTGGTGTGGAAACTGCTTTGTGAAAAAGCCGACAAATTCGGGCTTGCTTATGACAAGGCTACTAAAAAGTTTGCCAAAAAGCGAGAGGAGCAGGACGCATGACGCGGTACTTGCTGACGCCGACGCTGTATAATGCCTGGCGGTATTATCTGACGGCCGGAGCGGACAAAGAGGAGCAGAAGCGGGCGGAGTTTCTGGCTACGCTGCGCAGAGAGCCTTTTGAGCCTACCGCGGCCATATTGAAGGGCTATGCGTTTGAGGAAGCGGTGCAGGCGCAAAGCGAAGGAAAGGGCGAGAGCAAGTCCGCCGTGGTGCGGGAGTTGGCCGAAATCGTAAAAGGCGGGCTGTGGCAGCAGAAGGTAAGCGCCAAGGTAAATATTGCCGGAAGGGATGTTCTGCTGTACGGCAAGGCCGACGTCATTAAAAGGGACACCGTTTTTGACCTCAAACGCTCCGCGGCTTACAGCGAGGGCAAATACGGAGGCAGTTTGCAGCATCTGATTTATCTGTTTTGCACGCAGCTGCCCAAATTCCGCTACCTGGTGGGTTACGGCAGCGGGGAAGAAGCCAAAGACTGGGCGGCGGAAGATTATTTTTTGCAGCCTGACACCTGGACGCAAATACAGGAAAAAGCGTCGGAAATGTTCTTTTGGCTTCAGCGCAGCGGCTGGATGGCGCTGTATGAGAAACACTGGAAATGCAAATACGAGGAGAACTAAATGAAAATAGATATGACAAACGTAAGTATGGATATGTTTACGCTGCTGGACCCGGGCGAATACGTGCTGGTGGTAACGTCTGCGGAGGAAAAGACTTCCAAAGCGGGCAATCAGATGATAGAAGTGAATTTTATGGAAGAGCAGACGGGCGCGAAACTGCGTGATTATTTCGTCGTTTCCGAAAACTCCCTGCCGAAACTGAAAAATTTCCTGCGTGATATCGGGCGGCCTTATGAAGGGATGGTGGATGTGCTGCCGTTTACCTGGGCCGGCGAGCGTGTGCGTGCCAAAATCGGCGTGGAAAACTATAAAAAGAGCGACGGCACGGACGGACGGCGCAACAAAATCGGCTTTTACAGCCCCGTCAATCCGCCGGATTCTGCCCCGGCGCAGGATATGCCGGCTTCTTCTGACGAACCGCCGTTTTAAGGGGGCCAGGCATGTCTAAAGTCTATGAGATAGCGGTACAGCGGGAAATCACCCCGCTGTACCTGGACATTAAGCGCGCGGTGGACAAAGGCCGCGCGGTGCGGGTGGAGGTCAAAAGCGTCGCTACCAAGACCGCCGCGCAGCTGGGCTGGTACTGGGGCGTGGTGCTGCCGCGCGTGCAGCAGGGGCTGGAAGAACAGGGCAACGAGTTAAGCCTGGCCGAAGTCAACGCGTTTTTAAATGACAAATTCTTTTTTACGCAAAAGACGGTGTGCTGGAAAGCGGGCGGCAATGAATTTGTCCAGGCGGTGCGCACTCCGCGCAGCAAATCCGGCGCCAGCAAAGACGAAATGAGCGCTTTTTTGGACAAAGTCATCCGCTGGGCGGCGCAGGATTTAGGGGTCTTTATCCCGTCGCCGGATGAGGAGCCGCCGTTTTAAGGAGTGAATATGCGTAAACAGGAAGCATTTTTCCAGGTGGGAGTTGTACGGCTTTTGCGTATGACCGGGTTTTACGTATTTGCCGTGCCAAACGGTGGCAGCCGGCACGTGCGGGAAGCGCATAATTTAAAGCTGCAGGGAGTGACGGCAGGCGTATCTGACCTGATTATCCTGCTACCCAAGGGGCAGGCGGTGTTTGTGGAGTTAAAAAGCCCCGACGGCTCCGGCCGCCAAAGCCCCGCCCAGCGGGATTTTGAAGATACGGTCAAGGCGCTGGGTTTTGAATATCTGTTGTGGCAGAACTGGGCCGATGTGGAGGCGTTTATCAAAGCGCATCGGCATCAGGTGGAAGACACGGTGAAAATAGGAGGCACTATATGATGTGGACAATAGGTTTGTGTGTGTGCGGCGCGCTGTACGGCGCGTATAAACTGGGTAAGGCTAAACAGCGTGCGGAGTTTAGGCGCATCGGGCGCAAGATAGAAGTGCGGCGTTTGGCGGCCAAGGCGGCCAATGAGGCCAAATATGACGGGGAGGCGCACCGATGACGGGCCCCAGTATCCGCTTCCCGCGGAAAAAATCCAAAAAACAAAAAGCCTCCTGCGGCTTGTTCAGTGAGGCGGAAATGCGGGCGTACGCGGGGAACAGCTATTGCCAAAACTACGACGCATACAACCCGACCTGCGTGCAATGCGCGGAAAACCGGGAAGGCCCGTTCCGGGCCGGATGTTTTAAGAGGGTGGAAAAGTGAATCCGACAACGATGAACGAAATTATCCAGGCCGTGCAGCGGGCGCGGAAGAAACACCCACACTTTGCAGATAACCGCTTTCACGCGGTCAGCCTGGCGAGCGAAGAGCTGGGAGAGTTTTCCAAGGCGGTAAACGAGGATAATCGCAGCCAGGCCGAGGAAGAAGCCCTGGACACGATAGCCGTGCTGGTGCGGTTTTTGGAGAGTGATTTATAAAGTAATCGCAATCGCGTTGACTGGGTGGTTGTTTTGTTGGGCCTTTAGTTTTGTTTTTGCCGATATGGAATTAATACCGGCTTTAGTGCTTTCTTTTTCAGTTTTAGCCGCAATGATTATTTGTAAATGAAGGAGGTTTTATGAACGACAGATTTAGGTTTAGAGCGTGGGTTGTTGGACATTATTTTTCTGAAAATGATGAAGAAAAAGAGATTTTGTTAAAACTGAATGATGTTACTGTTTATAATGACGGCTTAATTGGCATAGATTATCACAGCTTACTTGAAAGTGTTTGTGGTTTTCTAACGAATGAAGGCGAAAGAGAAAGCTTGATTGAATATTTTGAGGATAAAAACTTTACAACTGGAGATGACTGGTATTATCTTGAAGCCAAGTCTATAGAACAATGCTCCGGTCTGAAGGACAAAAACGGGACGCTGATTTACGAAGGGGATATCGTGGAACATGACACCGCCGCAGGGCCGAAGCGTTGGCCTGTAGTATTCAGGGGCGGATGCTTTGTTTTGCCCTATGAAAGCGGGGACGCGTGGCTGGCCAAGGCAATAGCACACTGCCCGTATGATAGCGGCGTGCGCGTGGTGGGCAACATACACGAGACCCCCGAAATTTTGGAGGAAGGGAAATGACACAAAAGCTTAAACCGTGCGCCAAGTGCGGGCAATTAAAAACAAATAAAGAATTGTTTGTTTATGTAGACGGCAATAACCTTGCCATTACAAACAGTTCACCGGCTTTTTGCAAGAAATGTTATTCGGAACAATATCCTAACGACAGCTTGAGAGATAATCGTAATTTTCTTCGTTGGGCGTTGACCTGCCAGGAGGGGGAGAAATAATATGCCGATACAAATTGATATGGAGATGCCGAAGTGTTGCCGTGAGTGTAGATTTAGAACTTGTTTTTGGTATGAATATCTTTGTAGAGCAAAATCATTTGAGGAAAGAAATGGTGGAGTTTTAATAGAAAATTTAGATGAACGCCCTTCGTGGTGTCCTTTGCAGGAGGTAAAATAGTATGAGTAAAAAATTTTTTTGTGTTCCCATTATAACTAAAGAAAATGAATTGAGGGATAAAAAAGATTATAAAGTAATAATAAAAGGGAACAGAAAAATAGAATTCGGGTATTATAAATGGCTTTCAAAACCAAAATGTTTCATTGAGTCTTTTACTAACAATCCTGATTGCAAAACATTTGACGAACTTATCGTGTATGAAACTAAACATATTGAGAATGGTTTTGTAATAGATTTTGACCCTAGAGAGGTAAAATAGTATGGCAGAGGAAAGAATTTCAGTACATATCTGTTCTAACAAATGTAGATGTTTACGAGAGATTAAAGAAGGCTACAGTATAGTAAATGGTTTGTCAAACGGGACATATTGTTCCGCTTATATTCACGGTACTTGGCAGAGAATAGACCCAGAAAAAGATTGCAAGAATTGCGAAAGAGCAGAATATGACGGGATATCCCGCACCGAAGCGATAGAGCGCATGACAGAGGCGATGTCGGCTCCCTACTTCAATGATGTCCACGCCAGCGAGGTGGATATGTTGCAAGCCTTGGCCGAAGCCGCCCTGGACGCGCTGATAAAAGAAATATGAGAATTTACACCGACCCCCGTACCGGCATAAAATACGCCGATTATGTCCTGCAGGGCAAGCGCCGTAGGAAATCTTTGCACACGAAAAATAATCAGGTGGCCATCATGCGCGCCGCAACCTTGGATACTGATAAAACAATCCAAGAAACGACCAAAATGCCTTTTAGCGTATTTTTGGCAAAATACCGTGCTTACATTGCAGCCAATCTGGCCCCTAATTCCATATCCAGCTTTGAATACGCAGTAGAAAAGTTACAGTCCACCCTGTCCATCCGTTATGTCCAGGATATAACCCCACGCGCGTTGGAACAGCTTAAACTTACATTGAAATCACAAGATTATAAACCTGTATCCATAAATAGTTATCTAACCCTTCTAAAAGGAATGCTTTATTATGCCGAAAGGGAAAACATCCTTCCGCCCCTTCCCTGGAAAAGCGTCAAAAAACTGCGTGCGCCCAAGGGCCGCGTGGAGTTTCATTCTCCACAGGAAATAGCCGCCATATTGGCCCTGCATACCTCTATATCCTGGAAATTAGTCGTCTTGCTCGGTGTCCGGGCCGGATTGCGCGCAGCAGAAATCAACAGCCTTAAATGGCAGGACGTGGATTTATCCCGCCGGCAAATTTATATTGCCCCCAGCAAAACAGAACGTTTCCGTTTGGTGCCAATTTCTCAAGATTTATATAATATGTTAGAATCAGTCACGGTCCGTCAAGCCGATGAATATGTTATCGGAGACTGGCATTATAATACAGTACGTTCTTTGTGTTCCACATATCGGAGTACCACAAAAAAGCTGGGCCTTCATTGCCATTTACATAAACTGAGACATACTTTTGCCAGTCATTTGGCCCAGGCCGGAGTGGATTTATACCGCATATCCAAACTGCTGGGGCACAGCAGTATCCAAATGACAGAAATTTACGCACATTTATCCCCGTCCGACATGCCCGGAGCCATAGAAAAATTGCCGGAAATAAAATAGATTTGGCAGCAAAAATGGCAGCATTTAGACGAGAAAAAAATAATATTATATGATAACTATATGGACACTTTGTATCTTTACCTGCTTTCTGCCTTGATTTCCTGCGCGGTCACCGCCGGCGCACTGCCGTTTTTGCGCAAATACCTGGGCTCGCGGCTGCTGGACGTGCCCTGCGGCCTGAAAAAACACGCCGCCGCCGTGCCCGTGGTGGGCGGCTGCGCCGTCATGCTGGGGTTGTGCTCCAGTTTGGTATTTATCCGTCTGACTACGGCCTTTCCCAGCGGTACCCTGCGCAGCCTGCGCGGCATTCTGCTGGGCGGACTGATTATTTTTGCGCTGGGTTTATGGGACGATTTTAAAAAGCCAAAAGGCATCAGCGTGCCCCTGCGCCTGATCGGCCAAGCTTTGGCCGCGCTGATTTTAATTTTATACGGCGTGCATATCAGTTTATTTGATTGCCCCGTTCTCTCTTATACCCTAACGTTCTTATGGGTGCTCGGCATTACCAATGCTTTTAACCTGCTGGACATTTCCGACGGGCTTTGCGTCAGCCAGGCCGCCGTATGCTCGCTGGGACTGTGCGTGATTGCCCTGCCGTCGGAATTTATTTACGTCAATTTCTGCGCCTGCGCGCTTTTGGGCGCGTGCGCCGGCTTTTGGCCTTATAACCACAGCAACCGCGTCAAAACCTTCCTGGGCGACAGCGGCAGTACCCTGCTGGGCTTTATTATCGCCGCGCTGTGTATGGGTACGGGGTACAGCGAGCACTCCAACCTCGGTTTTCTGGCCCCGCTGCTGATTTTGGCCATTCCGCTGTTTGACACGGCTTTTGTATGCCTGGTTCGTCTCGGCAAAGGAAAAAACCCCCTCTGCGGCAGTAATGACCACGCGGCGCTGCGCCTGATGAAAATCGGCCTGTCCAAAAACGAAACCCTTTTGCTGTTTACCGGCGCGGGCGTATTTGCCAATATTTTTGCTTTTTCCGTCACTAAAATCAGCGCAGTGGCGGCATCGGCGGTGTATTTTGTAGCCGCGCTACTGCTGGGTGTATCGGCCCTGTTCCTTTCGCGCATACGCATGAAAGGCTGATCTTGCACAAAGTGTTATAATAAGACTATGAAAATTTTGGTTTTCGGGGGCAGCTTTGACCCCGTACACAAAGGCCATGTGGCCGTACTCAAAAAAGCCTTGCAGGTAATTAAGCCCGACGCGGCCCATGTCGTGCCGGCTTATCATTCCCCGTTTAAGGCCAAATCCCCCACTCCCTTTAAAGTACGCATGCAAATGGCCAAAGCCGCTTTTGCACCGCTTGGAAAAAATATTATTTTTGACGATTATGAGCTTAAACGCGGCGGTAAAACCTATTCCTACCAGCTGGTGCAGTACCTGCGCCAGCGCTATGACAACCCCGAAATTTACCTGCTGGTGGGCACAGATTGTTTAAACGACCTGCACGCGTGGAAAAACCCCGAATATATTTTCAAGCATGCCACCGTGGTGGCGGGCCGGCGCAAAGGATTTTCCGAACACAAGGCCGATTTCCGCCATGTTTTTCTGCCGGGCACTTTCCCTAAAATGTCTTCCACCCGCGTACGCGCCCATGTACTGGCCAGCGGCAGCGTGCCCACCGACAAGGTGCCGGAAGCCGTAGCCAAAGTGATTTTAAAAAACGATTTATACGGCTTTGAAGTGCATCGCTGGCTGAAAGCCCATTTAAAGCCCAACCGCTACCTGCATTCGGTCAAAGTGGCCGAACTGTGCGCGGTGCTGAGCGATATTTACGATGTCCCCGTGGAAAAAGCTGTACAGGCGGGCATCCTGCATGATGCGGGTAAAGGGTTTTCCGGCACGGAGCTTATCGCTTTTTGCAAAGACTATAAAATCAAAGTGCCGTATTTTGAAGATATTTGCCGTTTTGAGCCTGCTCTGCTTCACTCGTATGTATCGGCCTGGCTGGCACGCCATGAGTTCGGCATAAAAGACAAAGACGTATTAAACGCCATATCCGAACACACGCTGGGCAGCCTGCACATGAGCACGCTGAGCAAAATTTTATTCGTGGCGGACATTTCTTCCAAAGACCGCAAGTATAAAGACGCCTTTGTGATCCGCACGCTGGCCATGCAGGATTTGGAAAAGGCCCTGCTCTATGCCGCCAACCGCAAACTTTGGTTTACCATTGACAGCCAGAAATGGCTTTGCCCCGTGGGGATTGAATTATGGAATCACCTGGTAAAATGCGCCGCCTGACAGGCCGGCTGCTGCTGGTGCTATTGCTCGCGCTGACGGGCTGGGCCGCTTATGCCCAGTTTCACTCCGTCATCGCCCGCACGCTGGCGCAACGCCAGGACAAAACCGTTTACATAGCCGTACTGACGCAGCCCGCCATGACTTTTTCCTACAATCCCGCCACACATAAAAGCGTACTGACCACCGTCAAACGGCGCAAAACGCCCAAAGACCTGGCTGACAACGCGGCGGACCTTTTTGCGTCTGCCGCCATAGAGCCCGCCCAGCTGCGTTATTATGCGCCGCGCACATTAAAACGCGCCGAATATTGGGAGGAATTCAAGCATGCCCTGCAATCCTGGCGTTACAACCCGCTTTTGGCGGCCAGGGCCGCATGGGAATATGTCGCTGCGCTTCATGACAAACGCACCAATTTAAATCCGGCAGAAGTTCTGCTTTTGGCCATGGAAATGAGCCGCATGGAACTATCTGATTTCACCGTACGCACCGCCGGTGAAAAACCGCGCACGAAAAAGCCTGAACCTGCCGCCGTCCCCAAGGATCATATCCCCGACCCTGTGGAAGACCGCGCACCGCTGGCCGTAAAGGACAGGCCGCTGACGGTGGAAATTTTAAACGGGGCCGGCAAAAAAGGGGCCGCCCTGGAACTGACGCAGTACCTGCGCGACCAAAGCCAAAAAGGCCTGCTGCGCGTGGACGTGCTGCAATATGACAATTACCCCGGCCCACATCAAAAGAAAACACGCATTGTGGACTATACCGGCCGCCTGGCGCAAATTAAACAGCTCACGCGCGCCATCGGTGTCAACAACGAGATTGAATCGGAAAAACAGGGTACGGCCATTTGCGACGTGCGCATTATTATAGGAGATGACTTCAAACAGCCGCTGTAACTTTGCCAAAAGCGAAATATCCCCAACCCCTGCCGATGTTTTTCTCTACATACAAAAATATACCCGGCACCCCGGGTATATTTTTTATTTAACACAACAATCCTATTTTTCCTTAACCAACCGGAACCCGACCGTATCATATCCCTGATTCGGGTTGCGGCTTTCGGCGCGGTTTTCGGTGCGGCAATCCGTCCGTGCCGAGGACCAGGCCCCGCCTTTTACCGCCTGGGTTTTGGCGGTGGAAGAGGACGTTCTGACAGTGGAAGTCCATTCCCACACATTGCCCCACATATCCACGGCACCGGAGGCGGAAAGCGTCTTCGCGTAAGCGTTCACGGGGGGCAGGCCCTTGCCTTCCGCGCAGTTCATATCCGCGTCTTTGGGCATGTGTCCGGCGGCCAGTTCCCATTCTTTTTCCGTCGGTAAACGATAGACGGCTCCTTCTTTGCTGCCCAGCCAGGTGGCATATGCCGCGGCATCGGCATAAGACACATAGGTTACGGGATAATTTTCTTTTCCTTCGGGCACGGAGCTGTTTTCCCAATTTTTGGGCGCTTTATGCCCGCTGTCTTTAACAAAACGGGCATATTCGGCGTTGGTAACCGGCGTATAAGCAATAAATACATTCTGGGCCGCGCCGAGAACAGGCAGATAGCCGTCTTTGTTTTCCCGCGCGCCGGGCCTCATGCGCGCGTCAGTAAAGCGGTTCATAGTTTGATTAATACGGTTTTCCCTGTCAGCCAGCATTTCGTCCACAATTTCCTGCATTTCATCTATTTTGGATTGATGTTTGGCCGTTTGTTTCAACTCTTCCAGTTTGGCCTTTTTACGCGCTACCACTTCATCGTAATTTTCAGCCACTTTTTGCCGCAAAGCCTCATAGTTTTGCTGCGTCGGGTTTTTCCGGTACGCGGCAATCAGACGTTTGGTTTCGTCGTCCAGCTCCGGCCGTTCTTTTTCAATCGGGGTGCTGTATTTAAATGATTTGGCCTGCGGGTTAATCTGCCTGTCGGCGGCCTGGGCAAAACCCGCCGCACAGAAAAACACAAATAGGAAGGATAATAGTCGTACCATAAGCATCTCCTGAAATAAAGTTAATTATCTGCTGCAAGAATAAAACACCCCTCCTTATAAATTTATTGTCAAAATACTTTGTTTGATTCAAAGGCTTTTAGCAGCTTTTTTAACCGAAGCGGCAGAAATCTTCTTTCAAAATAAAATTTTGCCCTCCCATAAAATAAAAACCCGCCTTTCGGTGGAAAGGCGGGTGTTGGGTACTAAATTATTTATTTCTTTTTTGCCACTTTTTTCGCCGGTTTTTTGGTGGTCTTTTTAGCGGCGGTTTTTTTGGCCGGTTTTTTCACGGCAGCTTTCTTCACGGCCACTTTTTTCGTCGCTTTTTTGGCGCAGGCTTTTTTGGCACATGCTTTTTTGGCGCAGGCCTTTTTCGCCGGTTTCTTTACGGCGGCCTTTTTCACGGCCACTTTTTTCGCCGGTTTTTTAGCGGCAGTTTTTTTCACGGTTTTTTTAACAGCCATTTGACTCTCCTGAGATAATTAGTTTTAACCTCATAAAAATAATACCACAAAATTTTTTAAAAATCAACATTTCTCCGTCTAAAAATAATTTTTTTGAAAAAATCAAGTCCCCCTTTTATTTTCATCTGCTCCGTACGCGGGCGTTTGTACCGTCGGAGAAAATTTTTTTCTTTCTTAAAAAGTCCGTTATTAAAAATAAAAAATATTTTTTATTTTTTTCAAAAAAAATTATTGACAATTTTCTGATTATGCATAAAAAATGCGCGTTTAAAACGCGCACACCAAAAGTTAGTTTAGGCTAATTTTATGATTGCAAAATCTTTTCCGCGCTGGCAACCTTGGAAATCCGTGCAGGGGGCAGGCCGGATAGTTCGCTTACTACCCGCACCAAAGCCATAAAATCTTTTTCGGGGCCATTTTTCAATTCCAGCTCTATTTCCCGTTGGGCCAGCCGTTTGCCCGATGCATCAATCACATAACGGTCCAAAGCTGCCTCACACTGTGCGGCGCCGTAATGTACCCTATAAATGCGCCGACGATTACGCAGCGTAAAACGCACACACAATCCCGTTAGAGGTATGCCTTCCCAGGAACGTTCGTTTTCCAGCGCACGCCGCGCCGCGGCAAAACTGCGTACATCTGGTAACGATTTGGTTACTTCCCGACGGCACGCCAAACCGTTTTGCAGGGCCGTGCGTGTTTTGAATGTTGCCTCATACTTATCTCCTTGGCGACGGATACGCAAGGCAATTTTTTGGGAGGAAAAAAAGCCTTGTGCATTATCCAAATATCTGTCTGTTATAGATAAATCCTGTGGGGAGAAAATTTCCACAGCCGTTTTCCGCAAAACACGCACAAAACGGGCAAAAGCACCGCGCGCGGAAGCATCCCATTTAAATTCTTTTTCCTGTGGCATATATACAGTGTAGCAAAAACCCAAAGGACGGCGCGGCGGAGAAAAAGTATAATGAAAAAAAGGAGAATTTATGAAAAAATTACGCCAGCCGACTTCGCTGAAATGTTTTGCCTGCGGGCGGGAAAACCCGCTGGGCCTGCATATGGAATGGTACAACAATTATGAAGAAAACCAGGTGGAAGCCTCTTTTACGTTGGGGGACGATTATTGCTCTTATCCGGGCGTAGTGCACGGGGGCATCGTGGCCACGATTTTGGACGAAACCTCCGGCCGCGCCGTGCTGTTGTCCAATGATTTTACCCGCTTGATGGTTACACTGAAAATGGAAGTGGTTTACAAAAAAGTCACCCCGACCCATACACCGCTCAAAGCCGTGGGCCGCGTGCTAAAAAACGGCGCGGGCCGGGCACAGGTGGAGGGAGAAATTCAGCTCCCGGACGGAACCGTAACCGCAAAATGTATTGCTCTTTTATATAAAATCCCCCAGGAAGTAAAAGACAACTGGGGCCCGGAAGCTGAAGAGTGGGCCCGCACCACGCCTAAAGTGGAAGAATAGGGAGTTGGAGGATAGGCCATTTATTTGCTAGAATAGTAATGGATTTAGGATCGGTAGCTTAGTTGGTAGAGCGCCTGCTTTACACGCAGGAGGTCACAGGTTCGAGTCCTGTCCGGTCCACCATTTTAAAAGGCGCTTTGTGATAGGCGCCTTTTTTGTTGGATTGGTTCTAGGCTACCCGTCGGCGTTTTCTGCTTATTTATACCTTTACCCATCTTGGAGTAGTTTTTGATAGGAACAAAAAGGGCCCTTATGGTTTGGGGCACACCCCGTGTCGTTTCTATTAGGCACCGAAGAATAAGGTAGAATATTCACTGCCTACTAAACCATCAAGTATCGACAGTTCCTATTAGGCACCGAAGAATAAGGTAGAATATTATAACGCACCTATAAATCAGGTGGCTCGCTGTTCCTATTAGGCACCGAAGAATAAGGTAGAATATTTTCGTCGAGCATCCGCATCGTCCACTCCTGGTTCCTATTAGGCACCGAAGAATAAGGTAGAATATTGAACCTCGGCGCGTATGGACACACCGTTGGGTTCCTATTAGGCACCGAAGAATAAGGTAGAATATTAAGCATTTTCGGCTCACGTGAAAGCGCAAAGTTCCTATTAGGCACCGAAGAATAAGGTAGAATATTTTTCGGACTTTGTAGCTTCGCAACGTGAACGTTCCTATTAGGCACCGAAGAATAAGGTAGAATATTCGAAGTTTCATGAAGGCCGGAGCTAACATAGTTCCTATTAGGCACCGAAGAATAAGGTAGAATATTTGCCCGTGCTGAATTCTTCGTTCACGGACGTTCCTATTAGGCACCGAAGAATAAGGTAGAATATTCATATTGGTGCGCATAGAACCAGCGACACGGTTCCTATTAGGCACCGAAGAATAAGGTAGAATATTGGCCGCTAGCTTCATCCCGTCGTCCATACCGTTCCTATTAGGCACCGAAGAATAAGGTAGAATATTTTATGTCGGTGCGAAAAGCAAGAAAAAGCGGTTCCTATTAGGCACCGAAGAATAAGGTAGAATATTCGAACTGCTAGTAATACAGACCCGACACTGGTTCCTATTAGGCACCGAAGAATAAGGTAGAATATTTTTAGTTATTTATTTTTTTATTTAACTTGAGTTCCTATTAGGCACCGAAGAATAAGGTAGAATATTCAATGAAGTATTTGCCTACCAAGAATATGCGTTCCTATTAGGCACCGAAGAATAAGGTAGAATATTGACGCTCGGCTCCAGCGTGCAGAGTACCTCGTTCCTATTAGGCACCGAAGAATAAGGTAGAATATTGCAGAGCTTTTGGCTGCCGCTAGAAAACCTGTTCCTATTAGGCACCGAAGAATAAGGTAGAATATTGGTAAGTACAATGACCCCACGCAGGAAGTAGTTCCTATTAGGCACCGAAGAATAAGGTAGAATATTAACGCGCGGGGTGGGCGCGGCCGATTACCAGTTCCTATTAGGCACCGAAGAATAAGGTAGAATATTCAGAGCGAATTTTGGCAATATTGGTACAACGTTCCTATTAGGCACCGAAGAATAAGGTAGAATATTGGGTATCCGCCTATGGCGTCGCTGACTTCCGTTCCTATTAGGCACCGAAGAATAAGGTAGAATATTTTCGTTTATAGTAGCCAGCGCGTTTTTATTGTTCCTATTAGGCACCGAAGAATAAGGTAGAATATTGCGGGGCCCGTTTACCGTACGGCCAACACGGTTCCTATTAGGCACCGAAGAATAAGGTAGAATATTGGCTCTTCTTTGCTCATTCCGACCCTGGAAGTTCCTATTAGGCACCGAAGAATAAGGTAGAATATTGAAGTGCGCACCGCCTTGCGGGCCGAAAAAGTTCCTATTAGGCACCGAAGAATAAGGTAGAATATTGCTCTTTCCCGCGCCCGTATGAAAGAGGCGGTTCCTATTAGGCACCGAAGAATAAGGTAGAATATTCAACAATTCTTTGACAAAGAAAATATTTTCGTTCCTATTAGGCACCGAAGAATAAGGTAGAATATTACAGTCAAGGTCTTAATGCTATGTGGTCTAGTTCCTATTAGGCACCGAAGAATAAGGTAGAATATTGAAAATCTGCTGTTTATGGCCAATTCCGCAGTTCCTATTAGGCACCGAAGAATAAGGTAGAATATTGGGTTTGTCGCGCGTCATCACTCCGCGCTCGTTCCTATTAGGCACCGAAGAATAAGGTAGAATATTATAAGCCCGTTACTCTCTATTGAGGTGCGTGTTCCTATTAGGCACCGAAGAATAAGGTAGAATATTAAAAGAGGTTACGACTATCTTCGCCGCCTAGTTCCTATTAGGCACCGAAGAATAAGGTAGAATATTGACGTGCGCCAGCGGCTGCGCGACCTTTCTGTTCCTATTAGGCACCGAAGAATAAGGTAGAATATTAGAAAATGGTTTATGATGTAACCGATATATGTTCCTATTAGGCACCGAAGAATAAGGTAGAATATTTTCCGGCTCGGTCTTCGCCGAGTCGGGGGAGTTCCTATTAGGCACCGAAGAATAAGGTAGAATATTATCTTATCCATAGGCCGCCTTTTGTTTTGGTTCCTATTAGGCACCGAAGAATAAGGTAGAATATTATACAGGAGATGGGCTGATGATAGAGGTGCGTTCCTATTAGGCACCGAAGAATAAGGTAGAATATTCGCAAAGCACAATACCGCCACGCCGCCCAAGTTCCTATTAGGCACCGAAGAATAAGGTAGAATATTAGCTGAAAACTTCTACTTCAACGAGCCGGAGTTCCTATTAGGCACCGAAGAATAAGGTAGAATATTATAAACAGAAAAAAGTTGCGAAAAAATAAATATTTTTGTTAGAATAATTACAGAAAACCTTATTCTTATTTGTGCCTCAACTTAGGTAACAAGGGTTTAAAAACCCGCAAAGGAGTTTATCTCCATTTCTATTCGTTTTATAAATCCTCAAAAAGTATGAGTTGCTCATACTTTTTGGGGATTTTTTGCTGCGCAGGGGCGGAGCCATAAAAGTTTTTAGTCATGCCATATTGTTTGTCGGTAATCAGTACAAAAGCGCATTTTCCCTGCGGCGGGGTATGAGGGCCGATTCTTTTTACCAATGCCTGTGCGGCGTGTATGGTGGGCATATTACGCAGATAAACGGAAAACTGCATCATGGTAAATCCGTGCTCCAAGAGCAGCTTGCGAAATCCGGCGTACCGTTTACGCTGGATTTTAGTTTGAGTCGGCAAATCAAATACGGCCATCACCCACATAATGCGCCAGCTATTCGGTTTCATATTCATATTGCACCGGCGGAAAAAGCGAAGGATTGGGCTTTTTCCCCGGCAAAGTCGGCATATGGGGCAACTGCAGTTTTCTCCGCGGATCCTCCAAAGAAATGCAAAAACTATTCACAGCATAATCCACGGCATGAAACAAGCGGTACGAACGCCCCGCTATGCCGACCGGGCTTTGCAGGACGGCACGTAAGAGTTGCTTTTTAATTTCCGGCGTAAAAGAATCCACACGCGTTTGGGAAAACAAATCCCATACCGCTTCATCCGCAATATAGCGGAAGGGCTCTATAAAATCATCGGCCAAATTAAAAGGATTATCTTTACGACAATGCCCCAGTCCCAGATTTAGACACAGGCCGGCGCAGGCCAAGGCCCGGGCCACCGTTGCACGCAGGACGGCATACGCATAATTTAATGAAATATTTACAGGGTCAGAAGCCCCCTGTTTTTCACGGATACGAATGGCCAGTCCCAAGCTTTCAAAAAATGCAGGCCAATAATGTTGGGCCGCCAAGGCCTCCCTGCACTCTTTGTCCCCGGGAGATATATGCCCCGAAATTTGCCGGAGCTTACCGGTCAGCACCGGGTCAAAATGCTGGGCCGTGGCGGCCTGGCCGGCAATTTTGGCCTGTACCAGCTGGGCCCACCATATACCGTTTTGTTCCGCACCGTATTTGCTTTGCAGGTGGGGACGCCGTGCCCCGTCTATATTTGCCGCCAGCGGCAAGGTTAAGGCGCACGGCATAAACTTTTCATCGGTAGTCAGCACCACCGCCCCGTTTTGGGCCAGCTCCCGCAGAACGCTCATGGATAAGCTGATTTGCTGGTGAGCCAATACCAGTACCGCTATATCCATCAGGGCAATATAATGCGTTTCTTCTTTTGGGGGAAAGAAGATTTTTAGGCGCCCCGTATCCACGGAGAGGCGCGCTTCCCGTTCTATACTGATTATATGTTGGTTAGGCATTTTCCTCTTTTATTTTCCCGATATCTGCACGACTGGATACCAGCTTGTAATTTTTAAGATTATTAGTAGAAACAAATGCGTTTTTACTTTCTGTTGTTAGACAAATTACAAGACCACTTGCGTTCTTAAATTGTTGCACTTTATAAAATTTTTTATCTTGAGTGTCATACAATATATCCCCGATAAAAACACGTATTATACCATCGGGAACTTGAGAATTGGGATTATATTTCCACAAGGGGATTAAGTCTTTACGTTTCCCCGTTTTAGCGTCAAAATCCATGCAAGCATAGCCAGCACTTTGATAGCCCTTACTATGTCTTTCTCCCAATGTATCTGTAGAAAATATCTTTTTGTCAACATTTTCATTAAATGTTACTAGTGGTTTACCCGATACTTGAAAATACTTTATCTTTTTTAGTTTATGTCCACGATATATAATACCATCGGAAGGGTTATCTTTACGCCCACAAAGGGCTTCCTCCGGCGTCAGGCCTTGAGCTAAACGTTCCTTAAACTGTTTTATGATTACTTTTTTTAGTGTGCTTCCATAAACCAGACGTTCTATATTTTCTATTACATTCCCTTTTAAAAATTTTGTTAAAGGGGCCCGTGAAACCAAGTATTTTTTATTATTTTTTTCTACTACGCAATAAGCCGTATCTTTAAAAAATGCCCCGCTGGGGAAATGATCCGGCTTATGCCACACCACATACTCATAAAGCCTGTTTTGGACATCCTTTTTAATCTGGGCATATTGGGGGATGTCCTCCAGCGTGAGGCCCGCAATATCCTTGCCGCGGTCCCTGTTCCCGTCTTTATCCAAGCCCGGGATCAGATGCAAAGTCCCGTACCGGGAATGGTGCCGGGCCGCTTTTTGCAGTAAAGACAAATCACACAGACCGATAATCGCCGCGTCCACAGCGTGGTGGCGGTGATCGCAGCGTTTGTTAAACTGCATTCCGGCGCGCATTTCCGCACAGAAAGATTCAAACAATTCCTTGCGGTCATTATCGGTGTTGGCTTTTTCCGGTTGTTCGGCGCAATATTTTTCAAAATCTTCTTTCAGCGCCGGCGCCTGTTCCCAACCAAGGCGCGGGGAGGCAAACAGCTCTTTCCACTTTTCTCCGTCTATCGGCTTGTCGTCTTTGTCAAACAGCGTTTTCCCTTCCTGCAGGCGGATGGAAGGCAATATCCGGTCAAAATGCAGCTGGCCGCGCAAATAAGCCGTCAAAACGCCGAAAGAAGGAGTTACTTTCGGGCAAATATCTTTGCACCAATCCAACACTACTTTACCTATCCATGCCGTCTGCTGGTTCTGGCGGTTGGAAAAATCGCTCTTTACTTGTGCGGGCGTGCTGAGCAAATTATTGATTTTGCGCAGGATACGCGCACCTTTTTGCGTCGGTTTTTGTTTGTGTTCCCGCTGGGAATAATAACCGCGTTTTTCTTTGGCATACAAACTCCATAAATGGGAAACAAAATTGATTAAGGGGCTTTGCTTCCCAAAAGCCAACGTCTCTTCCCCCTTTTTCTTTTTGGCCTTATTTTCTTTTTGCCAGGAAAGATAATTGTCTATATCTTCCTTAAATTTCCATTCATAAGGCAGGCGGTTGCTTTTGTCTTTGTTTTCCTGCGTGAAAGCCAAAACTTTGTTTTCAAACACATTGGGCCCGCCGATTTCCCCGCGCTGCGGGATAATATGGTCCACCTGGGTTTGTTTTTCGTCAAAAGCCTGCTCCATGGAAATCACTTTGCCGCTGTACGGGCAGGTTTTATCCTGCTCCTGCCACAAAAGATATTTCTCAATATTTCGCCCCGTCACGCGGATATGGTGCGCCTGAAGTTCTTTGACAGCCTCCTGGCGTTCTTTGGCGGCGGCCCTGTTTTGCCCCTCCAAAAACTGTCTTCTGCGCAGGGAATTTTTTATCTCGCGGGACAGCTCCACCACCACTTCCGCAGGCTGGCCATACTTTTTAACCACATAATCCATCACCCGGTGAAATTCCGTTAAAGCCTTGCTGATAACGGGATCATTGATGGCTTCCTGATGCAGGATTTTGGCCGCGGAACGCAGTTTGCCGCCCGCAGCCCTCTGATTTTGTTTAGACAATGCGGCAATAATGTCCGTTTCTTCGTTTCCCTGCAGCAATCCTTCCGTAATTTGAAACAAGGCCGGCACGCTAAAAGGAGCGCGCCCCTGTTCCAAGCGAAAATCGGTATGTTTGGAAAAGAAATGTTTTTCGCGCAGCTGCAATATAAACTCCAACGCCGCTTTGGAGTGCGCCGGTTCGGCCTTTATGTTGGCAGTCAGCTCGGCAAATTTCGTTTGGACATAGGCAGGGTTGTTGTCTTCTATATCACTGTAGGTGGTGATATTGGCCAAAAATTCGCACACCAGTTCCTGGGCTTTATCGTCCAAATTGCTCCATTCATTCAATACACCGGCCTGGTAAAACGCGGCGGCCGTCGTATTTCCTTTCAGTCCGTCTTCGGCCGAGCGTCCCCTGTCTACGGTAAACCGCTCGTCCGCACCCAACCCCAGCAAAGCGTAAATTTTGGCATAACTAAATTTGGCCGACTCTTTGGAATACTCCTCATACGCGGTTTGCACATAATGATAAACCTGTGTTTTTTGGGCCAGCGTCAGCGGGTAATCTTCTTTGCCCGTTTTATTATAAATGCGCAGGTTGGACAGCGTCTTGGCCAAACGGTAATTTTGATAAGCAGGCTGGCTTAATGCCGCCCGTTTTTCCTGCGGGTAAATACTGCAGGCACCCACTGTTTCCAGCTCCCACTTAATGGGCCGCTGATAAAATAAAGCGGAATGAAAAGCCTGCTTTAACGTAATTTCTTTTTGGCCGGGAAAATCCGGGAACATATTTTCATAACCGACCGTGTAATTACGGTTTAACTCTGCATGGTATTTACTTTGCGTCTGCCAAATACGTTCAAACTCATCTTCCACGGCATCACGGTAAATAAAAGTGCCGTCCTCCTCCACTTTTCGCCAGGGTTCCCCCTGTGCGGCGGTTTTCCGCTCCCAAAGCAGCTGGCCCAGGGTTTTATTGCCTTGCAGTAAAGCCTGGGTTTGGTTTAATTTTTTACCTACCGTACCGTCTTCCAGCGTACCTTTATAACCCCGGTTTTTCACCAAATGGGACAACACTTTCACCAATTGCACCAAGGACAGTTCCTGTTCCAACGCCTGGGCACGCAAGGCATGCACATCATTTTTATTGGCGCGCAAATCCTGCGCCGATACGCCCAGCGAAGCCGCGATATAAGCTATTTTTTTCAAACGGGCCGCTTTGCGCTGTATTTGCTTGCGTATCAGGCGTGCATTACGTCGCGCCGTGTTTAACGTAACCATTTCTTTGGGGGCAACGGGCTCACCAAAGATGTAACTGTCCAAATGTTCCAGTTTGTTGATTTTCCCGCCTTCCCGCAAAGAATACAAAGCCATTCCTATGGAGGACGTACCTAAATCAATGCCCAGTCTGTAAGCAAAAGTTTGTTTTTGTTCCATAATTTTCTCCTGAAAAAGTCTCTCTGAAAACGACAAACAAGTTAAAAGCATTATATATTATTTTCTGCCAAATCCTTATTCTTTTTAATTAGAAATCAGATAATTCCCTATCCTTTGGGAAAACCAAAACATACAGAAATATAACAGTAATATTGAAATATTCGTGCAATAAAGCAAATGAAATCCGTGTTATATAGACGGAAGATCTTCATGCGTGTCATCTTCCTGTGTGAATGGGTGCCGGCCCCTCGGGGGCCGGCTTTTTATGCCTGTCTTATTTGAAGCCGGGATATCCCCGCCCCGGTCAGAGCTCCCCCCGAACACAAAAGCCCCCGGGCCTTCCCCGGGGGCTTTTTCCATAAAAACAGTCCGTGCCGGCGCTAAAACACCAGGCTGCCTTTATCATCCCAGTTGGAATAGAGTTTGCAGTCCGGCCTTAAGATCAAATATTTAATATCTTCTTTTAAAGCCGTAGACATACAATCATCATCCACAATAACGGACATTTCCCGCACGGAATACAAGGTCTGCCCGTATTCCATAATCCTCAGGGGACGGCCGTTTTGACGGATGAATTGCTTGATTTCCTCCAAAACGTGAGAGGATACCGCATGCCGCTCTATCCACTCGTCCTGCGGCGTGCCCAGGCCGGACGAATAAAGCTCCCGGAAGGTCAGCTGGTCGGCCTTCAGCTCTTTGGCGCGGCGGAAAATTTCTTCCGCACGCTTGTTGTTATAGACGTCTGTTAAGTTCAGGGACAAACGGAGATTAAAATCATACCGCTTGATCTCACTGCATAAATGTTCTATGTCCACGGCCAAATGCTCCGGGGTACCGTTAATTTTGGCATTGTTCCCATCACTGAACATATCCGACATAGACAAAGCGATGGTGTTTACGCCGACATGGTTGCGCAGGAAGCGCAAATACTCATCGTCCAGCAATACCCCCGTGGTCTGCAGATCTATTTTGCGAAAGGGTTTGGAAAGGTGGTTGTTGAGCGTGCCAAAAATTTTCAGAAATCCCCTGTTTTGCTGCGGCTCGCTGTTGCCCGTCAGCACAACGGTATTGCAGCCGTTATCCCTGGCAAATTCCAGCCTTTTTACATAATCGCGCTCATACAAATCATAAAACCGGTCATTGCCTTCTTTTTGGTTTGTATAGTCTTCGGTGTGCATTTTGGAAACGCAAAAGGCACAGTTGTTAATACATTTTTGATTGGGCACAACAACGGATAAACTTTGTATTTTCATGGCTTGTTTCTCCCTATTAGGCTTTTCTGTCCAAATCTTTTAACCGTGTTTGGCCGCGTCCAGCAGTAACTCCAACGCTTTGACGGACGCTTTGGCAATATTACGCTCGCGCGTGGCGGAAAAATGAAACTGCTGCGCCTTTGCCCCCTGCGGCCCCGCCACGCCAATCCACACCGTACCGACGGGCTTTTGCGGCGTGCCGCCGTCCGGCCCCGCCACGCCGGTGGTGGACACGGCCCAGTCCGCCCCCGTCAGTTCCCGCACGCCACGCGCCATTTGCAGGGCCACGGCCTCGCTGACGGCGCCGTACTTCTGCAAATCTTCCGCACGCACGCCCAGCACGCGCATTTTTACTTCATTGGCATAAGACACCACACCGCCTAAAAAATAGCGCGACGCACCCGCCGCCGACGTAATCAAATGCGCCACATTTCCTCCCGTGCAGCTCTCCGCCGTAGCCACCGTGACGCCCAATGCGGCGATTTCCCGGGCGAACACATCTTCCGGTGCGCCGCTTTCAGCAGGCGTAAAACGCTTGCCCAGCAAAGCCCCCGTAAGCGCGTCCCAACACGCGTCCAATTTCTGCACCGCCGTTCCTTTGGCGGTCAACCGCAGGCGTACAAACCCGGGCGAAGGCAAATAAGCCAGCGCAACGCCTTCGGGCAGGCCGTCCTCAAACGCGCGCAGGCTCATGGCCAAATCCGATTCCGGCACGTCATACACCGTCAGCATTTTGTATTTCAGCAGATCCCCCGCCAGGCGTTTTTCCAAGCGCGGCAGCACTTCTTCTTTGATTAAATATTCCGCCTCAAACGGCACCCCCGGCAAAGACACCAGCACCTTGCCCTCCCGCTCAAACCACATGCCGCTGGCGGTGCCTTTGCGGTTGCGCAGCAGGGTGCATTTTTCGGGCAGCAGGGCCTGGTTTTTGTTATATTCGTTCATATGCCCGTTGGGATAATGGGATACAAACTCTTTCACCCATCCGTACGCCTCTTCATTAAACACCAGCCGCGTGCCAAAATAATCGGCCAGCGTTTTTTTGGTCAAATCGTCTTTGGTCGGGCCCAGCCCGCCGGTAAAAATAACAATGTCTGCCTGTTGCAATGCCACGTCCGCCGCCGCACGGATTTCCTGCGGTTTGTCCGAAACGGACAGCATTTTGACCGTTTCTATGCCCAGCCGCGCCAGGGCCGACGCGGCATAACGGGAGTTGGTATCCAAAATCTGGCCGAGCAAAATCTCGTCGCCGATAGTCACAATAATCGCTTTCATACTTTTATTGTAACACTTTGCCCCCGCCCTGCGGCAAAGGCTATAATATGTGTATGGATAAAAAAGAAAAGGCCGTTTCCCTGTTCAAAAACGGCTATGGCTGCGCCCAGGCCGTACTGCTGGCGTTTGCCGACGAACTGAATTTAGATGCAAACACCGCGGCCAAACTGGCCTCCTCTTTCGGCGGAGGCATGGGCCGCCTGCGCGAAGTGTGCGGGGCCGTCAGCGCGATGTTTATGATCGCCGGCCTGAAATACGGCCCGACAGATCCGAAAGACCATGCCGCCAAAACCGCACATTATGCGCTAGTGCAACAGCTGGCGGAAAAATTTAAACAGGAAAACGGCTCCATCATCTGCCGCGAACTTCTGGGGCTGACAGGCCCGCAGGGGCCGGAGCCGGACAAGCGCACGGCCCAGTACTACCAGGTGCGCCCCTGCCCTGAAAAAGTGGCCAGTGCGGCGGGCATTGTGGAAGAACTGCTTAAAGAGCGGAGCTGAACTGCGAAGTGTCAAACGCCGCATCGGCGCGCTGACGCACGGAGCAGGCTGAGAAATATTTTTCTTCGGCGGGGATCCAGCGGGACAAAAACATGGGCAGTTTTTCTTCCCCTTCCCGTTCCAAAAGGCGGGCGCGCTGGGTTTGTTCGTCCAATGTTAAAAAAATCTTATATCCGTAATACCCGTCCAGCGCGGGCAGCAGGCAGTATGTCCCTTCCACTATATAGATTTTTTGCGGAGCGATAACTATTTCCGCGCCCGGGCGGTCCGCATGCGCGTCATAGGGGCGGTATATTATTTCCTTCCCCTGGGCGGCGGGGCGTAAAATTTCCGTCTCCAGCCGTTCGCTGTCCATATGTCCGCCGGGCAAAGCCAAACGCTGCGGCGTGCGGCGCGTAAAAGGCAGATAAAAATCATCCATATGAAATACCGGCACGCCCAGCGTTTCGCCCAGGCGGGCGGCCAGCGTGGTTTTGCCCGCGGCACAGCGCCCGTCCACTGCCGTAATGAGCGGGGTGGGAGCGTCCTGCATGCGCGCAGACAGGCTGTCTAAGATATCTTCCAGTATATACATAAAAATGCGGCGGCCCGTAAAAGAGCCGCCGCCGAGAGAAACTATTTTACTTCCACCAGTTCATATTCCATACTGCCCAGGCCGATGGCTTGCGCATGCTCCACGCATACGCGCCAGTTGGTGGCGGGGGTCAGGTCGGTGAAGTGGTCGCCGTGCGTATGTTCGCGCTCGGCCAGCAGGCTGTCCTGCATGACGCGCTGGCGGTTGACCGCATCGCCGCAGGCGGTATCCAGCGCGACGGGATCAAACGAAGCAAACATGCCGATATCGGGCACGATGGGCACGTCATTTTCGGCGTGGCAGTCGCAATACGGCGAAATATCTATGGCCAGGCTGATGTGGAAATGCGGCCGGCCGTCCAAAACGGCTTTGGTATATTCGGCCATTTTGCGGTTTAAAATATCGTTGGACTCGTCAAACGGCGGCGTGATGGCGTCCTTGGGGCAGACGCCGATGCAGCGGCCGCAACCCACGCATTTGTCATGGTTAATGCTGGCCTTTTTGTCTTTGACGTGCGGCGCATCATGGGCGCAAATGCGCACGCAGGCCCCGCAGCCGATGCACTTTTCGGTATGCACATACGGCTTGCCCGCGCTGTGCATTTCCATTTTTCCGGCGCGCGAACCGCCACCCATACCGATATTTTTAATGGCGCCGCCCATACCGGCGCATTCATGGCCCTTAAAATGATTTAAGGAAATCACGATATCAGCGTCCATCAGCGCATGGCCGATTTTGGCTTCCTTGACGTACTGGCCGCCTTTGACGGGCACCAGGGTTTCGTCCGTGCCTTTCAAACCGTCGGCAATAATCACATGGCAGCCCGTGGTCTGGTGCGTAAAGCCGTTATAGGCCGCCGAATCCAAGTGATCCAGCGCATTTTTGCGCCCGCCCACATACAGCGTGTTACAATCAGTCAGAAACGGCTTGCCGCCCAGCTGTTTGACCACGTCCGCCACCGCCGTGGCGTAATTGGGCCGCAGAAAAGCCAGGTTGCCCGGTTCGCCGAAGTGTATTTTAATGGCGACAAATTTATCCTTAAAATTGATTTTCTCAATGTCCGCGGCTTTGATAAGCCGTTGGAGTTTGCTGGGCAATCCTTCGCCCAGTTTTGTTCTCATGGTGGTAAAATATACTTTTGGTTTTGTCATGGGGACCTCCGCATTTATTATATAATCTACAAAAGAGATTTGCACGGAGCTGGAGCCCGCACCAGGAGGAATTTATGCAATACACGCGGCTGAAAAACGGACGGGAAATACCGTTAATCGGATTTGGTACATACAAGGTGGACGACCCGCATGCGGCGGCGCAAACCGTCAAAGCCGCCCTGGCCGCCGGCTACCGTCTGCTGGACACCGCCGCTTATTACGGCACGGAAGAATTCGTGGGCGAAGGCCTGCGGCAAAGCGGCCTGGCGCGCAAAGACGTATTCATCACCACCAAGGTATGGAATGACCGCCACGGCTATGATGAAACGTTAAAAGCCTTTGACGAATCTTTGCAGAAACTCGGCACCGATTATGTAGATTTGTACCTTATTCACTGGCCCAAAGAACAAAACGTGCAAACCTGGCAGGCGCTGGAAACCCTGTACAAAGAAGGCCGAGCCAAAGCCATCGGCGTATCCAATTTCAAAGAACATCACCTGGACGAAATTTTGCAGGAGGCAGACATTACGCCCATGGTCAACCAGGTGGAATATCACCCGCTTTTCCAGCAAAAAACGCTGAAAGACTACTGCGGGCGGCTGGGCATCAAACTGCAGGCTTACAGCCCGCTCATGCGCGGGGAAGCCCTAAAACCCGCCCTTATCCAAAAGCTGGCCGACAAATATAATAAAACCCCGTCGCAAATCGTACTGCGCTGGGACATACAGAGCGGCGTCATTCCCATACCCAAATCCGCCCATACGGCGCGTATGCGGGAAAATATTTCCGTTTTTGATTTCACGCTGGACGAAGCGGACATGGCGCAAATTGCCGCACTGGACGAAGGCAAACACCTGGGCGCAGACCCGGACAACGTGGATTTTTAACATCGGGGGAGCTGCCATTTGACCAAACTCATTGCCCTGCAAACGGATATTACCTCTTTGAAAGCGGACGCCATTGTCAACGCGGCCAACCGCACGCTGTTGGGAGGCGGCGGGGTGGACGGCGCCATACACCGCGCCGCGGGGCCGCGCCTGCTGGAAGGCTGCCGTGCCCTAAGCGGCTGTGAAACGGGTCAGGCCAAAATCACGCCGGGGTTCAATTTGCCCGCCAAATGGATTATTCATACCCCCGGGCCCGTGTGGCACGGAGGCACGCGAGGGGAAGAAAAATTGCTGGCCGCCTGTTATACCCACTCTTTGGAACTGGCACGGGAAAAAGGCGCTAGAACCGTGGCCTTTCCGTGTATATCCACCGGCGTATACGGCTACCCGCGCGCACAGGCCGCCCAAACGGCATTTGACGCCGTCCGGCAGTTTGTCGGGGCCCACCCGGATGCGTTTGACATCATTTATTTCGTCTGTTTCCTGCCGGAAGATTTTGCCCTGTACCAAAAACTGACGGAGAGCGAAACATGCTAAAGAGTTTTCCTCCCGTTGCGGGGCCCCAAACGCGCCTGCTGATTATAGGCAGCATGCCCGGGGAAGCCTCCCTGCGCGCGGGAGAATATTACGCCTACCAATACAACCAGTTTTGGCGCATTATTTTTGACGTGTTTGAAAACGGCCGCACACCCGAAAATTATCAGGACAAACTGCAGGTAATTTTAAAACACGGCCTGGGCCTGTGGGACACGCTGGCCGCCTGCCGCCGCGAAGGCAGCCTGGACAGCCGCATCACCCAGCAAATCCCCAATGATTTTCCCGCGCTGTTTGCCCGATATCCCGCCATACACACGCTGTTGTTTAACGGTACGGCGGCGTTTGCTTTTTACAAACGCGCCTTCGGTACGCCGGACAAAAAATTTTACCGTCTGCCTTCCACCAGCCCCGCCCATGCGGCGCGTTCTTACGCGGAAAAGCTGGTCCTGTGGCGTGCGGCGCTGGAAAATCAAGAAATTTGATAATGTACCAGGCCCTCCCCTGTGCAGGCCAAAAGCCGCGCGGGCCGGCAAGGTACACCACAAACCGCGTTCTAACCTGTTTTTAGGCTTGTCTCCATTCCGCTATTTTGCCTAGTCTTATAAATAGGGTTATGGCGGAAATACATGTACTGATTATTTTATTTTTTGTGGCGGTGGAATCCGCCACCATTGTCCCGCCGCAGACGGACGTACTCCTGCTGGCGCTGTTTGCCACAGAGCAATACCGCGCCTGGCTGCTGGTGCTGGCGGCGGTGGCAGGCAGTGTGCTGGGCGGACTGATTAATTATTCTGCGGGGCGGTATATCCGCATACTGCAACAAAAGAAATGGTTTCCCGTCAAACAAAAATATTTGGACAAAGCCGCACGGATTTTCCGCCGGCACGGCAAACTGACGCTGCTGCTTTGCGCAATGCCGCTTATTGGTGATGCGGTTACTGTGTGCGCAGGCATGCTGCGCGTAAACCTGCTGTGGTTCATCCCGCTGGCCGCGCTCAGCCGCGCAGTCAGATATGGGTTTTTGTGGGCGTTATATGCCGGAATTTTTTGAAGATTTGCGGCCGCGTTTTTTGCCGCTTTTAGTGCGCAGAATTTTTTGCACGCGGTTCCCGCAGGTGGCGTTGGGAAAAAAAGAAATAATTTTCCAGCCGTTCTCCTTAAAATATTTCGCCACGCTGGCGGCAGCCATGGCGCCGGCGGCTTTATCGTCGCATTGGCAGGCGTCGGCCTGTTCTTTCTCTCTCATCCGTCCCCCCCGGGATATTAAGATGGAAACAACGATTTAATTAATCATTAAACATTAATTTAATGATTTTTAAACATTATATATTAATTTTCCGCCCAAAAAACAAGTCTTTTTTTATATTAGGCTGTATTTGGCGGGCAAAAGATTTTTTTGCTACCATAAAATAAACAGTTTTGCCGTCAGGAGAAAATATGGAACTGGAACAAGCCATCGCACAGCGGCGCAGCGTGCGCAAATATGAAAACAAACCCGTGGAACGGGAAAAAATAAACGCCTGTCTGGAGGCCGCACGTCTGGCCCCGTCGGCCTGCAATTCCCAGCCGTGGCACTTTGTGGTGCTGGACGACCCGCAAATTAAAGACGCTTTTTGCAAAGAGGCTTTCAGCGGCGTGTATGCCATGACCAAATGGGCCGCCGCCGCGCCGGTGATTATAGCGGTGGTGTCCGACGCGGGGAATTTTACCGCGCGCATCGGCAATTTCTTCCGCCGGACGGAATTTTATTTGGTGGACCAGGGCATCGCCTGCGAACACCTGGTGCTGCGCGCGCATGACCTGGGGCTGGGCACCTGCTGGATAGGCTGGCTCAACGGGGAAAAAGCCGCCAAGTTTTTAAAACTGCCCAAAGGCAAAAAGGTGGAACATCTGATTTCGCTGGGCTACCCCGCCGAAACACCGCAGCCGCGGCCGCGCAAAAGTTTGCAAGAAATAGTCAGCTACAACGAATATAAATAAATGACAATCCCCGCACAATGCGGGGATTGTTTTTTAAATCTGATAGCCAAACATTTCAATCTAAAATATAATAGCTGGCATCAGACCAAGCTAAGTCTGAGTGGGTATCTAAATGCCCAAGGCTCTGGCATACTTTTCTTGAAAAAGGAAATTTCCCGTCTCTGACGCACCAATGCTTACCGCGAAAACCGTCTCTTGCTTCGCTGGAAGCCTTTTCCTTCATATGAAAAACAATATCTGGATATCCCTCTATCTTGGGTACGGCTAAACATTGACGGGGCGCCCAGTACAAGTTTCCGCCGTTACAGCTATACGTCCAATACGTTCCATCCGGACGTACCGTTATATCCAGTTCTGACAAATCCGCCGTATACTTTCCGTTAGCCGCCCAGTAAAGTTCCTGTGCATCCGTTATGGCTTTTAAAGCTATTCTTGCTTCCGCCACCCTACTCTTGGCCACCGCAAGTTCATACTGCGGCAGGGCCACAGCGGCCAGTATACCGATAATTAAAACAACCACCAACAGCTCTATTAACGTAAATCCCGCGTTTTTTTGCATACACCCTCCTTTTCCCCTTCCCGGGCGAAAAAAGTGTATCAAAAAAAAAAAACGGCGCAAGCCCCTCCACGAAAAAACGGCCCAAAAAACACAAAAAACCCGCCGCAAAACAAATGCGGCGGGCGGCAAAAACAGCCAAACTTCAGTCCCCAAGCTTTTCCTTAAACCACTTTACAATCCAGTCCGGCTTGTAATCTATGATTTTTTTATTATGGCGGGTATAACTTTGCGCCGGCGCGTGGATTTGCTTGCCGCGCGGCAAAAGCGGATAGATATAATCCGTCACCACCTCAATATTGGGATACCACAGATTATGCACTTTTTTGTCTACCCAATGCTGCAGGCCCAAGTTCGGCAGGCCCAGCCCCGCCGAAGCGGCCCAGAAAACGGAATTGACCGCAATGACATACAGCGGGAATTTTTCTTTGAGCAAAGACAGCAAATGCCAGGTTTCGTTAATGGTAAATTTTTTAATGTCTATTTCCGCATAGGCGGGGCTGTCCGTCGGGCCGCCCTTGGTTACGCTTATCACAAAATACCCTTCTGCCATTAACATTTCCGCCAGTGTTTTAATATGCGGATACACATAATTGGAGCCGCGCGAGTCCAGCTGCAAAAACACAATACCTTTTTTGCCTGCGGTGCGGCGGGAAATATCCGCCAAATGCTCCGCCACCACGGGGGCGGGCTCTTTGGGGAAATACATCACGGGCGCGGGCACGTCCGCCGGTACGGGCAGGCCGAATGTTTCAAATAAACTTTTAACACGGTGCGGCACGCGCACGCTGTAATCGTAATATACGGGCACGGCCAGGAAACCTTTGGGAATGTTCTTAAAAGCGTCTGCGTAATTGTAATTTTTCCAAATCAGCGGGTGGCGGTATCCGTTAAAATAAAATACTTTTTCTATATGGGGGTTGCTTTGCAGCAGTTTGCCCACCAACGGGGAATTGTTGCGGTCAAACTGTGCGCCCACATAGCCGTAAAAAGGCAGGTGCGGATATTTCTTTTTTAAAGCCGCTATCATGGGCGTGGCGTACAAATAATCCCCTATGCCCATAAAGAAAATTAACGCCAGTCCCTTTACGCCGGGATTGGCGGCCAGGGCGGCGTCAAAATTATAATACACATGCTCATGGCGGTACAGCGGACGGGAAATGCGGTACCAGGCCGCATCAAGCGGCAGGGTTTCGCGGGGCTGTTCCCCCGCCCGGTATTTGCGGTCAAAACGGTACCACACCGGCGTGCGGGTACGGACAAAAAAGAAAATGTTGTGCCCCAGCCAGCGCAGCGTTTCGTACAACACGCACAGCGGGCGGTGGGCACATAAAAAACGGTAAAAAGCGGTGTCTTTCATGGATTAAGTGTATCAAATATGCCGCGGCACACACAAAACGGCCGCCCCGCAGGGCGGCCGTTTTATACGCTTAATCCAACGTAATTAAACGGTAGTGTTTGGCCGCCCTGTCTGCAAAAAATTTCTGCACACGGCGAATATTTTTTTCTTCATCTTTCCCGCCGTAATAATCATATATTTCTTCCGGTACTTTATTGCGCACCAGTGCATTCCACAAGGCCAATCGTCTAGAAACGCTGGCAGTATTCACCGAGGGATCCGCCTGCTGAAGTATATCCCAGGCAGCTTTATCCGCCATTGTGCAATCCGCCGATGCCACGGTGCCAAACGCCTTTTCTTTGCCGTCGGCCCCCGCCTTGGCAATGATATTAACACACAATGTATTTTTATCCACGGCGGTCAAACGCGCGGCCCAGATCTCCACCAACGGGGAAAATTTTTCTCCGTCCGGGGTAGAATAGGGATTAGTGTCCGCCATCATGTTTTGCAGGGCGCCGCCGCGCACAATTTTCCCGTCTTTGCGGGCGGAAACATAGGAGAGCACCACCAGGGTTTCGGGTTCCGAAACAAGCTCTTCATAGCGCGTCAGCATCCCTACTATACGGCGGCACTGGTCGGAGGGATACCACGGCAGCTGCTGGCAGCGCCCGGTTTCCTTGCTGGACAAGAAGCGGTCCGGCGCATAGCACATGCAGTCCGAATAAGGGAAATCATGCCAGACGGCCGGCTCTTTCCCGGGCAAAGGAAGCCAAGAAAACAAAGGTTCGGCCCCTTTATCCTGCAGCACGGACAGCCATGCGGCATAAACCGGTTCCGTTCCCGCAGCCGCATCTCCTTCCTGCATTTCATCGGCCCAGTAATAATCATCCGGCCTGTATTGCTTAAACGCCGTTTTCCCGGGGCGGGACGCAAGCGCCTTTTTATAAAGTTTCTTCAATGCCTTCTCAGATGTATCTTTCGTAAAGTACACCGCAGAGGCTTCCTGGGGGGTTGTCTCCTCTGCGGCAAATGCGGCCGGCCCCGCCGCGCAAAGCAATATGAACAAACTAAGCAGGGATAATAATTTCCGGTTAACTTTCATATTCCCTCCTTGCATTAAGATATCTGACACTCAGATAATAGCATAAATTCCCGGCCTTTTTCCCCCTACGCGCGCGTATTTGCGCGCGAAGGGTTAAAATTATACAATATACGGGTAGTTAAATACTGTCCCCGCTTACTTATACGGCACCCTGTTTAACCGGCCGCCCCCAAACGGGCGGATAACTCGTTTTACATTACCAAAAGGAGATTTACTCTATGGCCAAACTAGTCGCTATGGACGGCAACGCGGCGGTATCCCACGTCGCGCATGCCACCAACGAAGTCATCGCGATTTACCCCATTACGCCGTCTTCCACGATGGGTGAAATCTGCGACGCCAAAAGCGCCAAAGGCGAAACCAACATCTGGGGCAATGTGCCCGTCGTCACGGAAATGCAGTCCGAAGGCGGCGCTTCCGGCGCGGTGCACGGCTCCCTGACCGCCGGCGCGCTGACCACCACTTTCACCGCTTCGCAGGGTCTGTTGCTGATGATCCCGAACATGTACAAAATCGCGGGCGAACTGACCCCGACCGTGTTCCATGTGTCCGCCCGCGCTATTGCCACCACGGCGCTGTCTATTTTCGGCGACCATTCCGACGTCATGTCCGTACGCCAGACCGGCTGGGCCATGCTGTGCTCGGACAATCCGCAGGAAGCCATGGATATGGCCTTAATCGCGCAAGCCGCCACCTTAAAAGCCCGCGTGCCTTTTGTGCATTTCTTTGACGGTTTCCGCACCAGCCACGAGCTGAACATGGTGGAACCCCTGACCAAAGAGCAAATGGCCTCCATGCTGGACGAGAAAGCCATTGCGGCCCACAAAGCCCGCGGCCTTAACCCCGAGCACCCCACCGTACGCGGCACCGCGGCCAATCCGGACGTGTACTTCCAGTCCCGCGAAGCCGTAAACAAATTTTACAACGCCGTGCCCGGCATCGTAAAAGAAGAAATGGCCGCCTTTGAAAAAATGACCGGACGCAAATACGACCTGTTCCAGTACGTCGGCGACGCCGATGCGGAAAGACTGGTCGTCGTCATGGGCTCCGGCGCGGACGTGGCGCAAATCGCCGCCGAAGCGATGAAAGGCCAGAAAGTGGGCGTACTCAAAGTCAAACTGTTCCGCCCCTTCTCCATTGCTGATTTTATCCGCGTAATCCCCGATACGGTCAAAAAAGTGGCCGTTTTGGACCGCACCAAAGAACCCGGCGCGCTGGGTGAGCCGTTGTTCCAGGACGTCTGCGCGGCTTTCCTGACCGCCGAAGCCAAAGCCAAATTCCCGGCCACGCCGCTGATCATCGGCGGACGCTACGGCATCGGCTCCAAAGATTTTACGCCGTCCGACGTCAAAGCCGTATTTGACAATTTGGACCTCAAAGAGCCCAAAAAGAATTTCACCGTGGGCATCAATGACGACCTGACCCATACCTCCCTGCCCGCCGCCAAACTGGAGAACAAAGCCGGCAACGACATTTTCGCCGCCATGTTCTACGGTCTGGGTTCCGACGGCACCGTGGGCGCCAACAAAAACACCATGAAAATCATCAGCGCCAACGGTTTCTTTGCGCAGGGCTACTTCGTCTATGACTCCAAGAAATCGGGCTCTATGACGACCTCGCACATCCGCTTCGGCAAAAACTATATCCGCGCGCCATACCTGATCCAGTCGGCCGATTTCATCGGCGTGCATATGTTTGACTTCCTGGATAAATACGACGTGCTGGGCAAAGCCAAACAGGGTGCCACCGTGTTAATCAATTCCCCCTATGCCGCCGATAAAGTGTGGGACCACCTGACCGCCGAAGTACAGAAACAGATTATTGACAAGAAACTGAAAGTCTACGTCATTGACGCTTCCGACATCGCCCTGGCCACCGGCATGGGCAGCCGCACCAATACGATTATGCAGACGGCTTTCTTCGGCATTGCGGGCGTCATTCCTACGGAAAAAGCCATCGCCGACATCAAAGAAGCCATCAAGAAAACCTATTCCAAGAAAGGCGAAGAAATCGTACAGAAAAACTACAAAGCCGTGGACGCGGCCCTGGCCGGCCTGCACGAAGTGAAATATCCGGCCGAAGTAACTTCCAAGCTGCACACCAAGGCCCCCGTGCCGCAATCCGCCCCCGCGTTTGTCAAAGACGTGCTGGGCGAAATGATTGCCGGACGCGGCGACGAACTGCCGACCTCGGCCATGCCCGAAGGCGGCGTGTATCCGACCGGCACCACGCAGTATGAAAAACGCAACATCGCCATTCAGGTGCCGCAGTGGGATCCCAACACCTGCATTCAGTGCGGTTTCTGCTCTTTGGTCTGCCCGCATGCGGCCATACGCATTAAAGCCTATGACGGCGCGGCCCTAAAAGACGCCCCGAAAACCTTTAAATCCGCCGACGGCAAAGCCGACCTGGCCGGCCTGAAATTCACCGTTCAGGTGGCCGTGGAAGACTGCACCGGCTGCGGCGCGTGCATTTACAACTGCCCCGCCAAAAACAAAGAAAACCCGGAAAAGAAAGCCATCAACTTTGTGCACCAGCTGGACGTGCGCGAAGATGAAATTGACAACTTCTCTTTCTTCCTGGGCCTCAAACAGGCCGAGGTAAAAACCAAGAAAGAAAGCGTCAAAGGCTCCCAGCTGCGCAAGCCGCTGTTTGAGTTCTCCGGCGCGTGCGCGGGCTGCGGCGAAACGCCGTATGTGAAACTCTTGACCCAGCTGTTCGGCGACCGCCTGGCCGTAGCCAATGCAACGGGCTGCTCCTCTATTTACGGCGGCAACCTGCCCACCACGCCTTACTGCCAGCGCGAAGACGGCAAAGGCCCCGCCTGGTCCAACTCGCTCTTTGAAGACAATGCCGAGTTCGGTATGGGTATCCGCGTGGCGTACGACCAGTTAAACAGCGACGCCAAAGCCCTGCTGAAAGAATGCAAAGAAGGCTGCCTCAAAGACCATGCCGCTTTGGTGGACGCGCTTTTAAACAATGCGCAGAAAACCGATGCGGAAGTGGAAGAACAGCGCAAGAACGTGGCCGACCTCAAAGCCGTGCTGGAAAAAACGGACTGCGAGAAAGGCAAACGCCTGCTGAGCTTTGCCGATTACCTGGTGCGCAAATCCGTCTGGATCCTGGGCGGTGACGGCTGGGCTTACGACATCGGCTACGGCGGCCTGGACCATGTGCTGGCCAGCGGCAAAAACATCAAAATCCTGGTGCTGGATACGGAAGTATACTCCAACACCGGCGGCCAGATGTCCAAAGCCACCCCGCTGGGCGCCAAAGCCCTGTTCGCCGCAGGCGGCAAGAGCATGCCTAAAAAAGACCTGGGCATGATTGCCATGACCTACGGCAATATCTATGTGGCGCAGGTAGCCATGGGTGCGAACATGAACCAGACCATTCAGGCCCTGGCGGAAGCCGACGCTTATGACGGCCCGGCTTTGGTAATTGCGTACTCGCACTGCATTGCGCACGGCATTGACATGTCCAAAGGCATGGGCGAAGCCAAACGCGCCGTACAGGCCGGACGCTGGATCCTCTACCGCTTCAACCCCGAAGCGCGCTATGAAGGCAAAAACCCGCTGCACGTGGACAGCCCGCTGACGGACCCCACGCTGCCGCTGGCCGACTATATGAGCGGCGAAAACCGCTTCAAAGGCCTCATGCGCGACAATCCGGAATTGGCCAAAGAGCTGCTCAAACGCGCCGAATCCGAATACGCCTGGAGACGCGACCTGTACAAACAGCTGGCCGCCATCCAGCCCGCAGTAAAAGTAGAAAAATAGTTTGTAAACAGACGTTGAAAGCCCCCGGCAAGCGCAAGCAAGCCGGGGGTTTTCTTATACCCGCAGAGACATCCTGTACAAACAGCTGGCCGCTATCCAGCCCGCGGTAAAAGTAGAAAAATAGTTTTGGAGCAAAACATGAAAATTCTTGCTCTTTTGTGAACGCTTTTTCAACACAAAAAACCCCGCCTTACTAGCGGGGTTCGTTTTTCAAATACTTTACGCTCACAGTGTATACCGCGCCCAGCCGACTGACGATACGGCAGATTCCTTCCCCCCTTCCACATTTACACAAAACTCTCCTTCTTCCGCCCAATAACTTTTGTTACGCGCTTCTATACATACTAATGTATCTTCTTTGGTGGGGGACCATGAAAAACCGCTGCATCTGTATTTTCCGCTTATCCATACGGCCGTAACACCACCTGTTTTTTCGCGCGTCTGATTTAGGATGATTTGCCAATCATCTCCCCTTCTGATAGCATCCGGGCCGGCGGTTTCCAGCTGACAATATTGGTCATGCCAACCGGGCCCTGATGCGGGGGCGGACATCGCAAAATCTATATCCAAATCGGAAAAAGAAGCGGCATATTCCCCGTTGGCCATACGATATAATTTTTGCGCCTGTATAACAGGGCGGATGGCGCTTTTCAGCTGGGCATTGCGGCTTCTCCAAACGGCCTTTTGGTAAGAAGGCAGAGCCACAGCGGCCAATATGCCGATAATCAATACCACCACCAAAAGCTCAATGAGCGTGAAACCTGCCCGTTTAAAAGAACGCGGTTGAGATCCTGAATTACTGCCTTTCAGGATGACTTTATTTATATTATTCACATGCCGAGACGCCTGTACTCGGTATTCTAACCGCTTTGTATAAACGCCGTCATGCCGAAACGCATTTACCCTATATCCCTGCTTATTTATAAATACATCGTCATGCCGAGGTGTTTTTACTCGGCATCCCAGCCTATTTACATCGTCATGCCGAGGTATCTTTACTCGGCATCCCGGCCGCTGTGCCGTATGATAAGGTTGATATTCCCGATGACAGCCTTCAGAAATGACAAAAGGAGAAGACAAGCCCTCCGAAATAAAAGAATAAGGATGAGATTCTGAATAACAACTCTTCAGAATGACATTATGCATAAAGCCGCCTAAAACGCCTTTAGAGCGGTTTTTATTTTCCGGATACATTTTTTGATAAATTTTGCTCATACGCAAAATTTATCAAAAAAAAAAAACAATGCAAGGCCTTTTAAAACTTCCTGTCAATCTCCGGACAAACAGCCCCGCGCACATACGGCAGAAAAAAAGCAAAAAGCCCTTTTAAAAAAACCGGTATACTTCATACAGCATTGGCGATTTGGACATATCCCCCGGATTCGTGCCCGGCACCCCCTGCGGCACCGGCGCGCCGCGCTGCTCAAAATAGGTGCGCCACAGCGGGGAAAGTTCCCCTGTTTCTTTGTCATTAAAACTCATGGGGGCGGACGGAAAAATTCTGTGCCCGGCTTTGTCCAGAAAAACGGACTGCAGCAGTTCACTGCAATAATACGCGTCATTGCCCGGTATAAAAAGCTCGTCATAGGGTTTCCCGGCCAGATCTTCCAGCCTTTTTAATATATCGCTGAAAGGCCCCGCGGCCCCCTCTTTCAGACGCATCACCACTGCCGCTGGCCGGCCGTCTATTTCCGCCGCATCGGCCAAAAACATCTGCAAAGATACCCGGCGCACCCCGCCGGACGGTACAGCCTCCCATATAAAAGTGCCGTCCCCCACCCGCTGTACGATCCCAACATGGGTAAACTCTATCCCGTTCTGCCCGGACGTAACCGCTTGAACGGCCTGTTCAAAACGGCTCCCTTTCCCGGCAATAAAAACCAAATCCCCGTCCGCCGTTTCAAATCCGCCGGCACAGGCCATGCACCAAAGGCCTAAAAACACACAAAATAGTTTTCTCATATATTTATTATATTTTTTCTGATATAAACACAGCCAGAACCGGCCCCTGGGCCTTTTGGCCCCGCCCTATTGGGTCCAAATACCCTTGTTTGCATACCCAAACAAACGCATAATAATAACAGGAAGTAATTTTTATACAAAGGAGAACTTTATGAAAAAATTCTCATATGTACTGGCCCTGTTGATGGGGATTCTAATCCCTGCCACGGCACAGGAGCTGGCCCCGAAAGACAGCACCCTGCTAAAACAATTTGAACTAAATTTCCTGGCGCAGCGCCCCATCGGGCAGATGAATGGGTTTTATTTCCGTTCCAATGAAGAAATGGCACTGTATTGTGCAGAATTGACCAAAAACGTCTTGCAGGCGGACGCTTTTGCCCCGGCCGCAGAGGACACCCTGACGGCCACGTTGGCCCAGTGCCAAAATGTACTGAAAAAAACGCCGGCCCAATGCCCTTCCGCACAGGCAGGCAAAGAAGCGAAAGAGAAAGCCGACAAAACATTCTTGGAATGGTTTTCCCGGGGTTATCAACTCCAGGGGGAAGCTCTGGCCTCCCTCCATTATACGGACGGCTACCTTGAAATGGCCCGGGGCATTGCTAATGCCTATACGGACGGATACCAGCATATGGCCGACGGATATACCAACGTCAGCTACACCGACGGTTACCGTGAAATGGCCCAGGGCGTCGCTAAAACCTATACAGACGGATACCAGCACATGGGCAAAGGATATACCAATGTCAGCTACACCGACGGTTACCGTAAAATGGCCCAGGGTGTCGCCAAAACCTATACAGACGGATACCAGCACATGGGCAAAGGATATACCAACGTCAGCTACACCGACGGTTACCGGGATTTATGGAATCTGATTAAAAAATATTTCCAGTCGGTCTGCCAATCCGGAGAAAACAAGTAATACCCTTGATAAAAAATCCCTGTAAAAACCCCGGCCCCGCCGGGGTTTTTTAGTCCCCCTTATTTCCCTGCAATAAATACTTCCTTCTCCTGTATTTGGTATTTTGCCGCTGCTTGAGGCCACCCAAAATATTGCTGTTCACCTAGCAAAACCGTTGGTCGGTTTGATACACACATATTCCCCGCAGGGCAGACCCTGTATGTTTATTGCCATTCCTTTGGTAATCATAGCAGATTTGTTGCTTTTGGCAGCCCCGCGCACGCAGGTTACATAACGTTAGTATAAGCGGACCTTTGCAGGAGGGCCCCCAACAACGGATAAGCGTCCGTATGTGCCCTGCTGTTTTAATTGCCGGCCATATTTTCCGTATACTTTTTACATAAATTTGACATACAACAAAAAATCCGCCCGGCAAAAACCGGACGGATTTTTTCTTCAATTACGCTCTAAACTATTTTTCTTCCGTTTCGTCTTCTTCCGTTTTGAAAGAATCTTCCAGCAGTTGGCCCAAAGTCGGACGCGGCGCCTGTTTGAGGTACTGCGCGACGACTTTGCGGTTCTGCACCTGGTCGTATTTCTTGACGGAGAGGTTGACCGTGAAGGTTTCGGGATCCACACCCACCACCAATGCGGAAATCACATCCCCCGCCTGGGCGGTAAAATCACGTCCCATTTCAAAGGGGCTGATAAAACCTTTGGTGTTGTTTTTGCCGATGGTGCATTCTACGCCGTTTTCGGGGTCCACCTTGGTAATCGTCGCCTTGACGGAGCTCTTATACGGATAGCGGCGTTTCAACGCGTCGGCCGGATTTAAGAACAGCTGTTTGAGGCCAAATTCCAAGCGCGGCGTTTCTTTGTCCAGTTTCAGCAATTTGGCTTTAAGGCGCTGGCCGCGGCGATAGTTGGCCAAAGCGGCTTCAGGTTCTTTCCAAGCGATATTTTCCAAATTCACCACGCCTTCAATGCCATGGAAGCGCAGGAATAAGCGGTCTTTGTCCACCTTGGCCACCACGACGCGCAGGATATCGCCTTCTTTAATCTGGCCCAGCACTTCGGTGCGGCGGACGGCCTCGTCCTCTTCCAGCACCTGTTTGCGCGAAACGATGAGTTTCTGTTTTTCTTTGGAAAACTCCACAATCATCGCTTTTATCTTCGCACCGACGGGCAGATAATGTTTATAAGCGGTATGCAGTTCTGACAGGGACAGCGGCATAAACCCGCTCACGCCGAACACTTCCACAATATAGCCGCCTTTGACGGTTTGCAGAATGACGCCTTTGACTCGTTCTTTGTTTTCATATGCCTGTTTGCAGATGTCCCAGCCCTGCATTTCCAGCGCTTTTTTATGGGATAAAATGGAATGTCTTTCATCATTGCCGCGTTTGACCAGCACGGCGGAGACTTTTTCGCCCACGGTGGGCAGCGTTTTACCGTCAAATTCGCTTACGGCGATGGCACCCTCTTTTTTCGCACCGGTATCCACCAAAATATAATCCCCCGTAATTTGTACGACGGTTACTTCCACAATTTCGCGTTTATTGAGATGTTCCGATAAAGACTCTTGTTGCGCAATCAACTCGTCCATGGTCATTTCGGGCTCATTGGTTGTTTCTTCGGTTTGTTTAATTTCTTCGTTAGTCATCGTCATAAGTCCTTATTTGCGCCCCGCCCCGTCGGGCCCGGGCGCGTTACCTCCGTTTAGATAGTAATTGAATTTATTTTGTCCATTATTTCATTGGCAAATTGCTTATACTGCGCTTTGTGATCCAAAGCGGGATCCTTTTGCAGGGTGAACGGTTGACCGAATTTCACGCGGATTTTGCGCACCCACGGCCAGCCGAAAGTCCCCTCCACCTTAACAGGCAAAACGGGCGCACCCGTTTTATACACCAGCAGCCCCACGCCGCTTTTGGGTTTCTGCGGCTTGCCGGTTTTGGAGCGGGTCCCTTCGGGGAACATCACAATACTTTCCCCGCGGTTTAACGCTTCTATGGCTCCCTCCAGCGCGCCGTAGTCGCCTATGGCGCGTTTGCGGTCTACGGAAATATAACCGCAATGGCGGAAAAACCAGCCCAAAACAGGCACGGAAAAAAGCTCTTTTTTAGCCATAAAACGCGAATCACGCACCAAGCCGGCAAAAGCCCCTATGGCCGGTGGATCGGCATTGGACAAATGGTTGCCCGCAATAATTAAGGCGCCGGTTTTAGGGATATTTTCCAAACCGTCCGCCTTAAAATCATAAAATGTTTTAAAGAACACCCTTGCACTAAATTTTACCAAATTAAGCAGCATACTTGTTGATTTCCTTTACGACGGCCTCCACGACCTCATCGCGGTTCATGTCCGAAGTGTCTATTTGCACCGCATCCGGCGCTGGCTTTAGGGGCGAGGCGACGCGGGTAGTGTCGCGCAAATCGCGCTCTTTAATGGAAGCCAAAATATGTGTATAATCCGCCGGTGCCCCCTGAGACAAAAGCTGTTTGACGCGGCGGTCGGCACGCACCTCCGGCGCGGCGGTTAAATAAATTTTTACTTCCGCATCCGGAAAAACAACGGTGCCAATGTCCCGCCCTTCCAGAATAATGCCCCCGTCTTTGCCCGCCTGGCGCATCTTTTCCGTCAGTACCGCACGCGCAGCAGCATGCGTGGAAACCTTACTGGCGGTCTGACCTACTTCATCTAAATTTAATTTATCGCCCAGATATTCGCCGTCTACAAACATTTTCAGCGTAGCATCCGGCTGGCGTTCAAACCGAAATGTCAGACTTTGGGCCGCGGCCAGCACGGCCGCATCATCGGCGGGATTAATATGTTCCTGGAAAACTTTATAAGCCAACGCGCGGTACAGTCCGCCTGTGCTTAAAAAACCATAGCCCAGACGCTGAGCGGCCGCCCGTCCGACGGTAGACTTGCCAGTGCCGGCCGTACCGTCTATGGCAACCACGGGCCCATTTAAGCGGCTCACGCGGCCTCCAAATTGTCCGTTACGCCCCGGATGGCCATCATTAGAGCATCGGGGCTGGTGGCTGCAGCCAGCACTTGCTCCATATCCACTTTTTGGGTTTTATACAAAGCAGCCAAAGACTGGTCAAACGTATTCATGCCGTAATATTCGCCGGTTTGCAACGCTTTGACCAAATCGCTGGAGCGGTTTTCCAAAATCAGTTTGCGCACCTGCGGCGTGCTGACCATGATTTCCAAAGCCGGAGTCATCCCTGGCTGAATGGTGGGCAGCAGGCGCTGGCAGATAATGCCGCGCGTCAGCTCGGAAAGCTGCAAACGCACCTGCTGGTGCTGCTCAATGGGGAAAGCTTCCGTCAGGCGCGCCAGCGTCTGCGTGACGTTAACGGTGTGCATGGTGGACAGCACTAACTGCCCCGTTTCCGCCGCGGAAATGGCGGCCTTCATCACTTCCGTATCACGCAGCTCCCCAATCATGATGACATCCGGGTCCTGGCGCATAGCCGCGCGCAGCGCACCCGTGTAAGAAGGGGTATCCACTCCCAATTCCAACTGGCTGATAATACACTGGCTTTCGGTATGGACAAATTCAATGGGGTCTTCTATGGTTAAGATATGTCCGTTGCGGGAGCGGTTAATATAGTCAATCATCGCGGCCAGCGTGGAAGTCTTGCCGGAACCGGTCATCCCCGTTACAATAATCAAACCGCGGCGGTTATCCGCAATTTTCTTCAAGGTTTCTTCCGGCAGGCTAAGTTCTTTAAAAGAAGGAATTTTTAGCGGAATGTGGCGCACCGCCATGGCAATTTTACCCGACTGGCGGAATACGTTAAAGCGGAAGCGGCCGTAAGATTTGGCATCCAGCGAAAAGTCCACCGTGCTGTATTGCTCAAAAATTTTACGCTCGCGGTCGCCCATGCAGGCGTAAGCCATTTTTTTGGCGTCTTCATTGGATACAAAAGAGTCATCTATGGGCTTTATTTTGCCGTTCAAACGCACATACGCGTTGGAATTGCCGCGGATATGCAAACCGCTGGCCTTATTGTCCACTACCGTTCTGAGCAAACTTTGCAGTCCTACCGCCATATAAGCCTCCTTGATTAACGGGCGTTGGAATTTTTCTTGCGGCGCAGGAACGCAGGGATGAGCATATCATCTTCCGCATCCTGCCGGGGTTTGGGTTCATCAAACGTGGAAAATACATTTTTTTTCAAATCATATGCTTCACGCTCCGGCGGCTGCAGGGAGCGGCGCGCGTCAAACATATTGGCCTTTTCCGGGCTGAATCCGGCGGCGATGACCGTGACCTTAAATGTCCCGTTCAGCGTGGAATCATACGAATAGCCGAAAATAACGGTGGAATCGTTGCTGGCATATTGGCGGATCAGGTTCATCACTTCCCCCTGCTCCATCAGCGTTAAATTCTCATCGGCCAGGAAATGGACGATAAAGCCTTTTGCGCCGCGTATATCGGCATTTTCCAACAGAGGGGAAGAAATGGCCTTTTTCATGGCCGCCAAATGCCTCCCGGGGCCGCTGGCTTCCCCGATGCCGATAAGGGATTTGCGCGAATGGCACAATACTTTGCGGATATCGTTAAAATCAATATTGACTTCCCCGGGCTTGGTGATAACCTCGGCAATGCCCTTCACAGCCTGAAGCAGCACTTCGTCCACCATTTTAAACGCATCCCGGGAGGAGGTCTTGGGGTCTATGATGGAAAACAGTTTTTCATTGGGGACAATAATCATGGAATCCACATATTTCTGCATTTCCTCAATGCCTTCCCCCGCCCTCTTTTCGCGCACATATCCTTCAAAATTAAACGGACGGGTGACCACACCGATCACCAGCAAATCGTCCCCGTATAAATCTTTGGCCAGCTTGGCCAGATAGGGCGCCACCCCCGTGCCGGTGCCCCCGCCCATGCCGGCAGTGATAAACAACAAATCGGTCTGCCCGATGATGAGCTTTAGTTTTTCCTCGGACTCTTCCGCCGCCAGACGGCCCCTTTCCGGGTCACCGCCGACGCCTAATCCTTTGGTAATTTTTTCTCCCACCTGCACCAAATACGGGGCCTTGTTGCGGCGCAAATCCTGGGCATCGGTATTTACGGCGATAAAATCAATGTCTTTGAGGCCGGAGCTGACCATGTGGTTGATGGCGTTGCCGCCGCCGCCGCCCACCCCGATGACTTTAATCTTTGCCTTTTTGGTTTCAAACGAATCTGCCGGTACAAATAGATTGCTCATATGTTCTCCGCCTTCTCAACCGCCAAAGATATCCAGGCCCTTAATCATGCGTCCCAGCTTGCCCAGTACGGAACCGCCTTTATGATAAGAGTCGCGGCCGTAATCCTCATAACCGGCTCCTTCGGAAGCGTACACCGTCAGCGCCATGGCTGTACTGTAAACGGGGTCTAAAAATTCTTCCCCGGCCGTGATTAAATCACGCTGCACTATGCCGCGGCGTACCTCTTTCAGCCCCAGGATATTAACGGCCTGGTCGGTCATTCCGGGCATTTGGCTGCCGCCGCCGGTCAACACGCCCACAACGGGACAATTTTTATAACCGGATGTGGCCACGCAGTGCTGTATTTGCTCAAACAATTCTTCCACCCGCGGCTGGATGATGTCCAAAATATAACTTTTTTTAATATCGTGGCTGCTGCGCCCGTCCAAAGAAAGCACCGGCACTTCCCCTTCCTCGTCCAAAAAAGTAGGGAAGGCCACGCCATATTTTTCCTTGATTTCACGCGCATTCTGGCGGCTGGTATGCAGCACGCGCGACAGGTCGCTGGTTATTAAGTCACAGCCGTACGGGATATCGCGGGAAAACTTTAAAATCCCTTCCATGTAAATTCCCACGGACATTGTCTCCCCGCCCAAGTCAATAATCATGGCGCCGATTTCTTTTTCTTCCTGGGTCAGCACGCAATCCCCCAACGGCACCAGGCCGTAAAATGTGCCGTCAATTTTATATCCCGGACGTTGGATGGCCTTGGCCAAATTGTTTAAATGGGTGGAAGAACCTGTCGTGATATGCACGTCCACTTCCAGCAGGGAGCCTTCCATCCCTTCGGGGTTGTTAATGCCGCGCAGCTTGTCAATGGAAAAACCCTGGGTAATAACATTAACGATTTCATTGTCGTTTTTAATCGGCATGGCCTTGGCGTTTTCCACGGCCAGCTCCATATCCGCCTGGGTAATTTCTTTGTCCATGCGGGAAATGTTGTAGGTGCCATGGTTACAAAAAGATTCCAAATGCGCGCCGCGTACCCCGACAAACAGGCTGCCGATGTCCTTGCCCAGCTCCCGCTCTATGCCGCCCAAAAGATGCGTCACGGCAGCGGAAGTTTCGCGGATATCCGACACGACCCCCCCGCGCACCCCTTTGCAGGGCACACTGCGGCCGGCCAGGATTTGCAAAGTATTTGTTTCAAAATCGTGTGCCGCGGCGACGGCCGTCAGCTTGCCGCTGCCCACGTCCAGTCCCGCGATAATATTTGTTTTAGCCATAAATCACCTGCTGGTAAAAAGCTTATTATGTATATTATAAAAATTAATGTCCCGTCTGTCTTAAAAAAACTTTCCCGTCGTCAAAATAGGCGAAACTCAGTTCATGGGGCACCGGCAGCCCGCGCCGCTGAGACTCTGCCTCTATCCGGGCGGCCACGGCGGCCTTGGCGCGCAAGTTTTGGGCCTGGCCGAAATCAATGACAGTATCATTGGGCAAATACAGCCGCACGGTGTTTTTGTCCGTGTTAAAACGCAGAAAAGCAAAATCCAGCTGTTTTTTGAGCTTCAGCGCACTTTGCACCAAATCCACAAACTCCGCCCCCAGCTTATCAGGCACGGCCCCCTCCAGCTCCACAAAAGGGATGGCTAACAGCGGGTCGGGGCTGGGGTCGGGATAGACGGTGCTGTCTTTATCCACAAAACGCACAGCACCGGACGGCAAAATAAACTTTGCTACCGGCTCCCGGCGTTTCACGGACACTTTCAGCTTACCTGACAACAACCCCCGTTTTACGGACACATCCCGTAACTGCGGATATTTTTTCACCAGCTGCGCCTGGAACGCTACCGCGTCGGAAACGGAAAAATCTTTATTAAGCCATGTATCCGCAGCAGCCTGCAGCTCTTTGGCCAATACGCCGTCTGCACCGGAAACAATGGCCTCTTCCGCCTGCCAATGCCCCATGCGCGAAGCCGAAAAAGCTTTGTAGGCTTTAGAAGCCCCCAAATAAGCGGCAAAACATAAAGCCACAAATACTAAAAAGAAAATAAAAGGTTTCAGAAAAGAAACGGAGGAAGCCCGACGGTATTTTTTCTTCCGGCCCAGGGAAGAGGCGGAAGGGCGATAGTAGTCATACTTTTTCATACCGCAGACCTAAGAAAAGAATGGGCGGAAAGGGAGTTGAACCCTTAAGGACTTTCGTCCACACGGTCCTGAGCCGTGCGCGTCTGCCATTCCGCCACCCGCCCATCACAAGATATATTGTAGAAAATTGCGCCGCGTTTTGCAAGAATTTCATTTTTCCGTCGGAAATTTACCGCGCGGCCAAAATTATTTTGTGTCAAAAGGCCCCTAGCGTTTGAGCTGGCCGCCAATGTTGTGCATAATACAGTCGTCGCCGTCTTTTTCTTTTAGATGCACATGAATAATATCGTCTTTCTCCGTCGGTACGGTACACCCGGTAAAATCGGCGCAGACGGGCAGGCAGTGATGCCCGCGGTCCACCAGCGTTAAAAATTCCACCTTTGCCGCGCGGCCGGCGGCGGCCAGCGCATTTAACGCACACAGCACCGTACGGCCGGAATAAAGCACGTCATCGGCCAAAATGACGGTTTTACCGGTAAAATCTACCCCCGCGCCGGCACTGTTCAAACGCGGGTCCTGCGCCACCAGCGTTAAATCGTCCCGGTAAAAAGAAATGTCCAGCTCCCCCAACTCCGGCATATCGCCGGTCAAGTCCGCAATACGCTTTTGCAACCGTTTGGCAATATGCGCCCCGCGCGTTTTAATGCCTACCAGGCAGTATGACGCGGCGGCGGGATGCTGCTGCACTATCTCACGCGCCAGTTTGTCCAGCATGTCCGACACGGCTTTTTCATCGGCAATCATTTTTTCCATACTTCCTCCGCAGGCATTAAAAACGAATGGAATTTTTAAACCCTTTCTCCATCTCGCGGTTTAAGTCTTTTTTCTTCAGGCTTTCGCGTTTGTCGTATAAATGTTTGCCTTTGGCCAAAGCGATTTTTACCTTGGCCCAGCCCCGCTTAAAATAAATCTCCAGCGGCACCAGCGTCTGGCCTTTGATTTGGGCGCCGGCGTGCAATTTGCGTATTTCGCGCTTATTTAAAAGCAGCGTGCGCGGGCGCGTCGGATCCGGCTCCGACAGGGAATTAAATTTATACGGCTTAACGTACATATTTAAAATTTCGGCCGCGCCGTTTTCCGCCCGCACAAAAGCCCCCTCCAGGCTCACTTCCTTCTGGCGCACGGATTTTACTTCCGGCCCCAGCAGGGAAAGCCCTGCCTCAAAGGTTTCCAAAATAAAATAATCGTGATAAGCCTTGCGGTTGGTGCATACGACCAAAATGCCTTCTTTCTTCGTCATGGGTATATGATAGCAAATTTACGGCGGGGCAAAATCAACGTTCCAGGTAGCCGAATTTTTCCAGCAAATCCGTATTATTGCGCCAGTCCGGGCTGACCGTTACCTGCAGTTCCAAACGGTACGGGCGACCCAAAAACTGCTCAATACGCGCCTGTGCGCGCTTGCGCAGCCGGGCAATGGCCGCGCCGCCTTTTCCGATAAGAATGGGTTTTTGGCTTTCCCGCTCTACGTGAATCACGGCGCGGATATAATTTTTGTCGCCCAAATCTTCGGTAAATTTTTCCACTTCCACCTGAGTGCTGTACGGAATTTCCTTCTGGTAGAGCTTAAAAATCTGCTCCCGGATAAATTCCGCCGCGTAAAAACGCTCCCAGCGGTCCGTCCACTGCCCGGGCGGGAAATAAGCGGGACCCGGCGGCATGGCGGAAACAACCGCCTGTTTGAGCGCTTCCACCCCTTCGGCACGCGGTGCGCAGACTTTAAACACTTTGGAAATAGCTGGCAACAATTTTTTGATATCTTCTTCTACGGCTGACACAGCCGAAGGTTCGCTCACCAGGTCTGTTTTAGTCAACACTAAATAAACGGGACAGAACACTTGGGAAATCTTCTCAAACAAATCCTTATGCGCGGGCAAATCCGGCGCGGAAGCATCCACCAGCAGCAGAACTAAATCGGCGTCTTCTCCCACGGCACGGTCTACGCAGGCGGCCATGGTCTGCTGCAGTTTATAGCGCGGATGCAAAAACCCCGGAGTGTCCACAAACACCACCTGGGAATCTTTCCCTTCAATAATAGCCAAAATATTTTGGCGCGTAGTCTGGGGTTTATCAGTCACGGGGGAAAGCAGGCCACCCGCCAAAGCATTCAACAAGGTGGACTTGCCCGCATTAGGCAGCCCTGCCAGCACCGCAAATCCGCTGCGGAAATTTTTTGTCTGCGCATCCATATGTATATTGTACCTGATTTTTTGGGTCTGTTTGATGCGTTTTGCTACAAACGCACCACTACCCCTTCCCGCACCATCTCCCTCAACGCATCCTGAACCAGTATACGGTATCCTTCCGTTTCTTTTACGGGAGCGTGCTTGACCTCATATGCGGCGCGGCCTTTTAATCTTTTGGCGGGGCGTAAAGCCTGCGCCACTTCATCCAAATGTACCCGGTAGTTTAAAATCACGCGCTCCCCTCCCCGTTGCAGCCCTCCGTTTACCGGCAGCCATTTTTCCGTATGCAGGTGTAAATGAATTTTGCTGGTCACTTCATGCTCGCCTACACGCAGCCATAACTTGCGATCAGAACGGTACAACATCAGCGTACCATCCCCCTGCCACTCATAGAAACACAAGCTGTATGGAGAACAGCCCAACAGCTGGCTATAGAGATGAGAAAAATTCTTTGCTGTAATGCCTTTCCCCCGGCTGCCCAGCCAGCGGATGGTAACGGGGCCTTTTTCGTTCATGCGCCAGAAAATTTTGGCGCGGTTTACCTGCCGGATAATGGAAGGCAAATCCGGCAGTGTCCCCATCTGAAGGGGTTCTTCCATTGCCAAAACCACTAATTCTGGTTCAAATGACGACAGGGTTATATTACGTTTGTCCCCCAAATAATACACGCGCACGCCGGGCTTGGCACTGCTGCGTTTTACGGAAGAAGCATAACGCCTGATCAGGGTATCCTTGCCCTTCAATAAATTTTCCAAACGCCGGAAAAGGGCCTGTTTTAACACCACCCCGTCCGGCATAGATTCAGCCCGGGATAAAATAATATTCACATCTTTCAAAGCATCCGGCGTTAAATTATATGTATTGCGCAAATAACGCAGCAGCAGGGACCTCCCCTGATTAAAAAATGCATGATGCGTGCGCGGCAGGATATAAGGCTGGGGTTTGGGCGGCATGTTTTGACTCTGCACTTTTTTCTCGGCGGCCTGCGTGCGCTGAAGGGCCCGGCGGGCTTTTTTGGATGTCGGCGAGCGCTTTGGAGCCCGTTTGGCAACGGAAACGCCGCCAAACATTTCCTGCGTCAGCGAGGCTTCCATGATGTCTTTTACCGGCACCAAGCGAGGAGAGGTAAGCGTAAAATCCGTCATTGCCGATGCTTTGGCAGGGGCTCTTTTGGGTGCCGCCTGGGCGGGGCGGGTTTCTCTAACGGTTATGCTTCCCTGCTGGGGCTCTCCTGCCACTTTACTGACGCTGACCGCACCATTCCCTTCCACACTAACCGCATATCCCTGTCCTTTGGCTCCTCCATACACCATCTCCGCCGTCACTTCCGGATTCACTTCCATCCGCTTCACTTCCAGCTGCCGTCCAAGACGTTCCGTAAATTTCATCCGCAACTGCTTTCCTACCTGACCTGCCCCTCTCATACCTCGCATACTTATGACCGCTTTCCCCGCACGCGCTTCCCTCACCGCACTGCTCAGCGCTTTTACTGCCTCCACGCCTCCTTTCACCGCCATACGGCCCAATCCGGCCACCCCCACTACCACCAGCGCAATATCCATCGCAAAACCCACACCTTCCAGCCAGTTCCAATACCGATCATCTGCCAAATCTTTCGCATTCGGCCCATTCTTTACCTTCAACCCTATATCCGCACTCCCGCTCTTCTTATACCCCTTTACCAACGCATTATTCACCTTCACCTTCGTATAGGCATCCAAATCACTCTTCCCGCTCCCGTACAGCATCGCACTCAAATACCCACTCAAAGTCATCTTAGCGCCTGCCAGATTCTTTTCCAGCGCGGCCAACCCTGCACTGTTATCGGCATTATACACCCCACCGCGCCCGTTAAACGTGGCCCCGCTGCGCTTGACATCTTTCATCTCCACCCGGTACCCAGCACTCAGCACCCCGGCCCAAAAGCTTTTCAGCCGAACATCTACCCCGCCATTATCTTTTACATACAGCTGCACCCCGCTCAGCTGCCCCAGCACCCCCTGCGCCCCTTTTGACCCTTTGCGCGCTTCTTCTCCCAAAAATTCCCCCAGCTCCATCCACGCACTGTTCTTTGCCCTCCCTTCCCCTTCATACCAACCACCTTCTTCTTTCTCTCCCCACATCCCATCCTGCCTAAACTCTTTTACCCCTTTTACCCAATCCTGCAACGATATCACCGAATAATCCCCGCTAAACACACCTACATCCGTCAAACCTTTTCCCGCTTTATATATCACTCCAGACAAGGCTCCATACGCTCCCATCTCATACAACGCCGCCCCGCCTACCAATATCACCGTAGGCCCCATCACCCCTTTATACCCTTCTTCCATCAAGTCCGCCACCACCGCTCCGTCTTCCGCTTCCCCCAATACCGCCAATGCCGCCACTTCTTCCAATACCTCTTCACACCCTTCCTGCTTTGCCGACACTTTCTTCCCACTCAGCCCTTCAATAAACCCTACTTCCCCGCATGCCCCTTTCCGCAAAGCTATGTCTTTTACCAAAAAATCTGCCCCAAATTCCTTTACTTCCTTCTCTATCAGACCTGACGCCGCAAACCCGCTCAGCCCTTTCAACACCAGCTCCCTCACTACCCGTACGTCCGCACCTGCACTCTCCCCGTACGCCGCTATCCGAGCACCAAGCCCTTTTATATATGCCGCCACTTCCGCACTGCTATCCTCCTGCAACTGCTCATACGCCGCACGAATCTTCCCTTCCTCCACCATCTCTTTATAGGCTTCCGTCAATATGTTCCGGCTCACCGCATCCGAAGCTCCGGCCACTGCTTCCGCATACGCCTCTCCGGCCTGCCGTTTATACTCCCGCGCAAACTCGTTGTACCCGCCTCCTTTGTACAACCCTTCCACTTCCGCCAATAAACCTTTCCCCGTCGTCTCCCCATGCACCCGCTGACCACGCAATACCGCCATCTCTATCCCCTTCCCCATACGCGTGTTGTCCGACGCCGCTTCATATACCCCTACCCGCGCACGCTCCCGACGCAATCCCGCCAAACCTTCCCCATACGAGGGCAATACGCTGCCTAAA
>CASFOP010000009.1 GCA_949296525.1 uncultured bacterium | reverse complement strand
GCTCCTGCTCCGGCTGCCGCGCCCGTAACGCCTGCGGCCCAGCCTGCTTCTGCCGCGACCCCCGTACAAACGGCGGCTCCGGTGGCTAAACCTGCTGCGGCCCTGCCGAGTTTGGACGAAGCCAGCAGCCAGCGTAACCAAGGATATCCTGTCCATCGTAGCCGAAAAGACGGGTTACCCCGAAGACATGCTGGACCTGGACTTGGACATGGAAGCCGACCTGGGCATTGATACGGTCAAACAGGCGGAACTCTTCGCCATTATGCGTGAAAAGTATCAGATTGCCAGACAGGAAGGCGTGCAGCTCAAAGATTATCCGACGATTCGCTCCATTATCAAATACGCTATGGCCAATGCCGGCACCGAAGGCCAGGCCGCCGCGGCTCCAGCCGCCGCACCTGCTCCGGCTGCCGCGCCCGTAACGCCTGCGGCCCAGCCTGCTTCTGCCGCGGCTCCCGTGGCTGCTGCTCCGGCGACTGCGCCGAAAGCGTCCGGCCTGCTGCCGAGTTTGGACGAAGCCTCCGTTACGGCGGACATTAAAGCCATTGTGGCAGAAAAGACGGGTTACCCCGAAGACATGCTGGATCTGGACCTGGACATGGAAGCCGACCTGGGCATTGATACGGTCAAACAGGCCGAACTCTTTGCCGTGATGCGTGAGAAATACCAAATCGCGCGCCAGGAAGGCGTGCAGCTCAAGGACTATCCGACGATTCGCTCCATTATTCAGTACGCTATGGCCAATGCCGGCACCGAAGGCCAGGCCGCCGCGGCTCCAGCCGCCGCACCTGCTCCGGCTGCCGCGCCCGTAACGCCTGCGGCCCAGCCCGCGCCTGCCGCGGCCCCCGTGCAAACGGCGGCTGCGCAAGTGCAGGAAGAACCTGCCGCCCCTGCCCTGCCCACCATTGAAGTGGACAAAGTGCAGGATGCCGTGCCGACCGCCGGAAAAGTGGAAAAGCCTTCCGAAGAAATGCTGACCACCAACCCGACCGCGCCGATTAAGCCGCATGAGTCTTTGGCCGAACGGCCCGAGCGCGAAGGGTACGCCGGCGAACACTGCCATGAGAAAAAACTGCGCAGTGTAACCGTCGTGGCGCAGGCCCCGCTGACCGAGCGCGAAAACCGCCGCCTGGCCAAGGACCGCACCGTGCTGATCTTTGCTGACAATTCCCAGCTCATTAAAGCCTATCAGGAAGAGTTCAAGGAATTGGGCGTCAAAACGCACGTGTTCACCACGCTCAAAACCCGCAGCAAAAACACGACTATCGTAAACTGGGAATCTTATGAAGAAACCGAGGCCGCGCTGAAAGAATACGCCGCCGAAGATCCCAACATTCAGGGTATCGTGTACCTGCTGGGTGCGACGGTCAAGAAATTTGACAAGAAAGTCAGCCCGCACAATGAACTGACCAAATACGTCATGCCGCTGTTTATTGCGCTGCGCGTATTTGAAAAAGGTCTGTCCAACCGTGCCGACGCCGACACGTTCTTTGCGGTCAATACCAAGATTGACGGTAACTTCGGTTACACGACCAAAGATGAGTTTAACCCCATCTCCGGCGCGCTGACCGGCGGCGTTACCTGCTACCGCAAAGACGTGTACGAACGCACCGGCGCCATTTCCAAGCTCATTGATTTTGAGCCCACGGCCACGCCCGACGAAATGGCCCGCTACACCATGGACGAAGTGCTCCACGGCGATATGCGCCTGATGATCGGCGCGCGTGAAGGCGGCCGCAGCACCATCCTGTCCGTGCCCGTGCGTTTGGACCGCAGCGAAAAACGCTTTGACCTGGCCGGCAAGACCATTATCTTCACCGGTTCGGGCCGCGGCATCGGCGCCATGCTCAGCCAGAAAATCGCCGCGCAGTACCACAGCAAAATCATCGTGCTGGACATCATTGAAATCCAGGAAAAGACCCCGCTGTGGGCGTCCATGAACGAGGCCGAACTGGCCGCGCTGAAGAAGCAAATCTGGGAGGATCTCAAGGCCGACAAGACCCAAAAGGCCACCCCGGTGCTGCTGGAGCGCGCTTTCGGCCGCGTGAAAGATTCCATCACGCTTTATAACAACTTGCAGAAACTGCGCGAGCTGGGCAGCGAAGTGGAATATTACCACTGCGACGTGATGAACAGCTCCATGGTTAAAGAAGTCTGCACGAAGATTAAAGCCAAAAACGGCCGCGTGGACGGAATGATCCACTTTGCCGGACTGGAACGCTCCAAACTCATCTATGACAAAGACCCCGCGGAATATTACCGCATCTTTGACGTAAAAGCCACGAGTTTTGCCAGCTTCCTGGCCAACAATATCGTGCGCGACGACGGCTTCTTCGCTTTCGCTTCGTCCATTGCCGGCAAATACGGTAACCTGGGCCAGAGCGATTACGCGTCGGCCAACGACTATTTGGCCAAGTCCGCCTTCTCGCTGACCAACCAGGGCTACCGCGCCATCTCCATCGCCATGAGCGCCTACAAGAATGTGGGCATGGGCGTGCGCGCCGGCGTGGAAACCTTCCTCAAATCCAACGGCGTGGACTTTGTGGACCCCGAAGACGGTATGCAGATATTCCTGGACGAAATCGTGTACGGCGATGTGCCCGAAATCGTGCTGACCGGCTCTCTGGGCCGCCTGGACTGGGATCACCAGCACCATTTGGAAATGGATGAAATCGTACCCCGGGGCGCGCAAAACGCGCCCAAGGGCGGCGATAAAGGCGGCAAAGGCGGTTCTTCTTCCGCCGCGCCCAAAACCGCCGCGGTAGACGTGGCCCTGCCCGACCCGTCGCAGGCCAATCACTTTTTAGGCAAAGTGGCTTCTTTGGAAAAAGGCAAAGAAATCCACGCCGAAAAAGAATTTAACCTGCAGTCCGACCCGTACCTGGCCGACCACGCCATTGAAGGCACGCCGTATGTGCCGGGCGTGATGGGCATTGAAACGTTTATGGAAACGGCGACGGCGCTTTCCGGTTCTGTGCCGCAGGGCTTAAAAGACGTGCATTTTTACCTGCCCATTAAACTGCTGCGCAACCGGCCCCAGGCCGTGCGCGTCATCGGCGCGGAAGCCGGCGGGGATATTTCCATGGAAATAGAGTCCGACTTTATTAACAGCAAAGGCGTTAAAATGGGCAATACCCGCCGCCACTTTACGGCCAAGGCCCTGCAGAGCGGTTTCGTGTCCACCTGGAATGAGGTCAAAGACCAAATTCATTTGGACGAAAACGCCGCCCCGCAGATTTCCAAAGAGGAAATCTACAAAAAGTATTTCCACGGGCCCAGCTTCCAGGTGCTCGGCGGTATTTTGCGCGCGGACAAAGACAGCTCTTTGGCCGTCTACAACACCACCCCGCAGCCGCAGTGGAAAGACGGGCAGAAAGTGTTGCTGGCCAACCCGATGCTCATTGAAGCCGCCTTCCAGTGCTGCGGTTTCCGCGATATGGCCATTGACAACAAAATGACCCTGCCCGACGGCATTAAAGAAGTGGCCGTATTCAAACGCCAGACGCCTCCGCAGAAGCTGTACCTCTACGGGCGTTTTAAAGGTTTGACCGCCGACGGCAAAACCCTGCACGACGCGTATGTGTTTGACGAAAAAGGCGACGTGTGGGTGGAATTCCACGGCTACCAGGCCATCGGCCAGTAAGCGCCTGCGCGCTTTTGCGCGGCGCGGCGCAAGCCATGCAGTATCAAACGCAGTTTATTAAAATTAAGGACCTGCCCCCGGCGGACTCCTTTCTAAGCTCTTCCGAAAGCGCGTATTTGCAGACGTTGCGCTCGGAAAAGCGGAAGGGGGACTGGCTCGGGGGCCGGTTCGCGTTAAAGACGCTTTTGGCGCGCGAAAGCGGCCTGCTACCCGTATGCAGTCTGCCCGCCGCGCGTCCGGACGGCGCGCCGGAAATGTCGGCCGCCGCGCTACATGTACTTAAACAAATAGATATTGTGAAGCTGCCCAGCGGCGCGCCGCAGGTGTTTGTCGGCGCGGTGCCGGACGCGCGCAGCGTCAGCATTACCCATTCGCACGGCTGGGCCGCCGCGGCGGTGTCTGCGCCGCATACTTTTTTGGGCATTGATTTGGAAAAGACGGAGCCGCGCAGCCGCGCCTGGGCGGAAGAATTTTTTGACCCGTGTGAACGCGGGGACGGCTCGCCGGCGCATTTAACCAAAGTATGGACGCAGAAGGAAGCCGTAGTCAAGCTGCTGGGGCGGGGCCTGTCGCTGAACACGCGCGAAATTATCCTGGCCGGAAGCGGCCTCAAACTCACGGGCCGCGCGCTGGAAGCCTGGCAGGGTGCGGGCCGGCCGCAAATTATACTTAACTCCGCCGCATTTGACAATGATTTTGTGTTTACCGCAGCCTTTGCTCCCGCCGCCGCGGGCGCGAAGTTTGGTAAAATATAGCTTTAGGGAGGGCAAATGATAGAACTTTTTGACAATCCCAGAGAGGATAAAAAATCCGACCGTCCGGCTCCCAAAAGCCTGGTCAAATTCCGCCAGATTTACCAGGACGCCATGGCCGGCGCGGGGGAAGAAAAGAACAAAGCCCAAAAAGCCAAGGGCAAATTTACCGCCCGGGAACGTCTTTCTTATTTACTGGACCGCGACAGCTTTTTTGAAATTAAAAGCCTGGTGGAAAGCAACTGCCACGATTTCGGCGTATCCGACAAGCACATCAAAGGCGACGGCGTCATTACCGGTTTCGGCCGCATTAACGGCCGGCCCGTGGCCATTTTCGCGCAGGATTTCACGCAGCTGGGCGGCTCTTTGGGGCTGGCCCACGCCAAAAAAATAGCCGATATTATGGACAAAGCGCTGGAGGCCAAAATCCCCGTCATCGGGCTTTTGGACAGCGGCGGCGCGCGCATTCAGGAAGGCGTGAGCAGCCTGGACGGATACGGGGAAATTTTTTACCGCAACGTGAAGGCCTCTGGCGTTATTCCGCAGATTTCCGTCATTTTGGGGCCCTGCGCCGGCGGGGCGGTGTATTCGCCCGCGCTGACGGATTTTATTTTTATGGTGGAAGGCATCAGCCATATGTTTGTCACGGGCCCCAGCGTGGTTAAAGCGGCCACCGGCGAAGAGGTGGATTTTGACACCCTCGGCGGCAGCAAGCCCCACAGCGAGCAGAGCGGCGTGTGCCAGTTTGTGGCCAAGTCGGAACAGGACTGCTTCCGCCAGGTGCGCGAACTGTTAAGTTTCCTACCGCAGAACAACCAGGAAAACCCTCCCCTGGAAACCACTACCGATATTACCGACCGCCCCGTGCATGTGCTGGAACGCGTGTGCGAAATGGACCCCAAGAAGGCGTTCCGCATTCATCACGTCATTTGGCGCCTGGCCGACAATTATGAATTTTTTGAAATACACCAGAACTTTGCCAAAAACGTGGTGACGGGCTTCATCCGCATGGGCGGCGAAGTGGTGGGCGTGGTGGCCAACAATCCGGCCCATTTGGGCGGCGCATTGGACTGCGACGCCAGCGACAAGGCCGCGCGTTTTATCCGCTTTTTAAATGCGTTTAATATCCCCATTTTAACACTGGTGGACATCGGCGGCTATCTGCCCGGGGTGCAGCAGGAGCACGGCGGCATTATCCGCCACGGCGCCAAGCTGCTCTACGCCTATGCCGAAGCGACCGTGCCGAAGGTAACCCTGGTGCTGCGCAAAGCCTACGGCGGGGCGTATATCGCCATGGGTTCCAAATATTTGCGCGGGGATTTCAACTTTGCTTTCCCCAGCGCGGAAATTGCCGTTATGGGCCCGCGCGGCGCAGTGGAAATCCTGTATTCCAAGGATTTAAAGAAAGAGGAAGACCCGCAGAAAAAAGAAGCGATGAAGGAAAAACTGACGCAGGAATATTCCGACAAATTCGCTTCGCCGTACCAGACAGCCATGAACGGCTCTATTGACGAAATTATAGAGCCTTCCGAAGCGCGCGCCAAAATCATCAGCGCGCTGCGTATTCTGAAAAACAAACGCGATCCGCGCAAACACACCAACACGGGCAATATCCCGTTGTAGTGTGGCTTTGAAACAAAAACCCCGCGGCCAAATCGGCTGCGGGGTTTTTGGCATTTGGCAAAAACGGCAGACAGGGAACAGGCCATATAAACAGGCTTCCGGAATAAACACGAAGGCGGGGCCTGCCCGCCTTATTTGCTGTTGCCGTGAAGCCGTTTGCCGTGGTTGTTTGTTGCCTGAAATTGCCTCCTCCTTGACTCATTTTTTTTTGATACCCTATACGTGGAAAAAATAGAAAGCTGTTACGTTGTATTTTTGTTTGATTTTACGCTGTTATGGAGGACAAAATGAAAAAAGGTTTTACACTGATAGAATTATTGGTTGTGGTGCTGATTATCGGCATTTTGGCGGCCATTGCCCTGCCTCAGTATGAGGCGGCCGTATTGAAAAGCCGCATGACCAGCGCTTTGCCCTTAATGCGTGCTGTGAAGGACTCGGCCGAGCGGTATTATCTGGCCAATGGCAGCTATACGGAAGACTGGAACAAATTGGATATTCAGCCGCCGCAGGGCTGGGAGGGCAATAAAACAGGGGGAGCTGTTAAGTGCCCTAACGGGATTTATGTAGATTTATTAAGCCAGGGAGGCAGCGGAGTGAAAGATATTGTAGGCGGGGTCATGACCGACAGCGGGCAATGCTTAATTAAAATGTATTTAGATCAGTCAAACCGAAGGGGGGTAAGCGTGTGTGGCCTAAACAGCTATGCACATGTAAGCATACATCCAAAGTGTGCACAAATTTGCAAAAGCATGGGGTATTGATTTGTATTCGTTTTTTCCGACATTGCTTCAGATTATTTAAATGGCCGTGTGCGGCGGCATACATTCCATCCTCTTTGGCGCAAAGGTAAAGTCCTTGCGCCATTTTTTTTTTTTGATACACTTTTTAAGTTGTCAGAGGAAAAAGGAGCCCCCATGCAGAAAAACGCCGCATTTGCCTTAATAGAGCTGTTGGTTGTTGTTTTAATAATCGGTATATTGGCGGCCATTGCCCTGCCGCAGTATCAAACCGCTGTGGGAAAAGCGCATTTTACGGAGCTGGTGTCTTTGGCCACGGCCATACAAAAAGAACTGAATATTTTTTATATGAGCAATGGCCAGCGTGTTGTCCGTTTTGAGGAATTGGCTCTTTCTGTTCCGGGGTGTGAAGCGGGCGGCCTCTACGGAACAGAGTTGATTTGCCCGGAAAAGGAAATTACCTGCAATTTGTCCATTGGGCAGGTCAGCTGTATCCGGGCAGACAAATTGGGATATGCTTTATTTAACACGGGAAGCTTTTCTTATGACGAGCAGGGCTATACGCGCCAATGCTATGCCGCAGATGAGGTGTCTGCCCGCGTGTGTCGCTCCATGGGAGGGAAATTGCAGGGTACCTCAACCAGCGGTTATGATGTATATGATTTAGCCGGGCACCGCTAAAAATATTTGGAAAAAGCAAATCCCCGCGGCGGTTTGGCCGCGGGGTTTTTTAGATAGAAACGGCGGGGAAGTCCTGCTGGTCTATCTTCCGCTTTGCCAAATCAGCTGGCGTATTTTGCGGTTGAAATGCTCCTGCTTTACCAGTTCTTCCAGCGTCAGGTGCATGCGGTAGCGCCAGTAGAACGGGGAAACGGCGGGCACGTTAATGCGCTCTTTTTCCGGGTCCGGCGCGCGCAGTGTTTCATACATGGCCGTCCAGTCCTGAAAGGAAATCAGGCACAGCATGGACGGGCTTTGCAGGTGCATTTGCAGGATTTGCTCGCACACGTCTGCGGGCATTTGCTCCGGCGGGGTGCCGGGGCGGTGCAGTTCTTCGCGCCAGAATTTTTCCGTCAGAGTGGGGTTTTCCCGCCACCAGGCGCGCAGTACGGACATATCATGCGTGCCCGGCGTGGCCACGGATAAATAAGGATAGTTTTCCGTCTTGGCGAAGGTTTCGCCCATCCGTTTGGGCATGCGCTGTATTTCCAGGCTTAAGATTTGTAGTGCGTCCAGTACCTGCGGTACGCAATGAGGAATCATACCCAAATCTTCAGCGCAGCAAAGCATGCGCGTGGACTGGGCCAGCGCGGGCAGTTTTTTAAGAGCTTCCTGTTTCCAGAAGTCGTCCTGCCGGCGGTAAAAATAATCATTGTAAATGCGCTCATACGCTTCCTGCTGCCGGCGGGACAGCGCGCGGAAGGCCGCAGTTTTCAGCGCACTGATGCGCGGATGGTATAATTGCGGGTTGTGCCGGTCCGGCAGGAACAGCACTTCCGCCGCCAGCGTGTACAGCCCGTCGCGTATTTTTTGGCCGCGCTCATCGGTTTGGCCGGAGAAGGCCTCCTGGATTTTGCGCTGGGTATCATATTCCGGACGCAAGGCATACAGGCCGTTTTCGGCAGGAAGCAAAAAGTGTTGTTTGACAAAGCCCGCCTCCGTGCCGAAAAGTTCGTTGAGCAAATCTTCGGAAATATACGGGCGCAGGTAAGCTTGGTCAAATGCCAGCCCTGCGAAGGAAATTTCCCGCGCGCTTAACGGCAAAGCGGGGGAAAACTGCCCCAAAAGCCCCTGTACGGCATGCAGGGGGATTGCCCAAATGCGGAAAAACCCGAGCACATGGTCTATGCGGTAGGCGTCAAAATAGCGCGACATATGTAAGAAACGCCGCCGCCACCAGCCGTAGCCGTCTTTGGCCATTTCTTCCCAGTTGTAGGTCGGAAAGCCCCAGTTCTGCCCGGTTTCGGAAAAATCATCCGGCGGCACGCCTGCCTGCGCGTCCAAATGAAACAGAGCGGGCTCGGCCCAGGCGTCGGCCCCGTGGGGGGAAACGCCAATGGGGATGTCCCCTTTGAGGGCCACCCCTTTTTCCCGCGCGTAACGGTGCGCTTCCAACAGCTGCGTATGCAGCAAAAACTGTACGTAAAAATAAAAATATGCGTTCTGGCGGTCTTTTGAATTAAATTCAAAAAACGTTTTCATCTCTTTGCCGGAAAATTTGGAATGCCGCGGCCAGGTGTGCCAGTCCGCCGTGCCGAAACGGTCCCGCAGGGCGCAGAACATGGCGTACGGGGCCAGCCAGCCGTTGTTGGCCTCCCAAAACTCTTTGAACCCTTCAGAAGACAGTACCTCTTTCCCTTCTTTTTTGTAGGCCAGGCGCAGGCGCTCGTTTTTGAGTTGACATACCCCTTCATAATCCATTTGTGGCGCGGCGTTTAGGCGGGCCCGGCGTGTCTGAAAATATTTTTCATCCCGCGCCGGAAGTTTGGGTAAAGAGGAAACATCGGCATACATGGGGTGGAATGCATACACACTGACGCAGCTGTAAGGATAAGAGTCCGTCCAGGTGCCGGTTTGCACAGTGTCGTTGACGGGCAGGAGCTGGATAACTTTTTGCCCCGTTAAGGCGGCCCAGTCCACCAATTTTTTCAGCGAGCCGAAATCACCCGCGCCCCAGTCATTTTCCGTACGAATGGAAAAGACCGGCAGCACCACGCCCGCCGCGCGCGGCTGCGGCAGGGAAAAATGCGGGTATAAATTGGAATAAATGACCGTTTCCCCGTCTGCGGGGTTCGGCCCGTGCAGCAGGCGGTTTTCACCCTGTTCCCATTGCACCAGTCCGCTGTCATCTTTCAAAATAAACTTATAGGCCAGCGGGAAAGACAGCTCCGCCGCGTTGATACTGACGGCCCATTCGTTGATACCGGTGTGCACAAGTGGTACGGCGTTTTTTGGATCCCAGCCTCCCAGCTGCGGCGCGGCGGCGCAGAGATAAGGTTTTTGGGCATCCGCCAAGCCCGGGATTTGCGCACGCAAAACAATTGTGGATGGGTATTGCGGTAACTTCTGCGGGTATATATCCTGCGCCAGCACGGAGCTGTAAAGCCAGGATTTTTCCGGCAAGTCGCGCCATAAGTCATATAAATCATAGGTTTCCCGCCCGGCGGATAAAAACAGGCAGCGGGCTATGGCGTTCCATTCGCGCCGCACGGTATGCTCGCCGCGCATAACTTTGTAGGAATAGGCCATTTCCGCATCCTGTGCTGGCAGGATTTCCGTCGTGCCGGACCAATGTTCTCCGTCCAGGCACTGCAGCGGTACGCGCCGTCGCAAGAGCGCATGGCCTGTTTGTAACAACAAGACGGCACAGAGTATTTCATCCTGTGCGGCGCGGTAAGGAATGTGGAAATTGATTTTCATGCGCGATCCTTATGCTTTTTTAGGTGCGGCATTGTCCTGCACAAAAAAGGTAAAGAACGCAGCCAGCAGCAGACTCACACCACCCACGCCCACGGCGGCAATGGCGCTGCCGCCCAGCAGGTGTTTCATGACGGGGCCGAAGAACAGGTTCACGCAGATTTGCGGAATTACGATGAAAAAGTTAAACACGCCCATGTAAAAACCCATTTTTTCGGCGGGCAGGCTGTTGGCCAGCAAAGCATACGGCATGGCCAGCAGGCTGCTCCAGGCAATGCCTATGCATACCATGGGGAAAATCAGCCCCATTTGCGTAAACTTCAGGCCAAACAGCGTCAGCCCCAGCGAACCCAACCCGACGGCTCCAATGGTCAGGCACACGATATGAATGTATTTGGCGGAAAATTTGGTGGTCAGCCATAACAGCGCAAACGCAAATACGAATGCCACGCCGTTGTAAATACCAAAGCAGGAACTGCCCCAGTTGGCCGCCGTTTCATAAGCCGGCGTGCCGGGTACGGCGTCAAACACGGCCGAAGCGATACCGGGCGTGAAATACACCCACATAATCATAAATGCCGCCCAGGTAAAAAATTGCACTACGGCCAAGCGGCGCATGGTGGAAGGCATGGTAATAAAGGCCTGCCACATTTCGGCCAGTGTTTTTTTAAGACTAAAAGTTTGGGACTGCAGTTTTTTAAACATTTCCATATCCTGCGGCGGATATTCCGGTGTGGTTTTAATGGTGATTAAAATGGCCGCTAGCAGCACGACGGCACCGGCATAAAAGGAATATCTGACCGTAGCGGGGATATGCCCCAGAGGGGCCTCGGTGCTGACGCCCAGCGAAGTTAAAATCTGCGGCAGGAAAGAAGCAATAACTGCACCGGCTCCGATCATCACGCTTTGCATGGCATAACCGGTTTTACGCTGGTTTTCCGGCAAAATATCTCCCACAAAGGCGCGGAAGGGCTCCATACTGACGTTGACGGAGGTGTCCAAAATCCACAGAGCGATTACCGCCATCCAGATAGCCGAAGCCTGCGGCATTAAGATTAAAGCAATAGAGGAGAATATGGCCCCTCCTAAAAAGTACGGGCGGCGGCGGCCGAGTTTGCACCAGGTGCGGTCGCTGAAATAACCGACCAACGGTTGCACTAACAGCCCCGTTACGGGGGCGGCCAGCCACAAAAGCGGGATTTGGTCTTCCCGCGCGCCCAAGCGCGAATAAATGGCGCTCATATTGCCCATTTGCAGGGCCCAGCCAAACTGTATGCCGAAAAATCCCAGGCACATCAGCATAATTTGCTTGAAACTTTTTTGTTCGTGTAGTCCGTCCATGGTATCCTCCGTATAACTGCCGATACTTCCATTATAACAAGATTTTTTTGCTTCGGTGCATTCTGCCTAAAGTCAGAATTGCTATGATATATGGGATATTAAGGAGGCATTATGTGGGCCGTATTTGCGCTGTTGTCTGCGGTGTTTGCCGCACTGACGTCTATTTTTGCCAAAATAGGTATTGAAGGGATTAACTCCAACCTGGCTACTGCTATTCGTACGCTGGTGGTGCTTGTGTTGGCCTGGGGAATAGTATTTGCCACGGGTGTGCATCACCAGATAGGCGATGTGGGCCGCAAAAGCTGGCTGTTTTTGCTTTTATCCGGCTTGGCGACGGGGGCTTCCTGGCTGTTTTTTTACAAAGCTTTGCAAATAGGAGACGCTTCCCGCGTGGTGCCGGTGGACAAACTTAGCGTGGCTATTACTATTTTGCTTTCTTTTTTCATTTTGCATGAAGCCGTTACTTTTAAGGTGGCGGCCGGCGGGCTGCTGATTACGGCCGGTGCGCTTTTGATGATTTTTTAAACCTGCCAAAAGGCCGCTTTTTTTGATAAGATTTAACTATGGAAAACCAATCTTTGGACAGCGTCAACGAATATTTTAAACACCTCGGGCAAATTACGCGCGATATGAACCGCGAGGAAATGTCTGCGTTGTGGAAAAAAGTAAAACAAGGCGACAAAGCTGCCAAAAATAAAATGATGGAGATGAATTTGCGTTTGGTTATTCCAACGGCCAAACGCTTCCAGCGCCCCGGCATGGAGCTGATGGATTTGATAGAAGAGGGGAACCTTGGCCTTCTCCAGGCCATAGATAAGTTCCAGCCGGAAAAAGGCTATCGTTTTTCCACATATGCTGTTTACTGGATTGAACAGTATATCCGTAAATATATTGAAGAGCAGTCCGGTTCCATCAAAATTCCGTCCCACGCGTGGGGCAATCTCAAAAGATGGTTCAAAGCCTGGAATAATTTAAAAGAAGCCAACGGACGCGATCCGTCCCTGAGCGAGATGGCGGCCGAACTGGATTTAAGTGCGCGCCAGGTAAAGGCTATTATGGACACGCTTAACGCCGCTACGGGGGTAGACTCGTTGGCCTCTTTGGTGGGCGAAGAAGAGGAACTGACATTGGAGGATATGCTCAGCGATGACGGAAAAGGCAATCCGCATGATGTGTTTTTGCATTCGGAAAATATGAGCGTACTGCGTGAGAGCCTGCAAAAATTAAATGACCGCGACCGGCAAATTTTGACCATGCGCTTTGGTTTGGCCGACAATGAACCCAAAACGTTGGGAGAGGTGGCTGAACGAATGGGGCTCTCGCGTGAGCGCGTGCGCCAAATAGAGGAGCGAGCCGTGAGTGAAATGCGCAAAGCTGCACGGAAAGCTGGTTTGCTGGAAAATGTACCGACGGATTTCCGCACCCGTAAACTGCATGCCGGGATGTCTGTTAAACAAAAAACAAATGTTTTAGGAGAAGTGATAGATCAAAGTCCGTTGGCGCGTTTACTGCGCCGCCGTGCTGCTGCGCAGGAAGCTGCCCGTCAAAAAGCGCAAAAAGCCAAGAAGAAGGCTGCGGCTAAAAAGCCGGCCAAAAAAGCGGCGCGCAAAAAGACGGTTTCCACTAAGAAGAAAACTACTTCCGCAAAAATAAAAAAGAGTAAAAAGAAATAAATTTTAAAAAGGAAAACCCCGCTATAAAGCGGGGGTTTTTGTGCGCTTTTACTGCTATCGTTATTTTCTTTTATATCCCTGTGTTTTACGATGAAAAAAAGCGTTTTGTAAAGGTAATTGCTATACAAAACGCTTCTATAAGAATATGCCCCCGGCGGGAGTCGAACTCGCAACTTTCTCCTTAGGACGGAGCTACTCTATCCAATTGAGTTACGGGGGCGTTACCGCTCTATTTTAGCAAGTTTCTATATGGGCCGTCCAAATCTCTAATATAAACATTCCTTGCCTGCGGGGCGTATGCTTATTTATAATACAGGCAGACAGGAGGTGTATTTATGCCTTTTACCGATATTATAAAGTTGCGCCGTTCGCGTTATGAGCTGACGGGCCGGTTGCCCATATCCGAGGAAAAGCTTACCGAAATTATCGGGCAGTGTGTTTTGTATACTCCTTCGGCGTTTAACTCACAGCCGGCTCGCGTTGTCTTGTTGCTGGGGGAAAAACACAAACAGTTATGGAAACTGACGGAAGATTGTCTGCGGGAAATTGTGCCTGCGGACAAGTTTGCCCCGACGGAAAAGAAACTCGCTTCTTTTGCCTCAGCCTGCGGTACGCTGCTGTATTATAACGATAAGGATACAGTACGGCAGTTACAGGAGCAATTCCCCACATATAAAGACAACTTCCCCATATGGGCCCAGCAGGCCAACGGTATGTTGCAGTTTGCCGTGTGGACTGCCCTGGCGGAAGCAGGGATAGGGGCGTCTTTGCAGCATTATAATCCCGTCATAGACGCCCGTGTGGCCAAAGAATTTTCCGTTCCGGCCAACTGGCAGCTGGTGGCGCAGATGCCTTTTGGGACTCCCGAAGGCCTGCCTGCGGATAAAACATTTTTGCCCTTGGATCAGCGGTTTTATATAAAAAAATAAATTTGGTTTTATGGGACCTGCTGCCTCCATGGCACTGAAGGAGCGCCGGTTTTCCCTGGATGATGTGCAACAGGCGGCGTGCGCGTCTGCGGGATGTTTTGCATGGGGAGGGATGTCCATCTTACGGCAGAGCGCCTGTTTGGATATATTGTGCACGGAGTAAGGTGTCCCTTGTGAAGCGGGCGGGAGTGAAATCCCGGCCCGCATTTTTATTTGTTTAAAAGGAAGTTATCATTTTCCGGCCGTGGTCCCCCATAAAACAAATCCCCACTTTTGCGGCCGGGAAACTATTGGATAAATAAAACCCCCGGCTTTGCCGGGGGATAGTTATTTTGTCTGTTTTGGGCGCAAATCAACGGGCAATATGGGGGCGAAAGACATCTTGGTGAGGAACGGAGCCCGAAAAACTTTGGTGTATATCCTGTATCTCTTTTTCCGGGAGGAGGCTCAGAGTATGCACTGTTTCGGCCCCTTGGATACAGAGGTTGCGCAGTTCTTTGTTTTCTTCCATTTCTTTAAGTTCTTCAGGTGTAGCTGTGCTGAAGATCTGAATGAAATTGGCATTTAAACGATCACTCATTTTCTGGGCCTGTACATCTGTGTGCGCAGCTGCACCTAAAACCAGCACTAAGCCAATAGCAGTCAGATTTTTGGAACGGAAAACATGGCGGCACATACCGATCAGGCGTTCGTATAAGGGCACCTTCCGGTCTATATACTGACGGATTAAAAAGCGGAAATAAGTATCTCCGGTAGACTCATATATTTCCCCGGCTTTATCAATAATCTTTAAGAATTCTTTTTGCTGGGCAACTGGGACTTTCTGCAACCAGGGTTCCTTAGATAAGGCTTCACGCAGGGCCTGGCGCTGCGATTGAGGCAGAGAGTGGTCAAAAAGAGGTTCATATTTTTTAAAATCCGGAGCCATAACAGGGGAATAATAGGCCAAATCGTCATATTGGACATATAATTTGTTTAAATCTTTTTTTAGATTTTCAATTGCCGTCAGCAATTCTTTTTCATGCCGTTTGGCCTGTTGAAGGTTATAACGCTGCGTATTGGCCGAAGCTCTCCATCCCCATACTTGGTTGTTTTTTTGTTTCAGTTCTTTTTCTAAAGCCGCTTTGTCAGCCCGTGCGGCTGCCAATTCCGCCCGTGTGCTTTCCAGACGTCTTTCAAGGTTTGCCAGGCTGTTGTGCGCGTCATTCAAATCTATCCGAGTGGCGGATAAAGCATCTCGGGTGGCAGCCCGGTCCATGTCAACCAATTTATATTCCTGTTCCAAATCGTCCAGTTGTTGGGCGATTCTGAAATATTGTTCTTGGAAGCGGTTAAGCTTGTTGTTGTAATACGCGCGTTGTACAATAAGCCCACCTGCGGCAATCCCGGCCGTAACCAGTATGGCTGTTCCCACTTCGGATACCCAGGGCGTTTTGTTTAGGTCTTGAAGGAGTCGTTGCTGATATTGAGCCAACGTTTGGGGCTGGCTTTCTTGCCGGGCGGGGGCGGCGGCAAATAATGTACTTTGGCCCAGCAGGCAGATGCTTAGCAGGGCAGCTGATAGTTTACGTGTCAAAAGCATTTTTACCTCGGTGAATTAAAATATGTACTGTTTTTGATACATATTTATTCTATGAGATAAGAACAAGGGCAACAAGGGCCCTAAGGCCCACAGCAACTATGGGCCTTTTGGTTGGAGGCCGGGAACGGCGATTTAGACGGTGTTCCGCATATAGCGTGGCATCTGCCGGGCTGGCCCCTGCGGTAGGGGGGGTTGAATACATGGTGTACAAGGTGCCGACATTTTTTTGAAAGTGGGGAAAAGGCCGGGCGAGAATGAAAGTCCGGCCTGTTTTTGGATTGTTGTAGAGAGAAAGACATCGTTTCCCGATAATAAAAATCCCCGGTTTTGTGACCGGGGATAACTGTCTTGTCTGTTTTTTGGCGGGAATTAATGGGCAAGGCCGGGGCGGAATACTTCTTGCCGGGGGGCTGAAGCCGAAAAACTTTGGCGTATATCCTGTATTTCTTCTTCCGAAAGAAGGCTCATAGTATGCACGGCTTCTGCTCCTTGGATGCAGAGGTTTCGCAACTCTTCGTCTTCTTCCATTTCTGCCAATTGCTCCGGGGTTGCCTGGATAAACAGGGAGAAGTTGGTATTTAAACGGTCAGCCATTTTCTGTGTTTGGGCATTGCTTGCGTGTGCCGCCGTTCCCAACGCTAGCAGCAATCCGGCCGTCAATAAGTTTTTAGAATGGAACACATGGCGGCACATACCGATTAAATAGGTGTAGAGCGGTATTTTTCTGTCTATATAATTGCGGATCAAGACGCGCATATATTCCGAAGCGCTTAATTTCCCTCCGTTTGGGACCACGGTGGAGACCTGGTCAATAATCCTTAAGAATTCCGTGCGCTGTTTCGGTGTTACGGCTTTCAGCCAGGGTTCCTGGAGCAACTGTACGCGCAAAGCATTCCGTTCTGCCTGGGGGCGGGTTTTGTCAAACAAGCCTTCATATTTAGCCAGCGCGGCATCCAAATCATGCGGATAAGAAACCATCATGGTATAATGGGCTTTTTTCATGTCAAAGCGATTTTGCAGCTTATTCATATCTTTTTGCAGTTCGCGGATCCGGTTGTGCTGGGTCTGGATGGTTTGGTTTTTGACTTCTATTTTGTCGTTGGCGACAGTCAACTGTTCCTCCAGCAGGCGGTTTCTTTTCCGCAACTTGTTCATTTCGGTGGTAAGCTGACGTATTTCATGCCGGCGGATAGAATTTGTTTGTTTGGTTATGGCCGTAGTATTGGCAAACATTTGTTCATTTGCTGCCGCAGTGTTGGCAAGCATTTGCTCATATTGGGAGGAAATATTTTTTATGTTTTGCCGGTGCAGCAAATGTTGCGCTGCCAACAGCCCTATCGTTATGCCTCCCGTGCCTAACAGCAAGATACCCTCTTCAGAAATCCACGGAGCCTTTTCTATGTCTTCCTGTGCGCGTTTCTGGTATTGGGCCAGCGTTTGGGGCTGGCTTTCTTGCCGGGCGGGGGCGGCGGCAAATAATGTACTTTGGCCCAGCAGGCAGATGCTTAGCAGGACAGCTGATAGTTTACGTGTCAAAAGCATTTTTACCTCGGTGAATTAAAATATGTACTGTTTTTGATACATATTTATTCTATGAGATAAGAACAAGGACAACAAGGGCCCTAAGGCCCACAGCAACTATGGGCCTTTTGGTTTTAGGTGGTTCAGTGCAGGGGGATTTCTTTCAAAAAATTTTGTTCCTGTTCCGTCAGCGGGATATGCGCCAGCAAATCAACGGTCTTGACGATTTGCCGGCAATAAGATACAGCCTCGGGATGGCGGGCCAGCTGCTGCAGCTGTTCGTCGGTGGCATCCAGGAAAAGCGCGGGATTGCCGTGCAGGCGGAGCATCATATTCTGTGAAGGGGTAGACTGCAGATATAAATCCGCTGCCAGCAATATCCCGGCCGCCAGCAGCATACGCTTGGCGATAATAAAATACAGAGAAGTACGTGATGATTGAAAGGCCTGCTTTTCCAAAAATTCAAATGCGGCCTGGCGGCCCAGTTGTTTTTTAATCCTTACCGCTTCATCCAGCGCCTGGGCCAGGCCCTGCTGCTCTTCGATAGGAAAGAGGCTGATGCGGGGGCGGTAATTCTTCATAATATACTTACTTAAAAAAGTCTTGGTAGTAACCTCTTTGTTGGAAGTTCCGAATAAAGACAATTGCTTGGATTTGGGCGTTACCGGGCGCTGGGGTTCATCCAGCCAGGATAAATCCTCCTTCGGCCCAGGAGGCATCTGTGGCATATCAAACAATCCTCCTCCCATGTCGGGAATATGGCGTCTGGCAAATAAATCGCGTTTGGCGGATGGTGCAGGTGTGCCGCGGTATGCCCGGGTCTGACGGTGTTGCTCTGTCAGGGCGGAAGAAAGGGTTTGTTTGGCGCGGCTTTGTACTGCGTGCGCTGTTATGGCTGATAAAGTTGCGCCGGCTGTTATGGTTAGCAAGTGTCGGATATATTTGGCGTGTTCGGGGCGGGAGGCCAACAGGCTGCGGGCTTGGCTGCGCAGCCGTATTAATTCCTGTGCGTTTTCTGTTGTACCTGCCTGGAGGGAAGCGGGGAAAGAAAACAGCAGACAAAAACATAATAAAGAGGAAAAGGTTTTCATATTCTTATTGTAAATTACCGAACCTGTTTTTGGCAAGGGCTTCTTTTTAAAGTTCTTCGGGACGCAAAAAAAAGAGCCCTTGCGGGCTCTTTGAATGGTTTCCGGACTAGGACTCGAACCTAGAATGACTGGACCAAAACCAGTAGTGATACCATTTCACCATCCGGAATAAAAAGATGTTTATTATGCGGCCGGATCCGTCGGCTCCTGCCCGGCAGGCGGCACTTGCGGATGCTTGGCCAACTCTTCCTGATACGCTTTTAAAACATTTTCCTCTAAATAGCGGCGAAATTCCTGATTAATGGGATGTACCATGTCTTTGTGGGAGCCGTCAGGCAGTTTACGCGAAGGCATACACAAAAACACGCCCTTTGTCCCTTCCACCACTTTCATATTACGCACAACGAAGGCATCGTCAAATGTTACGCTTGCAAACGCTTTGAGGCGCTCTTCCCCCATTAAGTGAATGCGAATTTCAGTTATTTTCATCCTGGTTCCCTCCGAAACGTACGGTGAATACTTTTCGTCCCTTTTGTTTTATTCTCCCTGCCAAATCTTCGGCCAGTTGCCGGTCGGGGGTTACAGCAAAAACGGTGGAACCGGAACCGGACATCAATGGGACAGCCCCTAAAGCGGAAAAGTCTTCTTTTGTTTTTCGCACGGAACCAATATACGGCAATACCGCCTCCTCCAGTCTGTTAAATAACAAGTTCTGCCATTGCGTCGGAGGAAGACCCTGGCATAAGCACTGTATTAATTTATCTAAATTGGAGAGTCTTGTCAAGACGCTTTGCCTGTCCGGCAGGCGGAGGCGTTGGAATACGCCTTTGGTGGGTACTGCTTCATCCGGGTATGCCAACACGGCCCAAAAAGACGGCGTGTGTAATGGAATGGGAGTAAGCCGCTCCCCAATTCCTTCTCCCTTTAAAAATGTGTCCGGATATAAAAAGAGCGGGACGTCTGCTCCCAGCCGTGCCGCATCGGAAAGTAGTTCCTGGGGGGGCTTTCCAAACAAATGGCACAAACCCAGCAAAACGGTGCCTGCATCAGAGGAACCTCCGCCTAAACCGGCACCGAACGGGATATTTTTTGTCAGCCGGATATGTATGCGAAGCGTCATGTTAAAGTGTTTTTCAAAAATGCGTACGGCCCGCAGGGCCAGGTTATCCTGTTCTGCACTGAGGCCCCCGGAGTGCGGCCCGTCTAAAACCAGAGATAGTTCTTCCTGCTGGGCGGGTTCAGCATCCAGAGTAAGTATGTCGGCCAGGGAGGTTTTTGCAAACAGGGTGGCCAAATCATGATAGCCATCCGGACGTTTTCCGGTGATTTCTAAAAATAAATTGACTTTGGCTGGAGCCCGTAAACATATATGCGCCATAGAGTTTTATTGTAGCTTTTTTTGTTTTTTTTGTCTGACCGGGCCGTTAAAAAGGCTATCGTTTGACTTGTTTTTTTTTTTTGCTACATTTTTTTGGTTAGAGGCTTTTTGGGAGGCTTGCTATGAAAAACTTTATTTGGGCTGTTTTAGGGGTGTTTCTGTGCATCGGTTATTTGCCGGCACAAACGATGGAAACGATTGATTCTATTTCATATAACCCTTCCCGTATGGGCTTATATGAAAATCTGAAGATCTCCGGAGGGCTGAGTTCGGCTGGGGGGATAGAAACCAGCGCGATGACGGTGCAGTCTGGGGGGACGGTCAGCATAGAGAACAGCGGCAATTACCAGTCGGTATCTGGGGAAGTGGCGCGTACGTTGAATATGCCGAAGAGCCGCTTTGCGGTGCAGACATTGTACAGCAGCGGGACGGCATCTTTTGTAGACAGTGGGAAAGAGAGCGAAATATCGACGATGAACTATGGCAGTTACAGCGGGGTGAAGCTGCGGTTAAGGGCGAATGTATTGAAGCTGGCCGGGGTGGAAGTAAGCGGGGAGAGCAGCCGGTCATACAGCAATGGAGTAACGAGCGGGTTTACGCTGGGAGGGAACCGGATACCGGTGCCGGCGAGTAATTTGTCCTGCAGTGAGTTGGGGTGGTACCCGGTGCTGGCGCAGACGGGGGACAACTCGTACCAGAGCTATAAAGTTTTGGGATATGGTAAATGCACAGGCAGCGGCACGGAACAAAGCTGTACGGAAAATCCCAATCAGGAAAAATGTTGCGAAGAAGGGGAAGTGTGGAACGGCCGGGAGTGCGTGCAGGAAGGGTGTTCAGCTCCGTCCGATGATGCAGAGCAATGCCGGTCCTGTTCCTTTTCTTATGCGTCTTCAAATACGGGTGCTACCCTTACCATAGAGGGGACGGCCTGCGCCACATGGGATAATGAATCCTGTGCGTGGAATTGGTCCGGGGCAGTTTGTACACCCAATAATAATGTATGGCTGCGCATAATCCAAACTAAAGGTCAGCTTTGCTATCAAGCCTATAGTACTCTCTGGGGCAGCGAAAGGAAGCTGTCATCCCGCCCGTCCGAGGGGGATTCCTGTGCCGCTTATGGCGGGAATAATGTGTCCTCCGGGTGGTATTATTTTCCTGTCATGTCAGATCAGCAGTATTGCCGGAATTATAGCACATATTCTTCCTGTGAATGCGAGCAGTATATATGTACCAATATAGCCGCTTCGTCATCCTTCCAGTATTAAAAGAGGGGTAGGCGGAATTCTGACGAAAGCCTGGCCCGGCCCCCCGCCGGGCGGGTGTTTATACAACCCCGCGCTTTTGGCGCGGGGCTTTTTATGAAAAAACCATTGGGCATGGGTGGTGGCACGCATTCCCAGGCCTGATGTATCTTGGGGGAGGGAAAGTCTGCCCGCAAAAGAACCGCCAAGGGCCGGACAAAGGGAATTGTCGGGCCCGGGAGAATGTAGCATTTAGGCAAAGTTGCCCGGGCCAAAACGGGGCCGCACGGGAATGTGGCTAATTGGCAGAGTGGATATGGTGCCGGTTATTTGTCAGCGGTGGGAAGATACCCGCTGGCTGTCGGGCCGTACATTTAGCTCAGCGTGCGGCGTTCGGTATTATGCAGCAAAGTACCGTAGTGGTATTCTTCGTTTTGCAGCAAATTACCGTCTTCGGCATATATGGCCCGCGGTCCTTCCAGCAGACCGTCCGCATAATATTCCGCGCAGCGTTTTTGTCCATTGGGGAAGAAGCTGCAGCGCTCTCCGTCCAGCCGGCCGTTTTTGTAATTTTCTTCATACCAAACGGGGCCTTCCGGGAAATAAATGATGCGTTTTCCGTGTAACTTGCCATTTTCGTAGGATTCTTCGCAACAGGTCTTGCCATTTTGATAAAAGGCTGTGCGTCTGCCCTGTAACTTGCCGTTTTTGTAGAATGCTTTAATACATGGGATTGAATTGGGAAAATAATAAACCCAGTCACTATCCAGTTGGCCGTTTTTATAGCAGGCAGAAGTCTTTATGGTTCCTTCGGCCGTGTAAGTATAGTATTCGGCAGGCCCCTGCAATTGGCCTTTCACATAATGCTCTTTGGAGGAGGGACGGCCTTTTTCATCATAACGCACCAGCATGCCTTCCAGCTTGTTGTTTTTGTACTCGGCATCTGCGCGCAGCAGGCCGTTTTCATCAAATTCTTTGGCCGGTCCATCCGGGATATCTCCCAACAGTTCTAATGTGGAGCCGTTGCCCGACACTGTTTGTTCCGCCACTTCTTTCCCGTCTATATAAAACGACTGCGTTTTTTTGTTTACTTTGATAACAGTGCCCGTGTAAGTGGGTAAGGGTTTGGGAGTGTCTGGCGCAAGAGGCGTACCGTGCAGGGTGTGATCGGCCACGTCCATCAAAATGCCGTCTTTATATTTCTCGAAAAAAGTGGTTTCCCCTGTCGTCAGGTCAATAATTTCCAATTCCCCGTCCAGTTTGCCCGCTTTATAATGTTTAATGGTTTTGGTCGTAACGTCAAATTCTTCCACTTCCCCTTCGGGCAGCGTACCCGCGGTGTTAATAAGGTTGTGATCTTTGTCCAAAAATTCTTTGGCCAAAGGCACCGCACGGTAATAGCTGCGGCTGTCGGGGGTAACCAGGCAAATGATTCTCTCTTTCATGTGTTTTCTCTCTTTCTTTCATTGTAGCATACTTTGAGTGTATATCCGGCGGCCCGGGCAAGCGGAAAAGCTCCCGCCGGGAGCTCTTGACAGGGTCTTTCAGGTCTGGTACTCTTTAAATAATAAAGAAGTTTAATTTTATGGCCGGAAAGGGGGCGTTTGTGAGTGAAGTGATTTTGACGGATGATAATTTTGAAAAAGAAGTACTGCAGTATCAGGGTGCCGTGCTGGTGGATTTTTGGGCGCCTTGGTGCGGGCCGTGCCGCATGCTGGCGCCTGTGGTGGAAGAGCTGGCTAAGGAGTATGAAGGCAAAGTTAAAGTGTGCAAATTAAACACCGATGAAGGCTCCATGACCAGCGCCAAATACAACATTACTTCCATCCCGACGCTGATTTTCTTTAAAAACGGCGAAGTGGCTGGCCAGAGTGTAGGATTGCAGTCCAAAGCGGCCCTGCAGGAAAAACTCAACTCCCTGCTGTAGATTTTCCCGGAGGATAGATGAAACATTTCCTGGCTTTTTTGTTCTGTGTGCTGGCATTACCGCTGGCCGCCCAGACATATAATTATGCCGGGCAAAGCCTGTTGCCGGCGGATATGTATGAAGCATTTTTGTCTTTGCCTTCCTTGCGGCAAGACCAAGAAGATTTGGCTTCCCGCGGGTTTGAGTTGAGTCCTCAACAACAGCAAACATTATCCGACTATGAGCAGCGTTTAAAAGGGCTCATTATGGTGGAAGTCGGCTTTCCATCCTGCAAGCCCTGCCGTATGCTGGTGGGAGAGATGAATAAGGCGGACGCTTCCGGTTTTTCTCTTTTACAGCAATGGGCCGGTAAAGGCGGCCGTTTTTATCAACTGGACTGGACCAAAGACAGCCGCAGCCGCGGCGGAGAGAATTTATCGGCCCTGTGGCAGGTACAAAGCGTGCCCGTGCTGCTGTTTTTTAAAGACGGGCAGCTGCAGGCCCGCTTAAACGGGTTTAATGCGCAAAATCCGAAGTCTTCCCTGGATAAAATAAAGGCTTGGATACAGAGTGCCGGGCAATAATTTAGAAGCTTGCTCCGGCCCGCAGCTTGTCCGGGCCGGATTTATTCTTTTGTATGACTTCTTCCGAACAAACGCTTTTTTTAATTGACGCGCACGGGTTTTTGCACCGCAATTACCACGCGCTGCCCAAACTATCCACTTCTTCGGGGCAGGAAGTGGGCGCGCTGTATGGTTTTGTGCGGTGGCTGATTAAGCTGCTTAATGAAAAAAATCCCGCCTATGTGGCCGTGTGTTTTGACTCCCCCGGCGGCTGTGCACGCCGCAAGCGTTTGCTTCCTTCTTATAAAGCCAACCGCAAAAAACCCGATGACGCCCTGGTCAGCCAGCTGAACCTGGCGCGCGACATGGTGCGCGACCTGGGGCTAGCCGTTGTGGCCAAAGACGGTATTGAGGCGGACGATTTAATGGCCTTTTTGGCCCTGCAGGCGCAAAAGCAACATATGCACAGCGTGCTGGTAACCTCGGATAAAGACGTATACCAGTTTTTAAGCGATTATATTTCCGTTTGGCCCTCCGGCGGCAAGGACGGCTTTAAGGGACCGGAAGCGGCGCAGGAGAAATTCGGCGTGGAGCAAAAGTTCCTGCCCGATTATTTTGCCATCGTGGGTGATGCGTCGGACAATGTGCCCGGGGTGGCGGGCGTAGGCCCCAAAACGACGGTGGAGCTGATTCACACATTCGGCCATTTGGAGGATATTCTGCGTGCGGCGCAAAACGACGACCCGCGCATGAAGCCCGCCCTGGCCAAAAAACTGCGCGAGCAGGAAGGCAACGCCCTGCTGTCCAAACAGCTGGTCGTGCTGGATCCCGCGCTGGATATGCCTTTTGATGTAAACGATTACCGCGTGCGCCTGCCCGATCCGGCGGTGCTGGCGGAGATGTTTGAGCGGTACGAGTTTAAAAATCTGCTGGAATCTTTCCGCCCGCAGGCTGCGCATACGCCGGACTTTTTTGCCGGTGAGCAAAAAAACCTGCCGCTTCAGGAAGTATTGGACAAAGCCGCATCCGCGCCGGAAGTGTTTTTATACAGCGAAGATGATTTATTTTTATTTTCCGTTTCCGAAAAAGAATATGCTCTGTTGCCTTTGGCGGACATACAGCCCTGGGAAGCCGACGCGCTGAAAAAGATGGTGTTTAACGATGCCGTGCTTAAGCTGGGGTATGATTTGAAATTTACGCTGCGCGAGCTGGACATTCATTTACAGGGTACGCCCGTGCGCTGTTTTGACGGCCGGCTGGCGCGTTATGTGCTGGACCCTTCGGGCGATTTAAGCCCCGCCGGTGCGATAGCACATTATTTTTCGGCGCTGGTCAACCAGGAGGACGCGCGGGAGCGTTTGGCTTTGTACAACGCGTATATGTTTAAACTACGCGGCAAGTTGGAAGAAGAGCTCAAAGCCAAAAACATTTGGGAGCTTTACCAAACGCTGGAGCTGCCTTTAATGGTGGTACTGGCGGATATGGAATTTACAGGCATGAAAGTGGACTGCGCCTGGCTGGAAAGTTTTAAAATCCTGCTGGAGCAGGAAATGCAGCAGCTGCAGGCGCAAATAGACCAAACCGCCGGCGCCCCCGTAAATATTAATTCCACGCGCCAGTTGGGCCAGCTTTTGTTTGAACAGCTGCACATTCCTCCGGTCAAAAAAACCAAGACCGGCTATTCCACCGATGAAGAGGTGTTATTACAAATTGCGTCTTTGCACCCTGTTGCGCAGCAGATTTTGGATTACCGCGCCAACGCCAAATTAAAGGGTACCTATGTGGACAATTTGCTTTTAATGGCCGATGACAATGACCGCGTGCATTCGTATTTGGACCAAACCGGCACCGTTACGGGCCGCCTGTCCAGCTCGGCACCGAATTTGCAAAATATTCCCGTCCGTACCGACAAGGGTCGCCAGCTGCGCCGCGCGTTTATCGCCGAAAAAGGCAATGTGCTTTTAAGCGTGGACTATTCCCAAATTGACTTGCGCGTGCTGGCCCACGAAAGCAAAGACCCCGTGCTGGTGCAGGCGTTTTTGGACGGGGGGGATATTCATACGCAGACGGCGGCGCAGATTTTCGGCGTGATGCCGCTGATGGTTACCGACCAAATGCGCTCTGGCGCCAAAGCCGTAAATTTTGGTATTATTTACGGACAGGGCCCCATGGGGCTTTCCCAGGCGTTAAACATTTCCCTGCGGGAAGCCAAAGAATACATAGACAATTATTTTAAGAACTTTCAGGGCGTGCGCCGTTGGATAGACGACAATGTGGCCAAAGCGCGCCAAAACGGATTTGTAAAAACCATGTTCGGCCATATCCGTTACCTGCCGGAATTTAATATGGGCGTGGGCAGTATGGCCTCTTTTGCCCAGCGTGCGGCGATAAACACCATTGTGCAGGGCGGCTCGGCCGATATTATCAAAAAAGCCATGGTGGATATTTTCCGCTCCCTGCGCGGCACGCCCGTAAAAATGATTATGCAGGTGCACGACGAGTTGATTTTTGAAGTGCCCGAAAAAGAATTGGACGCCTATGCCGCGTCCATTAAAACCCAAATGCAAAACGCCGTAAAACTGGACGTGCCGCTGGTGGTCAGCGCCAAAGCCGGCCCCGACTGGTACGATTTGAAAAAATTACCCTAATCCCCCATGAAATTTACTGCCCGCCATCAGTTGACCGTTGCCCTTACCGGAGGTATTTTGTGCGGCAAAAGCACCGCCCTGCGGGCGTTTGCGTCCGCCGGGGCATATACGCTTTCGTGTGATGAGCTGGTGCGGGAAATTTCGGCCCGTCCCGCAGTGCAAAAAAAGATAGCCGCTTTGTTCGGTACGGCGGAAAAAGGGGAGCTGGCGCGGAAAGTTTTTGCTTCCGCTTCCGCGCGGCGCAAGTTGGAAAATCTGCTTCATCCTCTGGCGGCCCGGGAGCTGGCGCGGCGGCTGAACAAAGACAAAAGCCCTGTGCGCGTGGCGGAAGTGCCGCTTTTGTTTGAAGCGGGGTGGCAGGACGCTTTTGACATGACCGTATGCGTCTGTGCGCCGGATAAAACCCTGCCCGCGCGGCTTAAAGCGCGCGGCATGAAAAAAACCGATTTTCTAAAAAGATGTGCGGCCCAGCTGCCGCCGCGGGCCAAAGCCGCCCGCGCTGATATTTGTTTGCTTAACGGTGCGTCTGCGGACGCGCTGGAGCGCAAAGTGCAAAGCCTGTACCGCGCATTTATGAAAATTTATACCGTTAAATAAGGAGTCAGTATGCCAGATACGCAGGAAAAAACGGCCAAAACCTCCGCCGCAAAAACCGAGGCCAAGGCCAAAACCGAAGCGGAAAGCAAAACGCCGGACGCTTCCAAAGCCGCGCACGCGGCCAAAAGCGGGGCCGCCCCGCGGCGCGTGATGCAAAAGACGGGTAACGCTTCCGCTCCCTATGCTCCCCAGCCGGCCCAGCGCCATCCCAACGGGGCCAAACCCATGGACGCGCGCGAGCTGAATAAACTCAGCATTGCCGAACTGACCAAACTGGCCGTCAATTACAATATTGAAGATATTTCCGGCCTGCGCAAATCGGCCTTAATCGGCAAAATCGTGGCCATACAGGCCAAACAGAACGGTTCCGTTTACGGCGGCGGCGTGCTGGAAATTTTGCCGGACGGCTTTGGTTTTTTGCGCTCGGAAGAAAACAATTATTTGGCCGGGCCTGAAGATATTTATGTGTCTCCGTCCCAGATTAAACGCTTCGGCCTGCGCAAAGGCGACACCATTGAAGGCCTAATCCGCCCGCCCAAGGAAGGTGAACGGTTTTTTGCCATGCTGCAGGTGCAAAAAGTGAACGGTATAGAGTCGGCCAACGTATATAACCGCCCGTTGTTTGAAAACCTGACTCCGCTGCACCCCAACGAGCGCTTTACGCTGGAAATTGACAAAAATTCCCTGACCCAGCGCGTCATTGACTTGATGTCCCCCATCGGAAAAGGCCAGCGTGCGCTGATCGTGGCTCCGCCGAAAACGGGTAAAACCATGATGATGCAGGCTATTGCCCATTCTTTGGCCGAAAACCATAAAGACGTGGTGCTGATGGTGCTGCTGATTGACGAGCGTCCCGAAGAAGTAACGGATATGGCGCGCAGCGTCAAAGGCGAGGTTATTTCCTCTACGTTTGACGAGCCCGCCGAACGCCATGTGCAGGTGGCGGAAATGGTCATAGAAAAGGCCAAACGGTTGGCAGAAATGGGTAAAGACGTAGTCATTTTACTCGATTCCATTACCCGCCTGGCCCGCGCTTACAACACGGTGGCCCCGTCGTCAGGCCGCGTGCTGACCGGCGGTCTGGAAGCTACCTCCCTGCAAAAGCCCAAACGCTTTTTGGGCGCGGCGCGCAATTTGGAAGAGGGCGGCTCTTTAACCATCATTGCCAGCGCGCTGGTGGAAACGGGCAGCCGCATGGACGAAGTAATTTTTGAAGAGTTCAAAGGCACCGGCAACAGCGAAATCTGCCTGGACCGCAAACTTTCCGAGCGGCGCATTTTCCCCGCAGTGGATATCAACCGCAGCTCCACCCGCAAGGAAAACCTGCTGCTGACCGAAGACGAGCTGAACAAAATGTGGATTATCCGCAAAGTGCTGGCTCCGTTAAGCAGCGTGGACGCCATGACGCTGCTTTTGGACAAGCTTTCTTCCACCAAGTCCAACAAGGACTTTTTGAAACAAATGGAAGTCAACGCTTTTTAGCGCTGTCAGACGGGAAGGAAGGCCTTTGCTTTCCTTCCCTTTGTATTTTATGGTAAAATAAACAAGAAGGCGTTTTTTGCCCCGAACCATTTTCAGAGGAAAACAAAATGAAAGAGAAAATACACCCGAAATATGAATTTGTGGAAGCGGTCTGCGCTTGCGGCAACAAATTTCTTACCCGCTCCACGGCCAAAACCTTAAAGCTGGACATCTGCGCGGCCTGCCACCCGTTCTTTACCGGCAAACAGAAACTGCTGGACACGGAAGGCAGAGTGGAAAAATTCAATAAACGCTTTGCTTCCACGGCCGGCAAAACCGTGGCGCGCAAACCCAAAACCGAAGTCAAAGCCAAGGCCAAACTGGCCAAGAAAGCCGTGCTGAAAAAAGCCGCTTCCGCCAAAAAGGCCCCCAAAGCTGCCGCTCCGGCCAAGAAAGCCGCCAAGACCGAAGCCAAAGCCGAAGCGAAATAGCCGTTCTTTTTAAACAAACAGACTCTCGCCAACGGGGGTCTGTTTTTTGTTATCCGCCCCGCGCGGGCAAGGAAAGCCTATGGATACCGCCAAGTATATTGAAGAATATAAAAAGCTGGAAGAAGAACTGATGAGCGGCTCTTTGTCCGCCCATGAACTGATGGAGAAATCCAAGCGCCACGCTTTTTTAAAACCCATTATTGAAAAAGAAAACGAAATCAACGCCGTTTTGAAAAGTATAGAAGGCGACAAAGCCATTATCAAAGACGGCTCCGACAAAGAAATGGCGGCACTGGCCGCCGAAGAACTGGCAGAACTGGAAGCCAAACTGCCCGCTTTACAGCAGGAGCTGCGGGTGCTGGTCATTCCGCCGGATCCGAATGATTCCAAAAGCATTTACCTGGAAATACGCCCCGGCGCGGGCGGGGAAGAATCGGCGCTGTTTGCCGCCGAGCTGCTGCGCGTGTACCAGCATTTTGCCGATGCGCGCGGCTGGAAAACCGAACTGTTGGAATATACCCCCACGGGGCTGAAAGGCTGCAAATACGTCAGTATGTTTATTAAAGGAGACGGCGCCTACTCCTGGCTGCGCGACGAAGCAGGCACGCACCGCGTCCAGCGCGTGCCGGACACGGAAACCTCGGGCCGCGTGCACACCTCCACCGTTACCGTGGCCATTATGCCCGAAGCCGAAGACATAGACATTGAAATCAAGCCCGAAGATTTGGAACTGGAAACCTGCCGCAGCGGCGGCGCGGGCGGCCAGAACGTCAATAAAGTGGAAACCGCCGTGCGCATTATCCACAAACCCACCGGCGTGGTGGTGTCCTGCCGTGAAGAACGCAGCCAGGGCAAAAACCGCGAAAAAGCCATGGCCATGCTCAAGGCCAAACTTTACCAGATAGAAGAAGAAAAACGCAACAAAGAAATTTACGACGCGCGCAAAAGCCAGGTGGGCACCGGAGACCGCAGCGAAAAAATCCGCACCTATAATTTTCCGCAGAGCCGCGTGACTGACCACCGCACGGACAAAAGCTACCATAACCTGGCGGAAATTATGGAAGGGAATATCGGCGAAATCCTGGAAGACCTGCGCAAGTTACGTCTGGAAGAAAAATTGAAAAATTTGCAGTTGTAAGGTACAATGTGGGTATGAAGAATATCCCGGATATCCATGATTTGCGCCATATCCTTATCTGCCGGCCTTACGGCTGTTTGAGCCGGGAGATAGAGTCTTCCTGCTGTTACCGGGAGATTAAAAAAGCCAGCCCCCGGACAAAAATCACCGTGGCCTGTTGCGGTGCGGCATATGACTTCTGCCAGCATAACCCTTATGTGGATGAGGCATTCAGGCTTCCTTTGGGCACGGGGCTGCGCCCTAACTGCCGTTGGGGGGCTTTGCTGTGGGCCGCACTGAAACTGCGCCGGAAAAAATTTGATTTATTGCTGGATACCTCCGGTAATGATTTCTTAAATTGGCGCCTGTTTAAACGTGTAGCCGCCGGGGAGCGGGTATTGGACGGCCGCAGTTCACCCGTGCAGCCTTTCGGCGCGCCGCAGGCTGCCGTCAGCGAACATGAAGCCGCCGTGCTGCGTTTGCTGGGCGTGGCGGAGCCGGACAAAAGTTATGACCTGCCGGTTTTATCTACGGCCCGCGCTGCCGTGGCGCAAACGCTGGAGCAGGAGCAAATCCAAAAGTATATTTTGCTTTATCCGGGCAGCTTCCCTCCGAAAGACACTTTCCGTCCGGACGTGCTTAAAGAGCTGTGTGCCGCCCTACGCAGTTTAAACATGTCGTTCGTGCTGCCGCTTGCCCCGGCTTCTGCCAAAGAGTATCATGAGGTGTTTAAAGACAGCAAAGACGTATTTGTTGTCCGGCCTGCCGATATTTTTGAGCTTTTTGAGTGGGTGCGCCGTGCCGCGCTGGTAGTGGCGCCGGATACGGCTGTGGTGCGCGTGGCCGCCGGGTTTGAGAAGCCGTCTTTGGTATTTTATACCGTCTTGCCTGCTCATGTGGCGGACAATCCCAAGGCGCAGGTGCTGAAAACGGATCAGGCCGATATCAATGTGTTTGATTGGTGGAAGCTGGAATCCCTCGTGGCCGGTTTTAAGAAAATAGTATGAGCCCTTCTTCCCGCGCTTCATTGCTTTCCCGCGCTGAAAATATATTAAGCCGGGTGCCTACGCAGCAGCCGCGCGCGGAGGCCGAATTTCTGTTGGCGGCCGCGTTGGGGCTGACGCGTACGCGCATGCTGGCTTTTTCTGGTGAGCCGGTCAGCGAAGAAGACGAAAAGAAATTTTGGTCTTTTATTGCCCAAAAAGAGCGTGGCCTGCCCGTGGCATATATCACGGGGGAAACCGATTTTTGCGGCCTGACGCTGCGTTGTGATGCCCGCGCGCTGGCCCCCCGGCCGGAAACCGAGGAGCTGGCCCAATACTGCGCCAACTTGTTTGAGCGCGGCGCGGATCCAAATATCCTAGACTTATGTACGGGCAGCGGCTGCATTGCGCTGGCGCTGGCGGCCAAATTCCCGCGCGGATATATCACGGCGGTGGATATTTCGCAGGATGCCCTGTGTCTGGCCAGCGAAAACGCACGGCTGACCAAACTGCAGGAGCGCGTGCAATTTTTGCAAAGTGATTTATTTGAAAATGTGTCCGGTATGTTTGATTTAATCGTATCCAATCCGCCGTATATTGCGGCGGGGGAACTGCCGGCCCTGTCGCCGGAAGTGCAAAGCGAGCCCCGCCTGGCGCTGGACGGCGGAGAGGACGGACTGGATATTATTCGGCGCATAGCCGCCGTGGCGGCGGATTATTTAAATCCGCACGGTACGCTGGCTTTGGAAATCGGCGCGGGGCAGGCGGACGCTGTTTGCGCGCTGTTTGACGCCGCGCGCTGGGAAGGCGGCGTAAAAAAAGATTTCGCGGGCGTGCGGCGTTTTGTGTTTGCGCGCCTGAAATAACAAGGAGCAATTATGGACAGATTTTTAGTGGAAGGCGGACGGAAACTAAAGGGCACGGTAAAGGCCGGAGGCTCCAAAAATGCGTGTCTGCCTATTTTGGTGGCGTCCCTGCTGACCGATGAGCCGTTTGTTTTGCACCGCGTGCCGAACCTGCGCGATGTGCGCACCACGCTGAAAATTTTAACCGCCCTGGGTAAAAAAGTAACGTTTCAGGACGGCACCGTCACCATTACCGCAGACGGAGCGTTAAAAAATACCCTGCCTTATGAGCTGGTCAAGCAAATGCGTGCCAGCTTTTGGGTGGCGGGGCCGCTGCTGGCGCGGTTTAGGGAAGCGGTCATTCCTTTGCCCGGGGGATGCGCTTTGGGCGCGCGGCCCGTGGATATCCATTTAAAAGGATTTGAGCGCTTTGGCGCTGCCTGTCAGACGGAGAGCGGCAATGTGATTTTGTCGGCTGATAAGCTGGAGCCGGCTAAAATTACGCTGCGTTTCCCCAGTGTGGGGGCCACGCAGAACCTGATGATGTGCGCGGCCTTAATCCCGGGCGAAACCGTGTTGGAAAACGTGGCCAAAGAGCCGGAAATTGACGATGTAACCGCCGTGTTGAACAAAATGGGCGCGGAAATTTTCACCGATGACAAAGGCCGCCTGGTCATACGCGGCCAACATACATTGCACGGGACGGAACATACGGTAGTGGCCGACCGCATAGAAAGCGGCAGTTATATGATTCTCTCCGCCGCCGTGCGCGGAGACGTGCGGGTGGAGGACTGCGTGCCGGAGCATAATTCCATCTTGCTGGAGTGTTTGCAGGAAGCGGGCGTGCCGCTGGAAGTAGGACCGGATTATGTACATGTGAAACCTTATGACACCCCGCTCAAACCCACGCGCATTAAAACGGCCCCTTACCCGGGCTTTGCCACGGATTTGCAGCCGCAGTGGATGGCGCTGATGGCCTTGGCCGACGGAGCGGCAGAGATAGACGAAACCATTTTTGAAAACCGTTTTATGGCCGCGCCGGAGCTGGTGCGCATGGGCGCGGATATCGTAACCGAAAAAACGCTGGCGCGCATTAACGGCGTAAAGGAACTGTCCGGCGCGCATGTCATGGCGTCGGATTTGCGCGGCGGTTTTGCCCTGCTGATTGCCGGCCTGTGCGCCAAAGGTACGACCGAAATTGAACGCGTGTACCATATAGACCGCGGTTATGAGGACCCTGAGGGGAAATTAAACGCCCTGGGGGCCAAAGTCACGCGCTATAACCCCGATAAAGATGAGTTTTGACGCCGTTTACCAAACCCTGCTCGGACGCGCCGGCACGGACTGCGGCGCGGGACCGGCGGGGTTTAAACGTCTGCTTAAACGGCTGGGCAATCCCCACCTAGATTACCGTGTGATACATGTGGCCGGTACCAACGGCAAAGGCAGTGTGTGCCATTTGTGCGCCGAAGCGTTGCAGGCCGCCGGATATAAAACGGGGCTGTTTGTGTCGCCTCATTTGTTTACGCCTGCGGAGCGCATACGCATAAACGGGCGGCTGATTGCCAAACCCGCTTTTGCCAAACTCTGCCAGACCGTCCTGGCGCAGGAAAAAGAAAAACTAAACTTTTTTGAAATACTGACCGCCGCCGCTTTGCTGTATTTCTCCCAAAAACAAGTGCAATACGCCGTGTTGGAAACGGGGCTGGGCGGGCGCAAAGACCCTACCAATGCCTGTCTGCCCGCGGCTTGCCTGATTACTTCCATTGGGCTGGATCACTGCGCTTTATTAGGCCATACCTTGGCGCAGATTGCGCGCGAAAAGGCCGGTATTATTAAATCCGGTGTGCCGGTTTTTTGTCCGCCTCTGCCGCGTGCGCCCATGGCGGAAATACGCCGTGCGGCCCGTGCCGTTTCCGCGCCGCTTGTTATCGTGCGGGAGGGGGATCCATTTACGCTGGGAGACATAAACTGGTTCAAAGGATATATGCGCTTGCAGAAAGGGAAAACCGTCTGGCCTTTGCATATCCTGGGGGAAAAACAGGTACAAAACGCCTGCCTGGTCTATCGGGCATGCCGTTTTTTGGGTGTGCCGGACTGTGCGCTGAAAAAAGCCTTTGCGCGCATATACGTCCCGTGCCGTTTTGAAGTGTTGCGCCGCCAACAAAACCGATTTATTTTTGACGGGGCGCATAACCCGCAGGCGGTGCGTGTGTTTGTGGATTTTTTTGCGCGCAGCCCGTGGAGCAAAAATGCCGCGCTGGTCTGCGGTTTTATGCGCGATAAAGATTATAAGAGCATGCTGCGCGTGCTGGCCCCGCATTTTTCAGCTCTGTATATTACCTGTCCGCCGTCTGTGCGGGCGGTTGCACCGGAGGAAGTGCGTGCCGTTGTGCCGCGCGGGGAAAAATCCTTTTTCTTTGCTTCACCGGGGCGGGCTTTGCGTGCCGCGGCACGGGCGTACCGTACGGTGGCCGTAGCCGGGTCTTTTTACCTGGCGGCATATCTTCGCGCGCGTAGGGGATTGACAGGCCCTTCCGATTGTGATTAAATAAAAATATACTATATTTTAGGCGGGAAAACATGGCGCTTGAGAATAACCAGTCCGACGGACAGACCGATATCACGCGTTTCCTGGAGAAGTTCAGCCAGGATGTGTCTTCCGCCGATTATACATTTACCTCTTCTCCTTCCGAGCAGGAGCCCCGCCCTTCCGGGCATGGCAAACAGCAGGATTATGAGCGTTCCTTTGAAATGTTAGAAGAAAAAATCCGCGAACTGGAAGATAAATTTGAAACCTCTTCCGCGGTCAGCGAAGCCGTTATGCGGGAGCTGGCCCGTCATCGCGCCGATGCGGAAGAAAACCGCAAAAGCGAAAATAATTTCATGGCCAACATTACGGCCACCATTGCCAATTTAAAAGAAAGCGTGGAAAAACTTTCCCGCATGCCCCAGCCTGCGCGAAATTATGACGGTGTTCCTTCGTCCCCGCGCAGTTTTGATTCTCCTCCTCCTGCGCCGACTGCCTCGGAACAATATTTGGCCATGACGCATTACCGGCCGGAAACCTATCGCTCCGCGCAGCAAAATAAATTAAACGCCGAGCGTGCGGAAAAAGAAAAAGCCCGGGAAGAGCTGCGGGAAGAGCGCCAGCACCGTTTGCGCGCCATGGCGGATTTGCAGTCGGCACGCAGTGAAAAGGAACGCATGCAGTTCCAGCTGGAAACCGAACGCATTGAAAAGCGCAAAGCGCTGACAGACTTAAAAAATGCACAAGAAGAAAACAGCCGGGTATTGCAGGATTTAAATATTGTCCGCGGACAGAAAGACCGGGCAGAGGCGGATTTGAAAAATGCACGTACGGAAAAAGAAGAGGTTTTGGCCCATTTAAGCGCCGCGCGCGTGCAAAAAGAAAAGGCCGAAAACGATTTAAAAGCGGCCTATACGCAAAAAGATAAAGCGGAAACGGATTTGAAAGCGGCATTGCAGGAAAAAGACAAGATACAATTTGACCTGGGCCTGCTGCGCGATGAAAAAAATCACGCCATGACGCAGCTGCGGACGGAACGGGAAGAAAAAGCCCGCATTATTTCCAGCCTGCAGCAAAAGGCTTCCCAGCTCAAAGCCGTCAATGTGGCGCTGGACCGGGAAATCAAACGGGCCCAGCAGGAAAAGCTGGAGGCTTTGCGCAAATCAGCGTCGCAGGCGAAGGAAATCCTGTCCCTGCGCGATGCGCTGACGGCGGCGGAAGAACGTTTTAAAACTTTTGATTTTGAAGGGCGTATTATTTCCATTAAACGCCAGTATCAGAATAAAGTTTCCACTTTGGAGACCCAGTTGCGGGAAATCTCGGACACCTGCGTAAAACAGGTGGAAGAAATAGAATCCCTGAAAGCCGAAAATTTGAAATTGCATCAGGCAAGCGAAGAACGTGAACAGTTGGCCCTGCAGTATGAGGCCAAAACCCGCGAACTGGAAGAGTTGCGCACGGCCATGGCCCAGCTGCGCGATCAAAATGATAAAACAAACCAGGACCGTTTGTCTGCCTTAACGCAGCGTATGCAGCGGCTGCAGCAGGAACACGAAGAACTTTCCGAACGTTTGACCCAGGCGCAGGCTGCATTGTTGTCCATGAGCGCGGAAAAACAAACACTGGAAGATAATTTTAAAGTCTTGCTGGGCAAAATTGAACAAAATGATGAAGTAATTGCCCGGCTGAAACAAAAAATTACGGTTTTGACTGAGGAAAATAATGAATTGCGTCGCAGCCGGGCTTCGCATATGTCTGCTGCTGCGGCTGTGCCGGTTGAGCCTAAACCGGCCGTTTCGGCTGCTGCGCCGGCAGACACAGTCCCTGCCAGGCCGGCCCCCACGACAGCCCAGGCGTTGCATCCGCTGCGCCGTCCCGCCGCACCCGTGCGTGCGCCGTCCCGGACGGAACCCCATCTTGCACAGCCGGAACCGCAGGCTGCTCCCGTGGAAATGCAAAATGCCAAAAAAGTTCCCGTTCTGACGGAGGCGGATTTGCCCGAAATCCGGGTGGCCGATCCTGTCCCGCAGGAAGAATTGTATAACGGGGAAGATTTTTTGGAAAAGACAGACAGTTTTATCGGGCGAATGAAATGGTCTATTTTCCGGGAAGATAAATAATCCATTCTCTTTCTTAAGCCTGATGAAAGTCAGGCTTTTTCACAGGGTAATTATGATGACAGAACAGAAAAAGGTGGCCGTATTATACGGCGGAAAATCCACTGAACATGAAGTATCCGTGCACAGTGCGCAAACCGTTTGCCGCTTACTGCAGGCAAGTGGAAAATATCAGGTAATTCCGTTGTTTATCAGCAAAGAAGGGTATTGGTTTTTGCAGAAACAGTGTTCCACGCGCGGGCCGGAAGACGAGCCGATTTCCCCGGTAATTTTGCCGCAGGGAGGTTTGTTTATTCCCTCAAAAAATATTTTTTTAAAACCGGATGTTTATTTCCCCGTTTTACATGGAACCAATGGGGAGGACGGCACCGTGCAGGGCCTGCTGGAAATGATGGATGCCGCTTATGTGGGCTGCGGTGTGGCGGCCTCGGCCATGGCCATGGACAAAGAGGTGGCCAAAGTCTTGGCCAGGGAAGAAGGAATCCCCGTTTTGCCGTATCAAAAAATTTCCCGCGGCGTTGCTTATGATAAAACGGCCCTGGAAGCCTGGGCCGCGCAGACGGGATATCCCGTTTTTGTAAAGCCCGTGCGGCTGGGCTCTTCGGTCGGCGTGACAAAAGTGCTTTCCGCCAAAACATTGCATCAGGCGGTGGCGTTTGCCCTGCGTTTTGATACGGACGCCTTGGTGGAAAAGGGGGTGGAAAAACCGCGTGAAGTGTTTTGCGGGCTGTTGGGAGAGGGGGAAAATCTGCGTTCCTCTTTGTGCGGGGAGCTGAAAAACCCCTCCGGCGGTTTTTTTGATTACCAGGCCAAATATATCACCCAGGGTGGTTGTGAAACCCGCGTGCCGGCGGATTTGCCTGATCAAATGCAAAAAGACATCCGCCGTTTCAGCGAAATCATTTTTAGGGCTTTGCGCGGCAGCGGCCTGGCGCGGGCGGATTTTTTGGTGGGGCAGGACGGGGCTGTCTGGTTTTCGGAAATGAATACCCTGCCCGGCCTGTCGGAAACGAGCCTATATCCGCAACTGTTTGAAGCGTCCGGCGTACCCTATCCGCAAGTTTTGGACAGGCTGATAGAAATAGCCCTGCGCGCGCGTGAACGCCGCCGCGGCCTGTCCCTGGAGCGTGCCGGATGAAAATACGCGGTCTTTGGCGGCGTTTTGCGGGACTTGATTTCCGTTTACAGGCAGTGTGGATATTTTGCTTGTACGGCCTTTTTTTAAATACGGTTTTCCTGATCCGGGATATGCAATACGGGGGCATTTTATGGCGTTTGCATGCCGGCTTTTGGATACTATATGCCGGCCAGACGGTTTTTCTTTTGTTAAAAGAGCGCATGGTGTGCGTGCTGTCCGTTTTGCAGGCATTGATGGCTTTTTTAACCAGCGGGGATTTTACTTTTGTACCGTTGCTGCGCGTCATCGGATATTTTGTGTTTTTGGCCAATGGCGGTTTTACCGTAGATGAAATAGGCATATATAAATATGTGTTTATGTCGGCTTGTTTGACTTTGGAGCTGCTCAAAAGCTGCTGGATGTTTATGTTATTGCCCGCGCCGAGGAAAAAGAAAGAAACCGGGAATGCGGCAAAACCGGACGGCTCCGCGTGAGTTTCTTTTTTCTGGACAACATACAAAAGCTCCGCCCTTTAGGACGGAGCTTTAATAAATACCTCTTACATAGGCCCCGAACGTAAGTCCGGGCAACAGGATATTATTTGATTTTGTAGAATTTGGCGATAATATCCCACGCTTCCTGCGCCGTATCTACGATGTGGCAGGTGCGGGCTTCGTCATTGTCAATCACGCCGTAAGAAGCCAGGGCATTGAAGTTAACTACGGAGTTCCAAAATTCCTTGCCCACCAGAATAATGGGGATATCTTCTTTTTTGCCTGTTTTGACCAGCGTCAAAATTTCAAACAGCTCGTCAAAAGTCCCGTATCCGCCCGGCAATACCACAAACGCACGAGAGCGCATGACCAAATGCAGTTTGCGAATGGCAAAGTAGTGGAACAGGAAAGCTAGGTTTTTGGTGATGTACGGATTGGGGTGCTGTTCATGCGGCAGGGTGATGTTAAAGCCCACGCTGCGGCCGCCGTTTTCAAACGCGCCGCGGTTGGCCGCTTCCATCAGGCCCGGGCCGCCGCCCGTCACCACGGCAAAACGGTTTTTGGCTTTTTTAACGACCAGTTTGGCAAATTCGCGGCCCACTTCATAATATTTGGACAGGGAAAGCAGCCCTTCGGCCTCGCTTAAGCGTTCCTGCAGTTTTTTGCTTTTGGGGTTTTTGGCCAGTTCTTTTTTGGCCTGGGCCACCAACGCTTTGGCTTCTTTTTCAGGGCGTACGCGCGCGGAACCGAAACAAACGATCGTTTGGGTAATGTCTAACTTTTGCAAATACAGCTCCGGCTTCATGACTTCCAGTTCAATGCGTACGGGGCGCATGACCGGCTTATTTAACAGTTCAATGTCTTCGTAAGCGCGGATATAAGAGCTTTCGTGTTCAATACTGGCAATGCGTTGTTTTTTAGGATTTTTTTTCATGAGCGTTGCTCCAGTCCAGGATTTTTTCAGCCATTTTTTGTGCCGTCAGCCCAAGCTGTTCAAACAGTTGGCTGACTTTGCCGTGTTCCACAAATTCGTCGGGCAGCCCCAGGCGTAGCAGGTGAAAGGGCTTGTCCTGCCCCGTCAGATACTCGGCCACCGCCGAGCCGAACCCGCCGCAAAGCGCGTTATCCTCTACGGTAATCAGGCGGGGGGACACTTTCAGGGCCTCATCTAAAATCTCCGTGTCCAGCGGTTTGACAAAGCGTGCGTTAATTACGCCCGCGTCCAATCCTTTTTCTTTCAAAAGTTCCGCTGCTTCCAGCGCGGGATGTACGCGGTTGCCGATGGCTACAATGGTTACATCTTTTCCTTTTTTAAGCCATACGCCTTTGCCGACGGGCAGGAATTTGAGTTCTTTGTCCACGGGCACATTAAAGCCGGCTCCGCGCGGGTAGCGCAGGACAAAAGGCTTGCCGCTGTCCAGCCCGGTTTTGAGCATGTGCCCCAGCTCGTTTTCGTCCGCCGGCGCGGCGATAATCAGGTGCGGCGTGCTGCGCAGAAAACTTAAATCAAATACTCCGTGGTGCGTGGGGCCGTCTTCGCCCACCAGGCCGGCGCGGTCCAGCGCGAACACGACGGGCAAATCCTGCAGCGCCACGTCATGCACGATTTGGTCGTAACAGCGCTGTGCAAAAGAGGAATAGACCGCCACGACGGGTTTTAATCCTTCGGCTGCCATACCGGCGGCAAAGGTGGCTGCGTGTTCCTCGGCAATACCCACGTCAAAGAACCGCCGCGGGAAGGTATGGCGGAATTCGTCCAGCCCCGTACCCTCGGGCATGGCGGCAGTGATGGCGTTGATTTTTTTGTCGGCTTTGGCCAGCTTAATCATCGCGTCGGAAAAGGCTTTGGTAAAGGTGATGCGGTCGCTTTTGCCGATGGTGTCGCCGGTGTCTGCGTCAAACATGCCCACCCCGTGGAACTTGGTGGGTTTTTCTTCGGCGGGGGCATAGCCCTTGCCTTTTTTGGTTACCACATGCAGCAGGACGGGGCCTTTGACGTCTTTGACGCTTTCCAGTACGTCAATCATGGCGTTGATGTCGTTGCCGTTGACGGGGCCGAAATAGCGGAAGCCCATTTCTTCAAAAATCGTACCCGGGAATAAAATGGAGCGTGCGCGCTTGGCCAGCTTGGCGGCGTTGTTGCCTACTTCGTCAAAGCGTTTCAAAAAATTGGTGGCTTTTTCCTCGGCCAGCTGTACATATTTTTTGGTCAGCAGTTTGGTTAAGAACTGCCCCAGCGCGCCCACGCGTTTGGAAATAAACATCTGGTTGTCGTTTAATATCACCAGCATGTCCGTAGCCAGCAGGCCCGCGTTCTGCATGGCTTCATAGGCCATGCCGCCGGTCAGTGCGCCGTCGGCCACCACGGCCACCACTTTTTCTTTGCTGCCTTTTTGGTCGCGCGCGATAGCCATGCCCAGCGCGGCCGACAGGGCCGTGCTGGCGTGCCCGACGCCAAATTCATCATATTTGCTTTCACTTCTTTTGGGAAACCCGCTTAATCCCCCTTTGGTGCGTATGGTGTGAAATTTGCCCTGGCGTCCCGTCAGCAGTTTATGCGCGTAAGTCTGGTGCCCGGTGTCAAAAACCAGTTTGTCTTTGGGGGTGTTAAACACATAATGCAGGGCGGTAATCATTTCCACCGCGCCCAGGCTGGAGCCCAGGTGGCCGCCGTTTTTGCTGGTGGTTTTGATGATTTCCTCGCGGATTTCCTGGCACAGCTGCGGCAGCAGTTCGCGCTTAATGTTGCGTAAATCGGCGGGGGTTTTGACGGTGGGCAGTACTTTCATGCGGACTCCTTAATAAGTGCGGTTTTTGAAAAATTCGGCCATGCCATACAGCGGGGCCAGGTTTTTGCGTTTGACGTTTTTGAGGCTGTCCAGCGCTTTTTGGGCTCTGGCGATAAGCAGTTGTGCGTGTTTGCGGCTGCCTTCCAGCCCGAACAGGCTGACAAAGGTTAGTTTGCCGTTTTGCGCGTCGCTGTTGGATTTGCCCAGTTGCTTGGCCGTGGCGGTAACGTCCAAAATATCGTCCACGATTTGGAACACCAGGCCGATGCAGTCGGCATATTTCTGAATATGTTTTAAATCCGCTCCCTGCGCTCCGGCCAGCAGCGCGCCGGTTTCCACGCTGGCGCGGATAAGCGCGCCGGTTTTATTGGCGTGGATGTAGAGCAATACATTTTCTGGCGTGGTTTCTTTGACTGAGGAAGGCAAGAGGAAATAATGCAGGCTCTTGTCCGCAAGTTTTTTGGAAGCCTTTTTAATTTTTTCCGCGCGTAGGCTGGCCGCGTCATGCGTGCCCATGCCTTCGGCATATACGTCGGCGGTTTGGCCGCCCACCATGCCGGAGGCTCCGGCGCGGTGCGCAAAATTCTGCAAAGCGTTTAGCGTATTGGCCGCACCGACGGATTTTATTTTGCCGTTCTGGGCAAACACTTCAAACACATACGTCAGCAGGGCATCTCCGGCCAGCAGGGCCAGGTCTTCGCCGAAAATTTTGTGGTTGGTGGGTTTACCGCGGCGCAGGTCGTCGTTGTCCATGCTGGGCAAATCATCGTGAATTAATGAATAGGTGTGCAGCATTTCCAGTGCGCAGGCGGCGGGCAGTACGTCGGAGGCTTTTTTGCCGAAGGCTTCGGCCGCCGCGATAACCAGCACCGGCCGCACACGTTTGCCGCCGGCCTGGAGGGAATAGTCCATGGCGTCGGTTAAAATTCTGGGTGCATTGGGGATTTTGTCTATAAATTTGGAAAGGTGTTTCTCCACCAGTTTGGCGCGGTCTTTGAGATAAGCGTCAAAATCAAAGGTGGAAGTTTTTACTGCGGTTTTGGTTTTACGGCCGGATTTAGTCATAATCACCTCTAAAGGGGTATTTATTTTATTATACATTAATGCTTGGCGGTGCGGGCGGTTTGGGCACAGGTAATTTTAGAAGGCTTTGCTTTGTTTTTTTGATAAAAAAATGTATCTGCAAAATAAATGCGGCTCTAAAGGCGTTTTTGGCGGCTTTACGCTGATAGAGCTTTTAGTTGTCGTTTTGATTATCGACATATTGACGGCTGTTGCCTTACCTCAGTATGAAAAAACGGTGGAGCGTGCCCGCGCGGCTGAAGCTTTACAAATGGTGGCATCCATTGTGCGCGCCAATGAAGTGTATAAGCTGGCTAACGGAAGTTATACGGCGGATATGTCTGTTTTGGATATTCAAATTCCCGGAGAAGATGTAACTTCCCATGGATGGGGCGGAAAAGAAACGAATCTTTTTCAGTATGGTTCCCGGAGTATGGCTTATCTTGATGATTCTATTGCTATTGCAAGACCTCTGCCCACGAATACTAAATATTTCATGGTTGCATTTGATGACGGAACAGTGATTGCTTATTTTTCTTCGGGGGGAAATTTTGCAAAGCTATGGACTCTGGAGTGAAGTAGGGTTTCAACAGCTATATCATGAACTGCTTTTCCAAACCGCGCATTTTATATAATTTGTACATGGTAAAACTCAACAGGCCGCATATCGGCATTTTTGGGCGGATGAACGCGGGCAAAAGCTCACTGGTAAACGTGCTGAGCGGACAGGATACGGCCCTGGTGTCCGCCGTGGCGGGCACGACGACGGACCCCGTCAAAAAAATCATGGAAATTTTGGGCGTCGGCCCCGTTACGCTGATTGATACGGCGGGGCTGGACGACGCCTCCGATCTGGGCGCGCAGCGCGTAGCCAAAACCAAAGAAATCCTGGACCAGGTCAACCTGGCCATTATCGTTTTTGCCGAAGCATTCGGCGACTATGAAAAAGAGCTGGCCGCCTTGTGCCGCGCGCGCGGCGTGCCGTTTTTCTTTGTACACAACAAAAGCGATATCTATCCCGCCGCTCCGTCCCGTTTGGCGAAAACGGACGTGGTAGAATTTTCCTGCCGCGGCGGGGACGCAAAAGTCCTGCTGGATGCCGTGCGCAAACACCTGCCGCAAAGCGCCTATGCGCAGGACGATATTTTCGGCGGATTTATCCAAGAAAACGACGAAGTGGTTTTAGTGATGCCCATAGATGCTTCCGCCCCCGAAGGCCGCCTGATTTTACCGCAGGTGCAGGCCATGCGCTGCGTGCTGGACTTGCACTCCGTGGGCATCGGCCTGCAGCCGCAGCAGCTGGAAGGCTGGCTGAAAACGCATACTCCCAAACTGGTGGTAACCGATTCACAGGCCTTTGGTTTTGTCAGTTCCGTGGTGCCTGCTTCTGTACCGCTGACGAGTTTCAGCATTTTATTTTCCCGTTTAAAAGGCGACTTTGATTTATTTTTAAACAGCACGCCCAAAATAGATGCTTTACAGGAGGGGGATAAAGTGCTGATTTTGGAGTCCTGCTCCCACAGCGTCAATATCTGTGACGATATCGGGCGTGTGAAACTTCCTGCCTGGCTGCAAAAAAAGACGGGCAAGAAACTGCATTTTGACGTAATCGCCAATTTGGACCCGCTGCCGGAAGATTTGTCTTCTTACAAACTGGCCGTACAATGCGGCGGCTGTATGGTGACGCGCGCGCAGATTTTAAACCGCGTCCACCGTCTGGCCCGTGCCGGCGTGCCGGTCAGTAATTACGGCATGGCCATTGCCTGGTGCAACGGGATTTTTGACCGCGTAACCGAAATTTTCCGCCGGTAAACGCCAGTATGGCATATTGTGTTGGTGGTAGTGCGGCTTGACAGGGGTTCTTTGTGCCTTATACTATATAAAAAGAGGATTTTATGAAAAATTTATTTTTATTCTGTATAGCTGCCGCGCTGTGCGCGCCGCTTTCTGCCGCACCGGTAACATCGGGCAGCGTCAACCGCCCGCAGACCAGTTCTGTGGTCAGCCGGCCCGGTACGGTTTCGGGTGTTTCCCGGCCGGTAACCTCCGGCGGCGTCAATCGCCCGTTTACGAGTTCCTCCGTAACACGTCCTGTTACCGGAAGCAGTGTCAGTCGGCCGGTTACTTCCGGCACGATACGACATCCGGGAGAGCCGGAGCGTGCCGCCGCGGAAACAAATGCTTCCGCCCAGACGCCGCCTGCATCCGCGGGGGCTTCCTCCTCCTCTTCTGCGTCTGCTTCCTCAGGCAGTTATTCGCCTACATACCTGCATGCGCGGGATTTGACGGCCTCGGCCCCGCAACAGACCCAGGCCCAGCAGCCCGCCGCCAATAATCCACTGCAGGCCGGGGTCGGAGAGGGGCTGGGGCAGGGCAGCGTGTCCGCGCGCGAATCGGACTTTTCCCGGATTGGGGCCGACTCTGCGCAGAGGCAGCAGACGGCCGATAATATGCAGCGTGATATAGCCGAACGCCGGACGGGCAGCCTTATGCAGGAGCTGGAAAACCGTGGCCTGGGTGGGGAAATCAGCCAGGAGACCCGGCAAAAGATAAACGAGATCCTTAAGCAATAATCAGTTGTATCCGTTCATTGCCATATATACGAAAACCCCCGCTTGTTTAAGCGGGGGTTTTGGTTGGTAAACTCAAGGCTGATTATTTCACGCGGCCGGCGGAACCGAATACGTTCTGGTTCTTTTCGGCGTACATTTTAATCAGTTCTTCGCGGGCAGGGCCCAGGTATTTGCGCGGGTCAAATTCGCTGGGTTTGGTGGCGAAGATTTTGCGGATGGTGGCGGTCATGACCAGGCGGCCGTCGCTGTCCACATTGATTTTGCACACGGCGGATTTGGCCGCTTTGCGCAGCTGTTCTTCGGGCACGCCGGCGGCGTCTTCAATTTTGCCGCCGTATTCGTTGATTTGTTTGACGGCCCACTGCGGTACGCTGGAAGAACCGTGCAACACGATGGGGAAGCCGGGCAGGCGTTTGGACACTTCTTCCAAAATGTCAAAGCGCAGTTCGGGCAGTTTTTCCCCGGGTTTGACTTTAAATTTGTAAGCGCCGTGAGAGGTGCCGATGGAAATGGCCAAAGAGTCCACGCCCGTGCGTTTGACGAAATCTTCCACCTGGGCCGGATCGGTGTAGGTGTGGTGCTCGGCGGATACTTCGTCTTCAATGCCGGCCAGCACGCCCAGTTCGCCTTCCACGGTTACGTCATGCTGGTGGGCATAGTCCACCACTTTTTTGGTCAAAGCAATGTTTTCTTCATACGGCAGATGAGAGCCGTCAATCATTACGGAAGAGAAGCCGTTGTCAATGCAGTCTTTGCACAGTTCAAAGCTGTCGCCGTGGTCCAGATGCAGGCACAGGGGCACGGGTTTGCCGATTTCTTTCATCATTTCCACCGCGCCGCGGGCCATCCAGCGCAGCAGCGTGGAATTGGCGTACTGGCGCGCGCCTTTGGAAACCTGCAAAATTACCGGAGATCCGGTCTGCACGCAGGCGGTCACAATGGCTTGCAGCTGTTCCATATTGTTAAAGTTATAGGCCGGAATGGCATAACCACCCGCCATAGCATCTTTGAACATCTCCCGGGTGTTAACCAGGCCCAACTCTTTGTAAGACACGGTCATAAAGCGTCCTCCTGAAAAATATACTTATCACAAGTATTCTACAATTTTTCCGTGCCTGCGCCAAATGGGGCGCGCTTGCCAAAAAATGGCTTTGTGAGTATAATGTAATATACATTAGTACGCGCGTGTACGGGAGTAACATGGATTTGAACAATTTGGAAAAGCTGACGCAGCTAAACGGAGTGTCCGGCCGTGAAGACGCTGTGCGCGCCGAAATCGCCGCACAGCTGCAGGCACTGGGCCTGCCCGCCCATACGGACACTTTGGGCAACCTCATTGCTTACCGCAAAGGCACCGGCCCGCATAAAATCATTTTGTGCGCCCATATGGATGAAGTGGGCCTGATGGTCAAGTATATTTCTCCGGACGGTTTTTTGTCTTTCATTACCGTGGGTGGCATAGACCCGCGCACGCTGCTGGCTCAGCGCGTAACGGTGCATACCGCTTCGGGGCCGATTACGGGCGTTATCGGCACCAAGCCGGCGCATATCACGCAGGAAGCCGAGCGCGGCAAAGCCGTACCGCTTTCCGATTTGTTTATTGATGTGGGGCTGTCCGGCCAGGAAGCGGCACAGACCGTGGCGCTGGGGGATTTTGTCACGCTGGAACGCCCTTTTGTGCGTTTTGGAAACGGGCGTTTGTGTTCCAAAGCCTTTGATAACCGCGTAGGATGTTTTTGTCTGCTGGAAGCTTTAAAACGTGTGGAAAAACCGTTGCTTGGCGTGCATGCCGTGTTTTCCGTACAGGAAGAAGTCGGCCTGCGCGGCGCGGGAACGGCGGCGTTTGGGCTGGAGGCGGACGCGGCGCTGGCCATAGATACGACGGGTGCGGCGGACATTCCGCTGTGCCGTCCGCAGGATTATTTGGTGCGTTTGGGCGGCGGCGTGGCCGTCAGCGCCATAGATGCGGCCACTATTACGCCCAAGTGGCTGTTTGACGATTTAACGGATTTGTGCCGCAAAGAAAATATCCGCCACCAGGTGCGTATTGCGCCGCGCGGCGGCAACGATGCGGGGGCCATTCACCGTTCCCGCACGGGTATTGCTTCCTGTGCACTGTCCATTCCCACGCGCAACATCCATTCCAATGTGGAAGTTACGGACGAAAAAGATATCCAGGCGGCGACGGATTTGCTGTGCGCCGTGCTGGAAAAAGGGCTAAAGGGGCTGAAATACGTATGAAAACACCGACATCTTCCGCCAAACGTTCGCAGTATGTGAATATTACCGATTTTTTGCAAAATGAAAAATACCGCCTACCAGAAACCGAAAAAGCCCAACTGGAAAAACTGGACGCGGCTTACCGCGCTTTGGTGGCGGTGCTGTACAATTTTGTGCCCACTTCCGGCCATCCGGGCGGCAGCATTTCTTCGGGCCGAATTGTAGAAAGCCTGCTTTATAAAATTATGGCCTATGAGCTGGCCGCCCCGCGCCGAAAAGATGCGGATATTTTGTCTTATGCCGCCGGACATAAAGCGCTGGGGCTGTACGCCCTGTGGGCGCTGCGCAACGAATGCGTACGCATTGCCCAGCCGGCTTTGCTGGCCGAACAAGAGAAAGACCGGCTGCGGCTGGAGGATTTGCTGGGCTTCCGCCACAATAAAGCGCAGGGGACGCCGCTGTTTGAAAAATTTCACAGCAAGCCTTTGGGCGGCCATCCGGAGCCGTTGGTGCCTTTTGTGTGGACGTCCACCGGAGCCAGCGGTGTGGGGGACGCTTCCGCCGTCGGGCTGGGCATAGCTGCCGCAGATACATACGGGGGAAACTGCCCCGTGGTTAACATTTTGGAAGGCGAAGGAGGCCTGACGGCCGGCCGCGTCAGCGAAACGCTGGCTGCTGCTGCCACGGCCCAGTTAAAAAATGTAATTTTCCACATAGACTGGAACGAAGCCTCCATTGAAAGCGACCGCGTGACCAACGACGGAGAAAATGCCGGTGATTATGCACAGTGGACGCCGCCGGAACTTTTTCGCATTCATGATTTCAACGTAATTTTTGTACCGCAAGGGCATGATTTTGAACAGATTTATGCCGCCCAAAAATTGGCTTTGCAGCTGCCGGGCAATCAGCCCACGGCCATTGTGTACCGCACGGTCAAAGGTTGGCGCTACGGCATAGAAGGCCGCGCTTCGCACGGTGCCGGACATAAATTCTGCTCGCCGCAGTTTTACGGTGCGCTGGAAGAATTTGAACGAATATTTGGCGTTTCTTTTCCCCGTTTTGAAGGAGACAAAACGCCGGAAAACATAGAAAAGAACTATTGGGGCGTTTTGCAAACGTTCCGTGAAGCGCTGGAAAAAGAAAAAGATACGGCGGCATTTGCGGCGCAACTTATACGGGGCCGTGCGGCGGAATTGCGTATGCTGGGCCGGTATGAGCGCGCGGAGCTGGGAAACGTGCAAAAAATATACACGGATTTTGACCCCGCTCTCCCTCCGGCCGAATTTGCTTTTGCGGTTGGGGAAAGCTACACCACGCGCGGCGTGTTGGCCGATGTGCTGGCGTATTTGAACAAGCAAAGCGGCGGCTGTATTCTGACGGGGTCGGCCGATTTGTACGGTTCCACCAATGCGGGCAAAATTGCCAAAGATTTCCCAAAAGGGTTTTATAATGCGGTAAGCAATCCGCTCAGCCGCGAGCTTTCCGCCGGAGGCATTTGCGAAGATGCCTTGGCTGGTATTTGCAGCGGTATTTCTTCGTACGGCAAACATATCGGCGTGTGGTCTTCCTACGCGGCATTTTTGGCGTTTGCGCATGTGGCGGCGCGTCTGCACGCCATTGGTTACCAAACCGCCCGTGAAGCCGGCGGAGACCCCAATACGCTGGTACTTTTCTGCGGCCACGCGGGGCTGCCTACGGGCGAAGACGGCCCGACGCATGCCGACCCGCAGGCTTTGCAGCTGGTGCAGGACAATTTCCCCAAGGGATTAAGCATTACGCTGACCCCGCTGGAAGTGGACGAAATTTGGCCGCTGGTTATCCGCGCCCTGCAGCTGCGGCCGGCGGTGCTTAGCCCGTTTGTGGTGCGTCCGTCTTATAAATATCTGGACCGCGCCGCACTGGGGCTGGAATCTGCAACAAAATCCGCTCAGGGCGTGTATTATATGATGAAACCGCAGGGAGAGCCCGACGGTGTGATTTTTGTGCAGGGGACGGGTGCAGGCCGTATTTTTGCACAGGAAGTATTGCCTAAACTGAAAGAAGAAAAGCAGAATCTGGCGGTGATTTATGTGTCCAGCCGTGAATTGTTTGAACTGCTGCCGCAGGAGGAGCAGGATAAACTGGTGCCGCCTTCCTGGAAACAGATAGCCACCGGCATTACCGATTTTACGCTGCCCACCCTGGACGGCTGGCTGCACAGCGACGCGGGCCGCGCCTGCGCGCTGTGGCCGCATAAGGGCGGAGCCTATCCGGGCAGCGGCAGTGCGTCAAAAGTCTATGAAGAAGCGGGCATGGACGCGCCGGCTCAGTTGCGCGCCGTCAAAGCATATTTGGCGCGGCGCAAAGAGGGGCCCTGGCGCTGACGATATTAAGGAGAATAAAATGGCAGAAGAAAAACCTTATTTAACCGGAAGGACTTATATTTTCAAGCTACCCAAAGGAAAAGACTTGCTGGAGTCTTTGGCTGATTTTTGCCATGACAATCAGGTCAAATGTGGTATTGTAAATGTGATCGGTGCAGTGGAAAACGCCACCATCAGCGTTTATGACCAGTCCAAAAAGAAATATGACAAAAAGGTAATTGCCGAGCCGATGGAACTGTTAAATCTGTCGGGCAATATCAGCATTCAGGACAACCGTCCCTGTGTGCATGCACATGTGATGATGGCCAATAAAGATTATCAGGTTACCGGCGGACATTTGTTGCCCGGCACCAAAATCTTTATTGCAGAGGCTTATATACAGGAGCTGGTGGGCGAGCCGAAAGTGCGCCGCATGGATAAAGTAACCAAAGTGGCCCTTTGGGGCTGACGGGACTATTTCCTGTGCCTGTAAAAGGCAAGGTATTTTGAAATCCCCCGGTTCCGCCGGGGGATATTTATTGAGTCCTTATGGAATACTCCGTGTGTCGAACGGAAAAATGGAAATTCCGCCGCAGGAAAACGGCGTTTTTTTGTCTGTCATCGGTGGGCTAAATCAGGCGAAGCTGATATTTGAAAATATAAGAAACCCCGGGCATAAGTCCGGGGAATTTCATTATTTGGAAGTTTCTGCTATTTATTTAGCGCGCATTGTATATTTCATAAATGCTGGCATGTGCCGGGCTGATAGGCAGGGAAATTTCCCAGTTTTGTTTTTTCGTGCGTCGGTATTGTTGAGCCCGCTTTAAGAGCAGCATGCGGTGGGTTTGTAAGCTGACATAAGCCCTTTCCTGGGGGGTTAAGTCCACTACTTCCGTTTCGGCAAAACCGTCTCCTGCACGCCAGTAAGGGCGGACAACGGGAAAAGTAAAAAATTGTTTAATCCAGTTCCATGTGTTTTTCATACTGTTATTCTAGGCTTTCCTTGCAAAAAACCCAGAGTCTTAAGACCCAAAATACCGGGTGTTTTGGGCCCTGTTTTTAAGTTTTACAGGCCCAGTATAAATTTAGGTCTTTAGGCCTGGACATCATAAAACCCCGCCTGTGTGCAGACGGGGTTTGGTAGAGGGGTATATTAATTTTCATAAATAGGCTGATAATTTTCCGCGTCGGTGTTTTTTATCAGGTTAATAGCGGTCAATGCCGGCGGCATACCGATATAAGGCATGGCCTGCACCATGGCGGCCAGCAAAGTCTCTTTGGAGTTTCCGGCTTTTAAATTGCCCACGATATGCGCGCTTAACTGCTTTTCATCTCCGGCGGCAGCCAGAGATACCAGCACCAGCAGTTCCTTTTGCCGAAGGGTCAGCCCTTCCCGGGTATAAAAATCCCCAAAGCCAAACGAAGTTAAAATATACGGTACTTTTTCATTGTACGGCGCGGGCAGGGAAGCCATGGCGGATTTTACTTCCTCTCCGTATAAGGGGGATTGGACGGCCAGGCCCTTTTCATAACGGTTCTTGTCCGTAACGGTGCCCTGTTTTTTCAACGGCAGCTTGATGCCCCGCGCTTTGGCTACTTCATTGAAAACGGCCACGGCATTGAGCGTGCGCGGAAAACCGATAAACGGGGCGCATAAATAAATGGCTTCCCGCACCGCAACGGGGTCATTGCCGACATTGAGGGCCGCATTTATATGGGCTTTGAGTTGGGGAAGTGTCTGAATGGTGGCCAGCGAGGTAACGGTAATAAGCTCGCGGGTTTTATCGTCCAAATCGCCGATGTAAAACACTTCTCCGAAGATAAACTCCTGCAGAATTTGCATCAGTTCGGGGTCTGACGGGTCTTCCTGGCGCTCGGCGCGAAATAGCCGCTGGTAGGTTTCGTCCGCTTTTTTTGCGCGGGTTTTGTCGGCATCGGCTGCCGCCGCGGGTATAGCCTGCAGTGCCAGCAGGCAGAGGGGTAAAATAAGTTCCAGGGTTTTTTGCATATTCGGTTCCTTGTGTTAATATATGATATAGTAAATTATAAAATGTGGAGTTTGCTCCAGGTCAAGGGTTTTTTGCGCCCGCTTCCCGCCCGTCCGGCGCGTAATTGCTATAATAAATAAGGATATGTCCATATTTTCCAAACTTTTCAAGCTGTTTATTACCGTGGTGTTGATGCCGCTTATCCCCATGGCTTTGCTGCTTGTCTATTACCAGAACCGCCAGAAGGACAATATCCTGGAAACCCATTATAATTTGGCGGAAATTATCTCTTATGACATAAAACAGTCCGTGTCCGATTTGGGCGGACGGCTGGCGTTTACGCATCAAATCCCTGCTTTGCTGGACGAAGGAAAAGATCCCTCCCCGCTTTTGCAAAGTGCGCTGGATTCTATTCCGGATTTGTTGTTTTTGGCCGTTTTGGATCCGGCCGGCAAAGAACGTATGCGTGCAGCGCGGGATATACAGGCCTGGGATAAGGAAAAAATAGATTTGTCCGCCGAAAAAGATTTGACGGGACTGGACCGCAGCCGTCTTTATGTCGGTCCTTTGGAAATGATGGGGGGCGTTCCGGCGGCCGAATTTGTTTATCCTTTGGCCGGGGAAGGATTTCTGTACGGAGTATTGAGCTGGTATGGCGAGCTGGAGCGTTTGCAGCAACTGCGCATAGGGCGCACAGGGCAAATTTATTTGGCTTCTCCGTCCGGCCGGATTTATGAGCTGTTGCCTTCCTGGGGGCCGGATATATCCGCAGCGGAACTGCAAAAATATTTTAACGGGCCGTCCCGTTTTATTAAAACTTTAAAAGGAGCCGGAGAAAGCTATGTGGGCGCCTTTGCCCCCGTCAATACGTTGGATGCATATGTCGTTGTGCTGCAACCTAAAGAGGAAGCCTTCCGCAGTCTCTACTTTTCCAATGTGGTGATTGTTTTGTTCCTGCTGGCCATTGCCACGCTGGCATATTTTGGTGCGTTGACGTTTTCACACAGCTTGGGCGAGCCCATTGCCGCGCTGGCCCGCGGGGCGCGGGAAGTCAGCCGCGGGAATTTGGAGCACCGCGTCAGCGAAGAGGCCGGCTGGGGGGAATTTGAGCAGCTGATTAAATCTTTTAACAAAATGACGGCGGATTTAAAAGACTATCAGGCCCTGCAGCTGAAGAATCAGGTCAGCGAAATGAAGGAGCAAGTATTCCGCTCCGTGGCGCATGATTTGCGCGCGCCGCTTTTGGGCCTGCAGGGATATATTTATCTTTTGTCCAGTGGCAAAATTACCGAAGAGCAGCGCCGGGAATATTTACAGCGTATGGATGAAGCGGCTAAAAATTTGTCTTCGCTTTTGGAGGATGTGCTGTCCGTGTCGCGCGTGGAAGCGGGCATGACTCTTCCGCAGCGCCAGCGGGTGGAACTCGAGCCGCTTTTGCAGCAGGTGCTGAACACAGTGCGTCCCGCCGCTCAGGAAAAGGGCCTGAAGCTGGATATGCAAGTGCCTGCGGGACTGTGTGCCTGGGCGGACCCGAAACTGTTGCGGCGCATCATTACCAATTTGCTTTCCAACGCCGTCAAATTTACCCGGGAAGGCTTTGTCAAAATCAGCGTTGCGGATGAAGAAAAACAAATCGTTATTTCCGTGCAGGACAGCGGTGTGGGCCTGACGGAACAGCAATGTGCGGAAATTTTTGAAAAATACCGGCAGGTGGATGAAAAGGCCGAAGGCTACGGGCTGGGGCTTTTTATCAGCCGCCAGCTGGCCCGCGCGCACGGCGGGGATTTAAAGGCCGAGTCTGAAGAAGGAAAGGGCAGTACCTTTATTCTGACTCTGCCCAAGGAGGACGCATGAGCGTTTTTTGGCGTTTGGTGCTGGCGTATTATATTTGCGCCGTTTTATTTTATAACCTCACGTTTTTTGCCTGGCGGGACCGCCGTCCGGTTGCGGCGGGCGTGGTGCAGTTCCTGGCATATTTCATGGTTGGCGGTGCCCTGACGTGGCCATATTGGGATGTGACATGGCCGTTTTTGGGCCTGTGGGAGGGCAGTTTCATATGGTGTCTGGCGGCGTTTGCCCTGTTTGAAACGGTCAACAACAAAATGATGGTATACCGTGCCGGCCAGCAGAGGCGCCACGCGCTGACCTTTGTTGTGCATGATATACTGGCCCTGTTGTTTATTTTGCTGTGTTCCCCGACGCATGTGCTTTACCAGACAGGCAATGCCCTGGCCGAACCGTGGATTGTGGCCGCCGTGGGGGTGCTGGTGGTAACCAAAATGTTCAGCGTGTTTATTTATATGGTGGAACAGGATTTGTACGGCCGGGATTACCCGACAATAGACGAGAGCTTTATCACCATGCTGATGCGTTTGATTTTTTATCTCATCGTTCTTCTTCCCGGCTGGCGCTGGGTGGTGTGGTTTCTGGTGTGGCTGTGGGCCTGCCGCGTGGCACGGCGCAACCGCCTGCTGGATTTCTCGCGCTTTGCGCTGTACTTTGGCGCGTTTGGGGCGACGGCGGTGGGATTTTTGGCCAAATGGAGTTTTTACCTGCAATGACCCCCCTAAATGAAATTAAATTTGCCTGTTTGGATACGGAAACGACCGGCCTGTCGCCCGAGCGCGGCGGAAAGATTTGCGAAATTGCCGTTTCCGTCAGCCAAAACGGCCGCAAACTGGAAGAATTTTCCACCCTGCTTAACCCGGGCATGCCCATGCATCCCGACGTGATAGCCATACACGGCATTACCAATGACATGGTCAAAGACGCGCCGAAATTTATAGACGTGCTGCCGCGCCTGCTGTCTTTGTTGGACGGTTGCGTGCTGGTGGCGCATAACGCGGATTTTGATTTGGGTTTCCTGCGCGCGGAAACGGCCTCCTGCGGGCTGCGCTTTCCGGATTATCCGGTGCTGGATACGCTTCGGCTCGCACGCAAAAACGGGCGTTTCCAGCGTAACAATCTGGGCGTAATTGCCGCCGCGCTGGGCATAGACGCGCAGGGCGCACACCGCGCCATGGCCGACGTGCGCATGACGGAAAAGGTGCTGTATAATTTTCTGCACGAGTTTGCGCGCTGTGGGGTAAACTGCCTGGAAGAACTGCAAAAATGCCAGTTTAAAAAACATGAAAAAGCCGTGCTGGGGCTGACCCCGCTGCCGTGACCGCGCGGTGCATACTTTCATATAATATATATAACAGGCCGCCGGACGCGGCCGAGCTGAAGGAGAATTGATTTATGAAAAAAGTGGTTTTAATTATCCGTGACGGCTGGGGCGACGCCAAGCCCGGCAAATACAATGCCGTCAGCAACGCCAAAACCCCGAATATGGACAAATACCTGGCCGCCTGGCCCCATACGCAAATAGAAGCCTCCGGCGAGCAGGTGGGCCTGCCTGCGGGATATATGGGCTCTTCCGAAGTGGGGCACCTGAACATGGGCGCGGGGCGCATCGTGATTCAGGAGCTTAAACGTTTGAAAGATACCATTGAGGACGGCTCTCTGTTCAAATCAGCCCCGTTTGCCGCCGCCATAGACAACTGCCTAAACAACCATAAAGCCCTGCATTTGATGGGGCTGGTGCAGGACGAAGGCGTCCACGCGCACCAGGATCATCTGTTTGCCATTTTGAAATACGCCGCCGAAAAGGGCATTAAACAGATTTATATCCATTTCTTCTCTGACGGGCGCGATACGCCGCCGAAATCTTCCGTCGGCTTTATCCGCCAGCTGGAAGAGCATATCAAACAGTGCGGCGCCGGGCAGATTGCCACGATTCAGGGCCGTTACTACGCCATGGACCGCAGCGAAAACTGGGCGCTGACCGACCAGGCCTATAACCTGATTGTGCACGCGCAGGGTGCGCACGCCAAGACGGCCGAAGAAGCCGTACAGACCGATTACGAAACCCTTAAAACGCCGGACGGCGGACCCATGGTGGACGAATACATTCCGCCCACGGTGCTGGGCGATTACAAAGGCATGACGGAAGGCGACAGCGTGATTTTCTTTAACTTCCGCCAGGACCGCGCCATTCAGCTGACCAAAGCCTTTATTGACCCCGCTTACCCGGGCAAAATTACCCGTGTCCCGTGCGTTTACTGCGGCCTGACCAAATATTACGATTCTTTCCCTTATAACGCCCTTCCGTCTATGACTGACGGCGGCGGTATGGACAATTTGCTGGGCCAGGTGATTTCCAAAGCCGGCCTGAAGCAGCTGCGCCTGGCCGAAACGCAGAAGTTTAAACACGTTACTTCTTTTTTCAACGGCAAGCAAATCCAGCCGTATGAAGGAGAGGACCGCATTGAAATCAAAGGCCGCTTTGACCCCGCCACTTTTGCCGAACACCCGGAAATGGAAGCCTACCGCGTGGCGGACGAAGCCGTCAAACAGCTGGAAGGCGGAAAGTATGATTTTATCGTCATTAACTTTGCCAACGGGGATATGGTGGGCCACACCGGCAACTTTAATTCCGTCGTCAAAGCCATTGAAGTGGTGGACGAATGCGTGGGCAAGGTAACCGAGGCCGCCCTGGCCAAAGGCTATGCGGTGATGATTACCGCCGACCATGGCAACGCCGAAGAAATGTGGGACGAAAAAATCAATATGCCCAAAACCGCGCATACGACCAACCTGGTGGACTTCGTCTATGTCAATCCGGACGATGCCCACGCGCATATGGCCAAAACCGGCAATTTGGGCGATATCGCCGTAACGGTTTTGCAGGTCATGGGGTTGGAAAAACCGGCGGACATGACGGCCAAGAGCCTGATTGAAAAATAGGGGCGCTGCCCCTGACCCGCTTCCTTTTTGGCATTGCCCAAAAAGGAAGCAAAAAGGCTAGCCGATTGGGAAATATAAAAAATCCGTTTGGCGGCTGTTTTGTAAACTCGCTTTGCTCAGACATACAAAACAGACATTTCCGCCAAACGGACTTTTTATAAACATTTCCAATATCGGCGGAAATGTATGGAACAATATCTAAAAGTAAAGGCGCATGCGGGGGAGAAGAAGGAAAAACTCCTGCAAAAAACGCCGGACAGTTTTGAAATTTGGGTCAAAGCCCCTGCTGAACGCGGCCTGGCCAATGCCGCCGTACGCGCCGCGCTGGCGGCGCATTTGGGCGTGGCGGAGAACAAACTTTCCCTTGTCAAAGGTGCCGCCAGCCCCGCCAAAATTTTCCTGCTTAGGCAGTAATTAAAGAAACGGTTATTAAGGAAATACCTTTTTTATGGGAGAACAATATGCGTAACATTTTGATTTTTCTTTTTTTATTTTCCATGCTCTCTTATCCCTCGTTTGCCTACCTGCCTTTGGAGGCGCCGAGGGGCCTTTCAACATATTCTTTGGAAAAAAATTTGGAGCAGTCCGCCGCCCGGGCCGCCCAGATTGCCAAAGAGCAGGACCCGCTGCGGCGTATTTTACTGGGCAGTCCTTCCCCGCAGCTCGGGGTTTTTAAGCGGGACGGCAAAGTTTCGCCCGTCTTAATTCGGGAATTTTTGGTCACGGACGGTACGGAAAGGAAATATATGGGGACGTTCGGAGTGGCCACTTGTATTGCGGTGGTCTTGGTGGGTAAAAAAGAGGGCCGCATTATCAAAGCCGGCCTGGCCCATGTGAGTGACGGAACTGATCTGAAAGCGTCCTGGCGTTTTTTTAAACCGGTGCTGGAGGCGGCGGAAGAAGTGCAGGTATATTTGTTGGCCTCGTATGGGGATGAAGCAACGGCCCTGCGGGTGCTGGAGGCCCTGTCTTTGTTTGCGCGTGCGGCGGGAAACCCGAAACTGTCTTATTTTGTAAACTTGCACGGGCCGAACGGCGTTATTGTCAATGTGGAAAACGGGGAAGTGTACAGCGGGTTTGATTTGGCCTATTGCGAAGTCCCCGTGGAAACGCTGCAGAAGGATTTGAGGGAATCTTCTTGGATTTTACGGCATAATACCCCGTTAATTCCTTCCCGGGCCATGGCGGAAATTTACCGGCAGCGTCCTGATGCCGGTTAATGTGTTAAAAAACGGGTCATTGCGTTTTTACCGCCTGTTTATATAGGGCAAAGCTAAACAACGCGGATAGTCGGGTTGGGCAGCGTTTTTTAAAAGGGCTTGCATTGTTTTTTTTTTTTGATAAATTTTGCGTATGGGCAAAATTTATCAAAAAATGTATCCGGGGAATAAAAACCGCTCTGAAGGTATTTTAGGCGGCTTTATTCATGAAGCCGCTCCGGAGATTCTCTCTTAGAATCTCATCCGCAGGCCGTCAAACGGGCCGGCTTTACGCTGATAGAACTGTTGGTGGTGGTGCTGATTATCGGCATATTGGCAGCCATTGCCGTACCGCAATATACCGCCGCAGTAGATAAAGCCCACGCCAGCCGCCTGCTGGTGCTGGGCAAATCCGTTAAAGACGCACTGGAGCGTTATTATATGGCCAACGGGACATATACGCAGGATTTTTCCCTGTTGGACATACAAATGCCGGCCGGAGGGGTTTTGTCAGAGGGCAACGGCCTGCGTTATGACAACGGGGATTTCTTTTCCATCGTGGCCGCCGGCTCATCCAATCCCTGGATGGTGTCCGCCTTCAATGCAAGATGGGAGCTGGATATGCGGTTAAATATCGGACTGGATCAAAGCTCCTGGAAGGGGAAAATGTACTGCTATGCCTATAATGACAACCCAAAAGTGCACCGCCTGTGCAAAACATTGGGCGGCTCCCCGGTTAGCACTACTTGTGGCGGCAGCGGGGCCTGTACCGCTTATTTAATTTCAAATTAATGCCGGTTGCCAAAAATATTTTCTTTTTGTTATAATATCTTCAAGGAAAGAATCGCCCGGGCCGCAGGTGAGTCAGTGCCCAAAAGAGATTCAATAAAAGCCACGCGGGGCGGAAAGGACGCCCTGTGAGGTTTTTTGTCTGGAAAATCAGAGAACGGAAATAGTATAATAAATCTATGAGAACCTACGAAACTGTAACGATTGTCAAACCGCAGCTCTCCGACGGGGAAGTGGCGGAATTCGTGACCAAAGTCAAAGAACTGGTCGCCAAAAACAGCGGGGAAGTAACCAGCGAGGAAAAGCTGGGCCGCCGCAAATTCACCCACGACATTAACCACGTCCGTGACGGCTTTTATCTGTACCTGAAATTCAAAGCCGAACCGAACTTCATCAAAACGTGGGATGAAGCCATGAAGCTCAACGAAAAAGTGCTGCGCTCCATGGTCATGCTGGCCAGCGAAATCAAAGCCAAGCCGGCTCCGGTGGCCAAATAAGAGGCGCTTATGGCAGGCCAAATCAGACTTCCGGAACAGAACCAAGTCCTTGTCGCGGGCCGCTTAACGCGCGACCCGAATGTGGCCTTTACCCAAAAGGGGCAGGCAGTGTGCCGCTTTGACGTGGCCGTCAACCGCCGCTACCTGGATCAGACCACCAATGAATGGAAGGATGATACTGTGTTCGTGCCCGTGGTAGTCTGGGGCGCCGCCGCCGAACGGGCCAAAGACCGCCTGAAAAAAGGCACCCCCGTGTATGTGGACGGACGCCTGACCAGCAGCGAATATACCGATAAAAACACGGGCCAGACCCGCAAGTCGCTGCAGATTACCTGCCGCCGCCTGCAGATTTTGGAAAGCAATTTCTCCGGCGGGGCCGATTATTCCGCCCAGCCGGCCGCCAAAGACGACGTACCTTCTGTGGATGTGGACCAGCCTGTCATGGAAGACGACGTGCCGTTTTAAATTTTAGAAATTAAGAGGGAAGTGAAAACAATGTCCGAAGAAATCAAAACCAATGCCGCACCCGCCGCCGCTGCTCCCGCCGCGGCCGCCAGACCGGAAAGACCGGCCAGACCGTTTATGAAAAAACGCTTTGAAAGCCGCCGCAAGGTGTGCAAAGTCTGCGCCGAAAAGATTGAAAACGTGGATTACAAAAATTTCCAATTCGTCAAATCCTTCACGATGGAAAGCGGGAAAATCCTCTCCCGCCGCATCACCGGCACCTGCGCCAAACACCAGCGCCAGATTACCAAAGCCATCAAACGCGACCGCAATTTGGCCATTTTGCCGTACTCGCTGCCGAAGAAATAAGTGTTTAGGGAGAATTTGAAATGAAAGTTATTTTGAGAGAAAACGTAAAAAATCTGGGCATGGCCGGCGATATCGTGGAAGTGAAAACCGGTTACGCCAGAAATTTCCTGGTGCCGCAGAAGCTGGCCGAAGAAGCCACCCCGGGCGCCGTGAAGAACTGGCAGCTGGGTGCCGAACGCCGCGCCAAAAAAATTGAAGCCGAACTCAAAGAAGCCCGCGCCATTGCCGAAAAACTGGAAGGCGTGGTGTTACCCTTCACCAAAACCGTCAACAGCGACGGCGTGGTGTTCGGCTCCGTCAACAAAGCCGACATTTTTAAAGCCTTGACCGCTTTGGGCCATAAAATCGCCAAAGAAAATATTGAGCTGAATATGCCCGTCAAAGCCTTGGGCGAAACGGAAGTGGGCATTTATTTGAAACCCACCGTAACGGCCAAAATCAAAGTGAAAATTGAAGCGTTGACTGAAGTGGAACCCACCATCCCCGACGCCAAAGCCGAGGCTCCGAAAGCCGAAGCAGCCGCCGAGGAAAAATAATCCGCGGCCCGTTCGCCGGATAAAAGCATGGGTGCCATGCAGTGCAGCACCTGTGCGGGAGTACCGCAGGTTCTCATAAGCAGTTCACTTTCCGCCCCGCGCAACACAAGGTTGCGCGGGGTTTTTAGATACATAAAGCTATTTAGTGTGCGGTGTAGATGCCGAAACAAGTTCGGCATGACCCTATCAAAAAAGCTGCCGTGACCGTTGTGCCGTTTCCCCGTTGGCATTTTTGCTGTTTAACTGCCCAGTCTTGACCCGTTTTTTTTTTTTGATACACTTTTCGTATGAAAAGTGAGAAAAACGCCGCATTTACACTGATAGAGCTGTTAGTTGTCGTTTTAATTATTGGAATGTTGGCGGCCATAGCAGTGCCGCAGTACCAGAAAGCCGTGTTAAAAAGTCGCGCCGTCGGTGCTTTACCCCGTGTAACTGCCCTGGAAACGGCGCAAAAAGAATATAAAATGGCTACGGGACATTATACGGGGGATTTGTCCGTATTAAGCATTGATACGGGGATATGGAGCTGCAACCGCACGCCAACCAGCAACCAGGGTTTCTGCCAGCATTTCCCTGCTCCGGGGATAGGCTGGGAGATGACGTTTGATTCCGATTATGTCAGTTACAGCATTTATTGCATTGGTACGACGGATGCCGGCCGGGCGGTATGCAAAGAGTACGGAACGGCGAGTGATACGCCGGGCCGGGAAAATTATTTCCGGGTCCGCCATGTAAGTTAAGAAATCCAGCACTGCCCGGAAGGCAGGTTTTTAGATAACATCCTATTAAAAGCAGAGCGTTTGCCAAAATAAACTCCGCATGCTTCATTTAACAAGAGGTCATTGCCGAGGTTTTAGTCGGGCATCTTCCGAAGGAAAAGTGACTTATAGCGGCGTTCCAGCGGAAGATCCCCGAACCCTGCGGGCCGCCGCATCCGGGGAAGGCTCTTCATTTATTTTTACGGCTATTTGTCCAGTCATCCTAAAACATCCATAAGGTCATCCTGAACCATGTCATCCTGAACTCGTTTCAGGATCCCCGCCATTATGAAAGTGCAGGCGGAGCAGATGCCGAAACAAGTCTGGCATGACGTAGTAGCGGTGCTGGTGTGTCGTTTGCCGTGGCCGTTGTGGCGTTTTTTCGTCGGTGTTTTTTGCTGTTTAATTCTCTCCCCTTGACCCGTTTTTTTTTTTGATACCCTATACATGGCCAAAATAAAAAGCCGTTATGGCCGATATTTGTTTGTTGGACGGCGTATTACAGGGGCAAAAAATGAAAAATCTGGGACGGGTTTCCGGTAAAAGTTTTGGTGACCGGATTTTCAAAACCGGTTTTACATTGATAGAATTATTAGTCGTTGTTTTAATCATTGGCATTTTAGCTGCCATAGCCGTGGCGCAATATCAAAGGGCCGTCTGGCGCTCCCGTGCCGCCGCCCTGCAGACATGGAGCCGGACCTTGCTGGACGCACAGGAACGTTATTATATGGCCAACGGGCGTTATACTCTGTGTCTGAATTTGCTGGATGTTGATTATGCGTCCGCCTTCCCGGAGATAGTCCGGCGGGAGACCGGCTACTATGACGGCGGCCATTGGGCCGCTGATTGTGTACTGTCCGTCCGGGACGGCAAATCCCCTGGCATTACCCTCAGCCTGGAAACCAATATTAGCCGCGCGGTGTTTACGTCCGGGAAATATATGCTCAACGGCTTTGGCGTTTACTTAAGCCTGCCGGCAGAAGACCGGAAAGTGGGGGGGCTGTCCGGCATGTGTACTTCTTACGGGGACGGGATCGGGTGGCGGAAAATACTGAAATCTATGGGCTATACCCGTCAGGTTCTGGGCAATTATGCCTGTTATCAGCAGACAAATGCACAGTAGGCGGGCAAATATAAAGGCCCCGCACGGATAGGTGCGGGGCTTGCTGTGTCAAACTTATTTTGCGGCGGCCTGAAGGGCTTTTACTTTATCCGTGGCTTCCCACGGAAATTCCTTGCGGCCGAAGTGACCTCCCGCAGCCGTTTGCAAATAAATGGGATTTCTGAGTTTAAAATGCTCAATGATCCCCTTGGGCGTTAACGGGAAAATTTTGCGTGCGATATCGGCCAGTTTTTCATCGGGGATTTTGCCCGTGCCGTCCGTATCCACATAAAAGCCTACGGGATCTTCCTTACCGATGGCGTAAGCGATTTGCACCGTGCATTCTTTGGCCAGCTTGGCCGCCACAATATTTTTGGCGATGTAACGCGCCATATACGCGGCGGAGCGGTCCACTTTGGTGGGGTCTTTGCCGGAGAAGGCGCCGCCGCCGTGCGGGCAGCGTCCGCCGTAGGTGTCTACGATAATTTTGCGTCCCGTCATGCCGGTGTCGGACTGCGGGCCGCCGATGACAAATTTGCCCGTCGGATTAATCAAAATCTTGGTGTTTTTGTCCATCCATTTTTTAATAGCGGGGAAAATGGCCACCGCGGCGATTTCGTCTTTGGATTTCTCGGTGATTTTATGGCCGGAGCGGTCCAGAATGTCTTCCGTGTGTTGGGTGGAAAGCACCACCGTGTCCACGCGCACGGGCTCCCCGTCCTGATACTCCACGGTTACCTGGCTTTTGGCGTCGGGGCCAATATAAGGCAGGGTTTTGCTTTTGCGCGCCCGTTCCAGGTTGCGCAAAATGTCGTTGGCCAGCACCAGCGGCAGGGGCATATATTCCATGGTCTCGTCCACGGCGTAGCCGACCATTAAGCCTTGGTCGCCCGCACCGCCCACATCCACACCCTGGCTGATGTCGGGAGACTGTTTGCCGATGACGTTGACCACCGCGCAGGTGTCTGCGTTAAAGCCGTATTTGGCGTCGGTATAGCCGATGTCTTTCAGCAGCCCGCGCACCAGGTGTTCCACGTCCACCCAGGTTTTGGTGGTAATTTCTCCGCCCACCACCACCAGGCCGCGCGTAATGTAGGTTTCACACGCCACGCGCGCGGTGCGGTCTTTTTTCAAAATTTCGTCCAAAATCAAATCGGAAATCTGGTCGCAGATTTTGTCGGGGTGTCCCTTGGACACGGATTCAGAGGTAAAAAAGCATTTTCCTTGTTTAATCATAGCCGGCTCCGCCGTATATACGGGCAATTTATTATAATACTTATTATACTATTTTAAGGAGTAAGCGCCGTGCTGACTAAACTCATATCCTGGAATGTAAACGGCCTGCGCGCCGTGGAAAAGAAAGGCTTTGCGGATTTTCTGCAAACCTGCGGGGCGGATATTCTGGCCTTGCAGGAAACCAAAGCCATGCCGCAGCAGCTGTCGGAGGCGCTGCGCGCGCCGCAGGGTTGGCATGCGTATTTTGCCTCTGCTGAGCGCAAAGGCTACAGCGGGGTGGCCGTGTATGCGCGGCGGGAGCCGTTAAGCGTGCAATACGGCTTGGGGAAAGAGGAGTTTGACTGCGAAGGCCGCACGCTGATACTGGAGTATCCGGCGTTTTTCTTTTTAAATATTTACTTCCCCAACGGCGGGCAGGGGCCGGAGCGCATTGATTTTAAATTGCGTTTTTATGATTTGTTTTTGCAGAAAAGCAAAGAACTGTTTAAAACGGGAAAAACCGTTATCGTGTGCGGGGACGTAAACACCGCCCACCAGCCCATAGACCTGGCCCGTCCCAAAGAAAACGAAAAGAACACCGGTTTTTTGCCGCAGGAGCGTGCCTGGCTGGACCGGTTTTTTACCGAAGGGTACGCGGATACCTTCCGCTGTTTTGTCAAAGACGGGGGGCATTACACCTGGTGGGATTACAAAACCGGCGCGCGCAAAAGGAATGTGGGCTGGCGCATTGATTACTTTTTTATTGACGAAAAATCCGTGGGCAAGCTCAAAAGCGCGCGTATGCTGTCTGACGTGATGGGCTCGGATCACTGCCCGATAGAGATAGAAGCCGATTTATAGCGGTCTATATACAGAGCAGGGGGAGCAAAATTTTGCTTCCCCTGTTTTAATGGCTGCAAAACGGCGGCCGTTACGCCTGTATGCCCGTCCAGGTCTGTAACAGATAGCCGATCAGAAAGCTCACCGCGGCCACGCCGAAACTTAAGCCGGCCATTTCCAAAAAGCGTTTTTTGAAACTTTCGCCTTTGGCGACGGAATAGTAATACGTAAACGCCGCGATGACACACAGCGCAAAGCACAGCATCAGGCCCAGCGCGGCAAACACATTGTTCAGCACCGCATACGGTGCCACCAGCAATGTCACCGTTAAAATATAGGCTCCGCCCGTATAGACGGCGGCTTTAAACGGGTGTTTCCCTTCGGCCTTTTCCGTTTTGGAGGAAAGATATTCCGAGGAGGCCATGCTCAATGCCGCCGCAATGCCCGTAATGGCGCCCGTCAGCGCCACCAGGCGCGGGTTTTGCAGGGCAAAGGTAAACCCGGCCAGTGCGCCGGTAAATTCCACCAGGGCGTCGCTTAAACCCAGCACCACCGAGCCGATATAATTTAAGCGTTCCTCATTAATCAGCGCAATCAGTTCGTTTTCGTGCTTGTCTTCTTCTTCGGCCAGCTGTTGTACGGCCGGATAATCGCCGAAGGCGCGGTAAGCGGCGGAGGCGTGGCTTTCGCCTCCCTCCATCAGTTTAATGGCAAAAGTCAGCCCCAGCAGGCGGGCCAAAAGCGTGTAACGCCAAATTTTGCTTTTGTCAGGCAGGGCGCATTGGCCCGTGACGCGGCCGATAATGTCGTGGTGGCGCGCTTCTTCACGCGCGATGCGCCGCAGCACGGCGGCGTTGTCGGGGGTTTTCTCCAGGGCGGCCAGCCTGTCGTAAATCAGGCTTTCCGTCAGTTCCGTCTGTTGAAATTGCAGTAAGGCTTGTTTTGTGTGTTCGTCCATATTATTTTAATGTATTTTCCGTGTCCGTTTCCGCGGCGGCCGGGGGAAGAATGTTTTGTCCCAGCGCAAAATCATACACCAGTGCGGTAAAAAAGTCCACCTGTTCGCGGTAATCTTCTTCGGAAATGTATTCGTCCGGCGCGTGGGGGGAGGCCGCCGGCCCCTGGGAATCCATAGCCGGGCCCAACCCGTATGTGATGACGCCCAGCCGGCGCAAAAATTCCCCGTCGCCGGAGGCGGGGCTCATGCCCGGCACCACCGCCGCGTGCGGCCACATGCGCTGCGCGGTTGTGGTAATGGAAGCAAACAGTTCATCCGTGCCGTCCATCGGACGGGGGAAAGGCAGTTGGGGCCCTTCCAGTACGGAGAGGGTTAAATATTCTTCATCTCCCAGGAAATTCTTAAGCTCTTCCAAAAATGCGTCCGGATCGGTGCCCGGCAGCAAGCGCACATTGACGACGGCGGAGGCTTCGGAAGATGACGAGCCTGTATCCGTGCCGGAAGAAATATTGACGGGGTTGACCGTGTCTTTGAGCTGCGTGCGGAAAAACGGATCTTTTGCCATGATGTCGGCGGCCATCTGCTGTTCCTGGGCAGTGCCGTAAAGCAGCATGCGCATGGTGGTTTGCCCGTCTTCATCTTGCAGGGGTAAAATGCGGGTAAAAAATTCTTTGGTGGCCGGGGTTAAACGGAAGGGGGGATTAAAATCCGGCAGGCGCGAAAGCGCCTGGGAAAGGCGGTATACCGCGTTGTCCGCCACGGGCATAGACGAGTGGGCCGCTTCGCCGGAGGCGGTAATTTTAATGTCCATATACATTTTGGTCCCGGCCTCGGCAAACAGCAGGGTGTGCCCGTGCGGGTCATTTTTAATCAGTCCGCCGCCTTCGTTGAGCGCGTAGCCGGCGTTGATTTTGTCCCATTGCGTTTCGCCCAGCCATTTCAGGCCCGTGTCGCTGCCTGATTCTTCGCCGGACGTAACCAGAAAAATAATATCGCGTTTGGGCGTCAGGCCGGAGTCCTGTATTTGCGTAAACAGGGCCAGATGCATGGCGGTATAATTTTTGGCGTCGGTAGCGCCCAGGCCATAAATACGTCCGTCCTGCACGGTAGCTTTGAAGGGAGGAAAGGACCAGCCTTCCCCGGCGGACTGTGTGTCTAAATGGGAAATGAGCAACAGGGGCTTGGCCTGCGGGTCGGAGCCTTTGATGCGCGCCAGCAGGTTGGCAGATCCCTTGCGCGGGGAAAGGAAATCCCAGTCTATACGGTGCTTGTTCAGTTCTTTGTAAATATAGCGCGCGGCGGCGGTTTCATCGGGGTTTGGCTGGGAAGTGTCTATATTAATCAGATGGAGCAGGTGTTCTCGCGCATTGGCGTACAATAAATCCATGTTTGGGCCTTGCGCCGCCACAAAAGGCGCGCCAAAAAACAGGATGAGAAAAAAATAAACTTTCCGTTTCATTGGGGCAATGTAAACTCCAGTCTGTCGCCGGGCTGCAGGCCGTGGCGCGTAATGGTGCCGGCGGCGGCCTCCAGCACATACTGTGCCCGGCCGGCCACTACGGGCACCTGTGCATCCGGCGTATAGGTATAGGTGTGCGGCACGCGCTCATACTGCACGGTAATGCGTCCCTGCGGGTCTAAAAAAATAATGTCTAAATCTATCAGGGTGTTTTTCATCCAAAAATAATGTTCTTCCTCTTGTTCAAATACAAACAGCATGCCTTCATCGGCGGGGAGTTTTTTGACAAACATCAGCCCCTTTTCGGTTTTTTGCGGCGTATCGGCCAGTGCCGTGCGGATGGTAAAACCGTCGGACAGCGTAACGGTGGTATATTCATAGCCGCCGCAGGCGCACAAACACAACAGCGCTAAAAACGGCAGACAACCAAAAAGGATTTTCTTCATATATATAGTGTAGCAAAAACGGCGGGCCGCCGTACCCTTCAAAGCCCGGTCATTTATAAACGGGCTTTCTGCCTTTTCCCTGCCTTAACTTATATGCACATACAAAAACAAATCCCGCTTTTGGTGCCCCCTGATTGAAAATGCCGTTTGCACCGTCAAAATGCCACCCCCTTGACTCGTTTTTTTTTTTTGATACATTTTTTGAAGCGGGCCGGAAAAGGTTTTTTAAAACCTCCTACAGTTGCCTTCTCCGGCTCGCACAAAAGGGGTTTAACAGAA